>PUMJ01000017.1 GCA_003551305.1 Candidatus Brocadiaceae bacterium
CTGGACCGCATCGTCGGCTACAGGCTCAGCCCCCTGATCGGCAAGGTGGTCGTGCGGGGTCTGAGCGCCGGCCGTGTCCAGAGCGTGGCCCTGCGCCTGATAGTGGACAGGGAGCGGGAGCGCGAGGCGTTCGAGCCCGAGGAATACTGGGAGATCGCCGCCCTGCTGGCCTGCCCCGACGGGAAGACGGCCTTCGAGGCGCAACTGGTCAAGTTCGACGGAGAAGAGCTGAGCATCCCCTCCGGGGAAGTCGCCGAGCAGATGGTCGCCACCCTCGAAAAGCAGGACTACGTGGTCAGCGACGTCAGCGAGACCATAACCAGCTCGCGCGTCTATCCGCCGTTCATCACCAGCACCATGCAGCGGTCGGCCAACTCGCGGCTCGGCTTCAGCGCGGACCGCACGATGCGCGTCGCCCAGCAGCTCTACGAGGGCATCGAGATAGGCGAGGAGGCCACCGGCCTGATAACCTATATGCGCACCGACTCGACCCGCGTCGCCAAGCAGGCCCTGGCCGCCTGCCGTGAGCACATCCAGACCGCCTACGGCGAGCCTTACCTTCCGGAGAAGGCGAACCGCTTCAAGAGCCCCAAGGGCGCCCAGGCTGCCCACGAGGCCATCCGCCCCACCGACGTGTCCCGCCGGCCGGAGGACGTGAAGACCTACCTGAGCCGCGACCAGCACCGGCTCTACGATCTGATATGGCGCCGCTTCGTGGCCAGCCAGATGACGCCCGCCCGCTACAAGGTCCGCACGGGGCAGGTGACGGCGGGGCCGGGGCTGTTCGAGGCGAAAGGCCGTGAACGGATATTCGATGGCAACCTGCGCGTATTGCGGCCGGGCAAGGACACCGAGGACCAGCTGCTGCCCGAGCTGCAGACCGGCGAGGCGCTCGGGCTGAAGGGGCTGACCCCCTCCCAGCACTTCACCCAGCCGCCGCCGCGGTTCACCGAGGCCTCCCTGGTGCGGGAGCTGGAGCGGCGCGGCATCGGCCGGCCCAGCACCTACGCCCCCACCATCGCCACGCTGCTGAGGCGCCACTACGTCGACCGCGACAGGCGCGCCCTGGCGCCCACAGACCTCGGCAAAGTCGTCACCGACCTGCTGGTCGAATACTTCCCCCGCGAGATGGACCCCGAGTTCACCAGCCACATGGAGGAGGAGCTGGACGAGGTCGAGGAGGGCAAGCGGGCCTGGCGCAGCGTGCTGGAGGAGTTCTACGAGCAGTTCAGCGAGGACCTGGAGCGCGCCGAGCAGGAGATGGAACTGCCCGAGTCCGAGCGCGTCAGTGACAGGACCTGCCCCGAGCACGGGGAGAAACTGCTCGTCCGCTACAGCAAGCGGAACGGCGGCAAATTCCTGGGCTGCCCGGAGTTCCCCGAGTGCGACTACACCGAGAGCGTCGACCAGGAAGAGCCCGAGGAGACCGAGTTCAACTGCGACAAGTGCGGCGCACCCCTGGTCAAGCGCAAGGGCCGGCGCGGGCGCGAGTACCTGGCCTGCTCCGCCTACCCCGACTGCCGCAACATCAAGGGTATAGACAAGGACGGCCAGCCGGTTGACCTGGCGCCGCGCACGCCGACACGGTTCCAATGCCCCCGCTGCGGGCGCAGCATGCAGCTCGACGAGGAGAACGAGCGCCTGACCTGCTCCCGCTGCCGCAACCGCCTGCCGCTGCTGACGGTGCAGGAAGCCCTGGAGAAGACCGAGATTGCGGATGATGCCCTGCCCGCGTGCGAGCAGTGCGGGGCGGCGATGGCCCTCAAGCAGAGCCGCGGCGGCCTGTTTCTGGGGTGCACGAAGTATCCCGATTGCGACGGCACCGCCGCCATGCCCAGGGGCGAACTGCCCGATGCCCAGCCCACGCAGGAACGCTGCGAGGAGTGCGAGCGGCCCATGATGCTGAGGTGGGGGCGCTACGGGCGGTTCCTCTCCTGCAGCGGCTTCCCCCGCTGCCGCAACACCTGGCAACTGCCCGGTAAGCCGAAGGACTGCCCCCAGGACGACTGCACCGGCAAGCTCATCAAGAAAGTCGCGGAGGGCGGGCAGCCCTACTACGGCTGCACCCGCTACCCGGAGTGCGAGTTCGTCCTGCCCGCGCCCGCGAAGAAAAAGGACGACTGACAGACCGTCGGTCGCTATCCGTCGTCGTGCCGGGGCCCCCGGTCGCGCAGGGCCCGGCCGAAGCGCTCGGTTGCGCGGCGCAGGCCCGGGGCGGTCACTCGTCCCCGGGCGGGCCGGGGGGCTGGCTCGGTATCCTCGGCCAACACGTCCAGGTAGTCCCGATAGGCGTAGATGCGGTCGCGCTGCCGGCCGGTTGTCTCCACCAGCACGCCGGCCTGGCGCAGCATCTCGATGGCCTTTGAGGCGGTCGGCCGCGTAACGCCGATCAGCTCGCACGCCGTGGCGAGCGTGACCACGGGATGCTCGGGCAGGATGTCGAACAGGCGGATGGCGCTGACCGTGGCCGACGGATCGCCCACGACAGCGCGGCGGTGCCGCTCCAGCAGTCCGAAAAGTTGCTCGGCCGCCTGGACGCCGTCCTCGGCCGCCTCCCGCACGCAGGCCAGGAAGAAGGCCGTCCACCCCTCCCAGTCGCCGTGCGTCCGCACGCGCATGAGGCGGTTGTAGTATTCCTGCTGGTGGCGCCGGAACGCCAGGCTCAGGTAGAGCAGCGGCGAGGCCAGCAGGCGCCAGTGTTCGACCAGCAGGGTGATCAGCAGCCGCCCGATGCGGCCGTTGCCGTCCAGGAAGGGATGGATTGTCTCGAACTGCGCGTGCGCCAGCCCGGCGCGCACCAGCGGCGGCAGCGGGTCCTCCGCCCTGAGCCAGCCCTCCAGCTCGGCCAGCGCCCCGGGTACCTCTTCGGGCGGGGGCGGCACGTAGACGGCCAGCCCCGGGGTGGCCCCGCCCAGCCAGTTCTGCGCCGTGCGCACGCGGCCGGGTTCCTTGTCCCCTCCCCGGGCGCCGCGCATCAGCCGCCCGTGCGCCTCGCACAGAAGATCGGTGCCGGGCGCCGCCCCCCCGGACGCGGCCAGCGCGCTGCGGGCGGCCTCGAGGGCGTCCACGTAGTTGCAGACCTCCTCGACCTCGGCCGGCCTGTCGGCCTCGTGTGTCGCCTCGTAGGTGAGCACGTCCACCAGGGTGGCCTGGGTGCCCTCGATCTGCGAGGAGACCACGGCCTCCTTGCGCACGAAGCCGTAGAGGAACCAGCCCGCGCTGGGCACCATGCCGGCGGCCACGTCCAGGCGGCCCAGCGCGGCGCTCGCCTCATCGTGCAGTTCGGCCAGCCGCCCCTCCATCGCAAGAGGCGGGTCCGCCGGCGGCAGTGGCCTCGGGATGAACGCCCGCACCCGCTCTCCGCCGACCTCGATATCCCTGTGAGCGCCCGTAATGCGTGCCATCGTTCGTAAAGTTCTCCTTACCAATCAAGGCTGCTATCAAAGCAATCTTACATAACGCGCCCGGTTAATCAAGTGCGCTTTACTAACGCGCGCCTCCCGCCGGTGCTCTTGCGGCGCTCCGGGCCGCCCGCGGCCCCGTTGAGCCCCCGGGAAGAGCGCCTTCCGGCGGATGGGTGCCGTGTCCGTGCAAAGCGGCCGGGACACGCTGGACTTAGGCCGGCGGGATTGCTTATGATAGAGGCGCTGGAGAGGCCGGCCGGTATCTGTAGGAACCAGGGAGGCGGCAAGATGTTCCGTAAAGTGGTTTTTCTATCCATATGTGCATGCGCCCTGCTGCCCGGGTGCGAGAGACGCGAGCCCGAAGAGCCCGAACCCCGCCAGGTGGTCCGGGTGCCGCAGGAGCGCCCCCAGGTCCCGCCGGGGATGACGCCCATCCGCGAGGGGGCCTCCGTTTTCATCTCCGAAAGCCCCGTCACCGTCGGCGAGTACGTCGAGTACCTGCGGGCCACCGACCAGGGCGTGCCGAGCCGGTGGCGCGGGGTCGAACCGGGCACCCCGGGAGCCCGCGCCCCCGTGACCGGGCTGAGCCGGCAGGAGGCCGAGTTCTACGCCCTCTACCGCCGCCAGCGCTTGCCCACGGCCACCGAGTGGCGGGTCGCCGGCGCCGTTGTCGGCGCGCGCCCGTATCCGTGGGACGACGGTGAGCCCGCCGCGCCGGACGCCGAACTCTTCCTGGCCCAGGACTGGGTGCCCGGAACCGAAGCGGAGGAGGAGGCCCACCGGCGAGCGGCCGCACTGCCCGACCTGCTGCTGGCGCACCACCAGGAGGAGCTGGACGAGTCGCGCGCCGCCCTGGAGCAACTCGTCGAGGAGCACGAAGCGCAGACCGCCCGCCTGTGGGAGGAACTCAGGCCGGCTTTCTTTGCGATGATTGACCGGCAGCGCGAACTGGCCCGCCACTCGGCCCGGCAGGAACGCCGCCTGGACAGCCTGGAGGTCGTCGAGAGCCTTTTCAGGGCCAAGCGCGAGATGGTCGCGCAACTGCCGCCCGTGGTTGATGATCTCAGCCCGGAGGAAGCCGACCGAGCGGTCCAGCGCTATGACGACCTGCTGGCCGAGACGCTGGAGGGCGTCCAGCAGGTCGAGGAGCGACTGGGCGAGGACATCCGCGAACTGCAGGAACAGGTCGTGGCGCTGACCCGGCGTTTCGAGCAGCACGGCGAGGGGCTGCTGCGGACGGGCACCGAGGAGGCCCGCCGCTTCCTGGCCGAACTCGACCAGGAGGCCGAATCCGTGCTGGAGGCTGTCCGGCGCAAGAGCCGCCTGCAGGAGGTGAAAGAGGAGCTCAGGGCCGTCGAACCCGGCCTGGAGGGGATGCCCTCGCTGGAGCAGGTCCGCCGCAGGACCGCCGAGCTGGAGGGCCGCCTCGACGACCTGACCGAAGACCCCCGGATACAGGAACGGATCGAGGAGGTGCAGGACGGCCTGCGCAGCATCGGTGAGGCGATCGGCCGGGAGTTCACCCGCGAGGAGGCCGTCTTCGAGCAGTTGCCCCCGCTGGTGGAACTGCGCGCCCGCAAGGAGGGCGCCCGCGCCGCTGCGCAGACCCTGCGCGAGGCGTTAGGGCCGGCCGCCGAGCCACAGCAAGCGCCCCAAGAGCAATCCGCATAACGACCCTTCGACGACTCAAACCTCGCGAGAATGCCCATGGGTCCGATGGAAGCGATCCTGCTGGGAGCCCTGCAAGGAGTCACCGAGTTTGTGCCCGTCAGCAGTTCGGGCCACCTGGTTTTCGCCCAGCACCTGCTCGGAGTGGACCAGCCGGGCATCACGCTGGAGATCTGCGTTCACTTCGGCACACTGCTGGCCATCCTGGTGGTCTTTGCCCGCCCCCTGTGGGAGACGGCGCGCGACGGGGTCCTCGGCGCGCGCCTCGTGCTGCGGGGAGAACGGGACCTGATAGCGGAGCAAACGCCCCTTTTCCCCACGGCCGTGGCCGTCGTGGTCGGCACCCTGCCGGTCGCGTTCGCGGGCGTGCTGCTGGGCCACCAGGTCGAGCGCCTCTTCGCCAGCATGGTCGGCGCCGGCGCCTTCCTGTGCGTGACGGGTCTTGTGCTGGCCGCATCCCGCCTGGCCGCGCCGGGGGAGAACACGGAGGTCGGCGTTGCCCGCGGGGCGCTCATCGGGGTGGCGCAGGCGTTCGCTCTCCTGCCGGGCATCAGCCGTTCCGGCATCACCATCGTCGCCGCCCGATTCACGGGTCTGGACGGGGACCGCGCGGCGCGCTTCTCTTTCGTGCTGGCCGCCCCGGCCCTGCTGGGCGCTTCGGTATGGGAACTGATGCAGGCGATGAATCGGGCCGGCTCTGCCGGCAGCATCGGCGACCCCGAACTCGCCACCTTTCCTCTTGTGCTGGCCACCGTGGTCGCGGCCGTGGTGGGGTATGCGAGCCTGCGCGCGCTGCTGCGTATCGTGCGCCGGGGTCGGCTCCACTGGATTGCCCTCTACTGCCTGCCCGTCGGGCTTTTCATGATAGCGGTGGGGGGCATGGGCGGTGGCTGAGAAAGAGGCCGGCCGCGACGGCGGGCAGCTACTGCACGAACGCGGCTACTACGCCGAGTCCCGCTCTTTCGCGCTGAGCATCGTCAGTATCCTGCCCATCGTCGTGCTCTACCACGTCGGCATTGTGCAGAGCGGCTACCCGGTGCGCAACCTGGCGCAGGTCTGGATGGAGGGGCCGCTGCACCTGGTGGGGCTGCGCGCCGCGCACGTGCTGAACATAGCTCTCATCATCGCCCTGGTGGCCGTGCTGCTGCGCAGCGACCTGAAGGGTTCGGTCGGGCTCATGACCGTGGTCGTGATGGTGGCCGAGAGCGCCTTCTATGCGCTGGCGCTGTTCAAAGGCGGGGCCGTCATCACCTCACTGCTGCACGAGCAGGCCGCCGAAGTCATCTTCGCCGTGAACTTCAACCTGGAGTCGGCGGCCCCGCTTTTGCTTGCTCTGGGGGCGGGGGTTTACGAGGAGTTGCTGTTCCGGCTGGTGCTGCTGGGCGGCGGCACGCTGCTGCTGCACCGGGTCTTCTGCTGGAACCGCGAGCTGAGCGCCGTGCTGGCCCTGCTCGTCTCGGCGGTGCTCTTTGCCGCCGCCCATCACGTCGGGCCGGCCGGTGAGGCGTTCACCACCTACAACTTCCTTTTTCGCGCCGTCGCCGGGGTCCTGCTCGGGCTCATCTACCTGCTGCGTGGTTTCGGCGTGACCGTCTGGACGCACGCCCTCTACAACGCCATGGTGGTGTTGTAGGGGCGGCGCTTTCTATAGCGAGCAGCATTGGGGAGGCGCCCCGCACCCGGGACCACCCCGCAACGCCGGGAGAGCGCGTTCAATCCGCGCCCGCGCCGACCGCTTCGGCAGGCTGTCCGGCGTCCTGCCTGCGTTCGGCCTGAGGCTCGGCCCCGGTGAGGGCCTCGATGACCTCGCTGCTTCCGTCGATAGCCAGCAACTTACCGGATTTCGCGACCACGCCGCCCTCTTCGTCAAGGACCACCCGGACGACGCCGAGAAGCTGCCGCCTGTCGGGGTCAATGGCGTGGGGATTCCCGCCGGTCTGGGCGATAAGCACGCCGTTGACGTTTCTGGCGGGGTCTATGTGGCTGTGAGAGTGGCCGCCCACAATCACGTCCACTTCGCCGAACCGGGCGGCCAGCAGGAGGTCGGCCCCCAGGCCCACGTGCGTCAGCAGCACAAAGAGGTTGTGTTCCTCGGCGAGGTGCAGGTGGTCTTCGACGGCCTGCGCGGGGCTCGTCAGTCCAATGCCCTCCCGCTGGCCGTAGCCCCCTCCCGTCAGGCCCAGCACGGCGACCGTCCAGCCTTCGGCGGTCTCCATGATAGTGTAGGGCTCCGGCGGGTCCAGTTTGTCGGTGCTCACCTCCACGTTGGCCCCGAGCAGGGGGAACTCGGCCAGGCGCAGACTGTCGCGCGTGATGGTGCCGTGGTAGGCGATTTCGTGGTTGCCGAGCGTGGCGGCGTCGTATCCGACCTGGTTCATCGTCTCGATCATGAACCGGGAGCGTTCACGGTAGAACTCCAGGTCATCCGTCGGCCAGCGGTGCCGATGCCGCACGAAGATGTCCCCCGCATCGAGCAGCAGCACGTTGGGGTAGTTCTCCCGGAAATGCGCGACGACTTCCTCGAAGTCCTCACGGTGATTGAAGTCGAAGTGCAGGTCGTTGGTGTGCAGTATGACGATCTCGGTGTGCGCCTCCGGCGCATCGGATGTGGCGCGAACTGCCGAGGGCGCCGCCGTCAGCAAAAAACAGAACAGGATGCCAACGACCGCCAGGCATCTCTTGTGAAACCGCATACCTCTACCTCCGCACAACAGGATACTCGTCCGCGCGTGGCGCTCCTCCGGGGGGCATGGTAACGGCCGGCCAAGGCGGGGGCAAGAAACACGCCGCCGCCCCGGGCTCCCCTATTCAACGGTTCTCTGCCTTCTCAGCGCCTTCCAGGCTCGCCCGTTCCGGCCCGGGGTCTGTGGCCGCCGCCTCGCGGTAGAGGGCAGCGGTGGCCCGGGCGGCCTTGCCGGCGGCAAAGCGGACCCGGGCGGTCCGGCGGGCCGCGCGGCTCAGGCGCTCGGTCTCCTGCCGGTTGTCGCGCAGGCGGGCCAGCGTCCGGGCCAGGGCTTGCGGATCGTCGGGCGGCACGAGGACGCCGGCGCCGCTGGTGCGCACCAGTTCGTCGAGGCAGGGTCTGCGCGGCGCCACCAGGGGCAGGCCGGCCTCCAGCGCCTCCAGCCACGCCATGGCCGTGGGCTCGTGCTGGCGGGAGGGGACGCAGAAAACATCGCAACCCCTCAGGAAGGCGGAGCGCGCCGCGGCGTCCGGATTGTCCAGCAGCTCGAGTCTGTCGCCGAGCCCCCGGTCGGTGAGCAGGCGGCGGCAGCTTTTCCAGTAGCCGCTGTAGTGGTGCGTCAACTGCCCGCCAACCGCCAGCACCGCGCGGAGGGCTCCGGGGGGTTCCTCCGAGGCCAGCCGGCAGAAGGCCTCACAGAGCAGGTCAAGTCCCTTTCGCGGGATAATGCGGGAGAAGAAGGCGATGCGGAAACTCCCGTCGGGCCGGGATGCTGTGCCCTCGGCGCGTCCGTCCAGCGGCAGGCCGGGGGGGACGATGTGAATCCGCTCGCGCGGCACGTCCAGGAACGTCGCCATCGTGTCGGCATAGCCGGGGAAGGAAGCGACGAAAGTATCCACGCTCCGGGCGTGCTCTCGCATGAGCGCCTGTGCCCGGCCCCGGTGAGGTTCGGGCAGGCGTCGGACGAAATCGTCCTCCCCCTGCAGGTTGCAGACAACCGGCACGTCGAGGCGGCTGCGCAGCCCGGGCAGGATACCGCTCAGCAGGGAGTTGGAGAGGTTCACCACGTCCCAGGGGCCGTTGCCGGCCAGGTAGTCCGTCAGCTTCTCCAGCTCCTTGCGCTGGCGGCCGTCCGGGCCGCGCAGCACTGAGACGGTCATCTCGCCCAGTTCTTCCGGCCGGGTCTCGACACCGAGACGCGACACGGCCCGCAGCAGCAGGGGCGCGTCGAGCAAGGCATCCAGGGAGCGCGGAGTGCGCCGGAACAGGCTCAGGCGGTGCTGCAGATAAACGTTGATAGCGCCGTAGAAGACGCGGTGGGGGCCGGCGACGTGCCCGTCGGCACGGAGCGGGGTGTAGAGGGGGAAGACGACGGCGTCGCAGCCGGCCTCGCGCAGGGCCGCGCAGATGCGCACGTCACGGGCGCAGGCACCGCAATAGCTGCCGGCCGCCCCGGCGGCAATGTAGGCTATCCTCATCCGGTTACCTCCTCCGGCTTGAAGGCGAGAGCGCCGGTGGGGCACGCCTCGGTGCAACGGGCCGTTGCACGGGTGAGCCCCTCTGAAAGCGGGCGGTCAAAGGGCACCCCTACGCGCGTGCCGAAGCCCCGGTTGCGGAACGCCATGCCCAGCTCCTCGTCCTCGGCGGCCGAGATGCGGACGCACAGCCCGCACGAGATGCACTTGCCCGATTCGTAAACCAGTTCCGGGTGCCGGTCGTCGCGTTCGAACCCCCTCGACTCGCCGTCCAGGCGGTGCAGGTCGGCGCCGTACTCGGTGCCGTAGATGCGCAGTTTGCAGTTGTCGCGGGCGCGGCAATCGCAGTTCAGGCAGCGCCGGGCCTCTTGGCGCGCCGCTTCGGCGCACAGCCCCGGCCGCACTTCGCGGAAGTCCCCGCGGCGGCTCTCGGCGGGCAGTTTCTGTGGTTCCGCCCGGGGGGTTTCCGGGTAGCCGCGGCAGAGCTGCTCGAGCACCGCCGGCTCCACCCGCCCCATGCGCACGCAGAGCAGGTGTCGCTCGCCGACCACGGGCTCGCCCCGCAGGTACTGGTCCACGGACGCGGCGACCCCCACGGCGCCGGCGACGGCCCGAACCGACCACGTGGCCCCGAGGGTGACCTCACCGGCCGCGAAGACGTCCGGGGCGCCCCGGCAGCGCCCAGCATCGTCCACGCTCAGCGCACCTTCCTCGACCTCGAGCCCCCAGCGGGCCGGCCCTCGCACGTCCACCCGGCGGGACCCGGCGGCTATCACGCACTCCCCCACCAGGGTCATCTCCCCTCCGGGGCGGCGCACGGCGCACTCCACGGCGCCATCGTCCCGCTGCCGAAGACTTACCAGTTCGGCGTCTGTCTCAAAGGTCACCCCCTCTTCGGCGGCGTCCTGTGCGCCGGGCTGTCGCGTGAGGCGGGCCCGGGAGAGGCCACTCAGCAGCGTCACCGGCTGCGCGCCGAGACGAACGGCGGACCGCGCGGCGGCCAGCGCCTCCTGGCCGTCCCCCACCACGACGGCGCCCCCGGCCATGTCGGTGCGTCGGCCGGTGGCCACCTCCTCCAGGAATCGCAACGCCGGGATGGCCGCCTGCGCGCCCGGGCATCCGGGGGGGACGTCGGCCTGCGCGCCTGTTGCCAGCAGCACGGCGTCGTGACGGGCGCGCAGCTCTTCCAGCGTTACCTCCCGGCCCAGGGCGGTGTTGAGGTGGAACTCGGCTCCCATGCGGCGGATGACCTCCACCTCGTGCTCCAGCGCGTCGCGGGGCAACGCGTAGGCCGGCACGGCGTACCTGAACATGCCGCCCGGCTGCGGCCTGGCTTCGTAGAGGGCGCATGCGTGGCCCATGCTGAGCAGGGTATAGGCGGCGGAGAGCCCCGCCGGGCCGGCCCCGACTATGGCGACCCGGCGGCCCGTGGGCTCGGGGCGCTCGGGCAGCCACGCGGCTCCCTCCTGTTGCTCGCGGTCCGGCACGTGGCGCTTCATGGCGCAGATGGCGACGGGTTCGTCACGCTGCCCGCGGCGGCACGCGCGTTCGCAGTAGGCGGGGCAGATTCGCCCGAGGGCGCCCGGCAGGGGGATGCGGCGGCGGATGAGCCGCGCGGCGGCCTCGGGCCGTCCGGCCGCCACGTGGCGCAGGAAGCCCGGGATGTCCAGGCGGGCGGGGCAGGCCAGCGTGCAGGAAGCCTCGCAGTCGCCCGGGTGGTCGGAGAACAGCAACTCGAGCGCCATCCTGCGGGCGGCGCGGATTTCCGGGCTGTCCGTGGTGACCTCCATGCCGTCCTCGACCCGAGCAACGCAGGAGGGCACCAGTCCGGGGCGGTCCCGGACGGCCACCACGCAGAGAAAGCATGAGCCGACCGGTTCGACCTCGTCCCTGTGACAGAGGGTGGGGATGTCGCGGCCCAGCCGGCGAGCGGCCTCCAGGATGGTGGTCCCTGCCGGCACGCTGAGGCGCTCACCGTCTATGGTTATCGTAAACGGCATATGTGGTGTCTCACCGAACTCTTGTGTTGCGTTCTCGCGGGACGCTTTTTCCCTGCGAATCGGTGTCTGCTGCGGGGCTGCGCCTCGCTGCGGCGGCGGTCCTTTTCGCTTGCTCCATCGGCTCAGTCCTTGCGCAGGATGATGGCGTCCCGTGGGCATGCGTCCCTGCAACTGCCGCAGTGGACGCAGGTGTCCTGGTCTATCTCGTGTTTCTCGTAGGGGCGGGCCTCGATGACGTCCGCCGGGCAGGCCTGGGCGCAGACCGTGCAGCCGTTGCACTCATCGGTCACCTCGTAGCGTATCAGCGCCAGGCAGAGCCCGGCGGGGCAGCGGCCCTCGACATGGGCCTCGAACTCCTCGCGGAAGTAGCGCAGCGTGGTCAGCACGGGGTTCGGGGCGCTCTGGCCGAGGGCGCACAGCGTGGTGCCCTTGATGCGGTTGGCCAACTGCTCCAGCAACTCTATGTCCTCCGGCTTGCCGTCGCCCTCGCAGAGGCGCTCCAGTATCTCCCGCATCCGCCGGGTGCCGACGCGGCAGAAGGTGCACTTGCCGCAGGACTCGTTCTGGGTGAACTCCAGGAAGTAGCGGGCGATGTCCACCATGCAGGTGTCTTTGTCCATGACGACGAGACCGCCGGAGCCCATCATGGCGCCGTGTTGGGTCAATTCCTCGTAATCAATCTTGACGTCGCGCAGGCTGGCCGGCAGGCATCCGCCGCTGGGGCCGCCTATCTGCACCGCTTTGAAGATGCGGCCTTCCTGCATGCCGCCGGCGATCTCGTCCACTATCTCGCCGATGCGGATGCCCATGGGCACCTCGATGAGGCCGCCGCGCTTGATGCGCCCCACCAGGGCGAAGACCTTCGTGCCTTTGCTCCGCTCGGTGCCGATAGCGGCGAAGGCCTCCGGCCCGTTACGGAGGATCCATGGGATGTTGGCGAAGGTCTCGACGTTGTTGACGAGGGTCGGCTTGCCCCACAGTCCCCTCTCGGCCGGGTAGGGTGGGCGGTAGTGCGGCATGCCGCGCCGGCCCTCCAGGCTGGCCAGCAGGGCGGTCTCCTCCCCGCAGACGAACGCACCGGCGCCCTGCATGATGTTGACCCGGAGGCTGAAGTCGCTGCCCAGTATGTTCTTGCCCAGGTAGCCGCGCTCTTCGGCCTGGCGGATGGCGCGGCGGATGCGGCGCACGGCCAGCGGGTACTCGGCCCGGATGTAGAGGTGGGCCTCCTGCGCGCCGATGGCGTAGGCCGCGATGGCCAACCCCTCCAGGATGCGGTGGGGGTAGGACTCCATCAACATGCGGTCCATGAACGCGCCGGGGTCGCCCTCGTCGCCGTTCATCACCACGTACTTGGTATCCTCGTGCCGGGCGCGCACATGTTCCCACTTCTGCCCGGTGGGGAAGCCGGCCCCGCCGCGGCCGCGCAGGCCGGATTTCTTCACCGCCTCGATCACCTCTTCGGGGGTGCGTTCGACCAGGACCTCGCGCAGGGCGCGGTAGCCGTCCCAGGCTTCGTAGTCGTCCAGGCTGTCGGGGTCCAGCCGTCCGGCGCCCTCCATGACGAGGTGCTTTTGCCCGGCCAGGAAGGCGTTCGTGGCGGGGTCCCGGCTGTCGAGGGTGTGGTCGTCGGGCTCGGTCCAGGCCGAATCGCTGGTCAGCAGGTCTTTTGCCCGCAGCAGGGCGGCCTTGCCCCTGGCCAGCAGGCCGCGGCCGCGCAGGTGGCGCCGGGCGAGGTGACGCGCCACGCCGGGGGTGACGCCGGCATAGCGGAAGCTGTGGCCGTCAACAAGGACCTCCACCACCGGCTCCTGGAAGTACATGCCGGCGCAGGCCGCGCCCCGCACGTGCGCCGCCGCACCCAGCCGCTGCGCCTCCTCCAGCAGGACGGCACGCACCCGGTCGCTGCCGCTGGCGATACACGCCGAGTCCAGGCCGAGCCGTATCTCGGTCAACTCGCCGTCCTCCTGCCGGCCGCCCGGCCGGCCGGGCGGCTCCTCGTCGGCGTCCCGGCCGCCGTACGTCTGCAGGAAGTGCTCAAGCATCCGCGGGGCGGTGTCCCGGGTCAGGTAGCCGTAGAAGCGTTCCCCGATCTTCGCCACCGGCGCCAGGGAGCAGCAGCCCAGGCACGGAACTTCTTCGATGGTCCAGCGTCCCTCCTCGTCGGTGTCCCTGTTGTCGGGGATGTCCAGGTGGCGCATCAGGGACTCGGTGATGGCGTCCGCCCCCGCCACGTGGCAGGGGGTGCCCACGCAGACGCTGACGATGTGATCCCCGACGGGCCGGCGGCGGAACTGGGAGTAGAAGGTGGCGATGCCCTCGACCTGCGCCGGCTGCAGCTCGGTGCGCTCGCAGACGCGCTCCAGGGCGGCCTGCGGCAGGTAGCGAAAACGCTCCTGGATGGCCTGCAGGATGGGGATGGCGGCCCCCCGGTGGCGGCCGTGGCGCTCGATGATCTGATCAACCGCGTCCAGGTCCACGGCCTGCTCGGCGCCGCCGGTCTGCCGGGCGCTCTGTTCGGTCACCTCTGTCATATTGCCTTCCGTCTTTGTCCGTTATAGCATGTCGTCACTTGCCGATGCACCAGAGGTGGTCCTCACCGCGAATGTAGATGCGCGAGTCCACGAAAGCGGGCGTCGCGTAAACGGCCTCCCCCAGCCGGCCCGTCGAGGTCACCTCGAAGCTGTCGGCCAGCGGGAAGATGTGCGTCACCCCGGCCGCGTCGGTCAAATAGACCAGGTCGCCCACCAGCACGGGTGAGGACCATATCTCCTCGTCCAGGTAATCCTCCCAGAGCAGTTCGCCGGTCTCGGCGTCGAAGCAGGTCAGCCACGCGCTGCTGGCCACCTGCAGGCAGAGCCGGTCGTCGGCGACGGGGCTGGGGGCGTCCGAGAGGCCGTCGCGCGCGCTCCACAGGACGTTGGAGTCGGTGACGTCGCCGAACCCGCCGGTGCGGATGGCCGCGATGCGGGCGTGATCGGTGGTGACGAAGACCCTGTCGCCGCGCGCAAACGGGCTCGGCCCGACATCGCCGCCCAGCACGTCGGCGCGCCAGAGTTCCTCGCCGTCGGCCGGGTCGTAGGCTATCACCCAGGGGGCGGCGCTGGTGATGAGTTCCGTGCCCGCCGGGGTCTCGGCCAGTATGGGGCTGCTCCAGGAGTTGGGCACGGGCCGCTGCGTCCTCCAGACCTCCTCTCCCGTGGCGCCGTCCAGGGCGATGAGGGCGGAGGGGGCGTCCTCGGCCATGACGCCCCGGTCGAACTGCACGATGACGTTGCCCTCGTAAGTAAGGGGCGAGCTGGCGATGCCGTAGACGTTCTCCGGCTCGCCAAGGTTTTTCTCCCAGAGCACGTTGCCGTCGAAGTCGAGGGCAGCCAGGTCCGCCGTGGCGAAGAAGGCATACACGCGCTGTCCGTCGGTGGCGGCGGTCGGTGCGGCGTATCCGGTGTACATGAAGACCTCGACCTCGTCCGGCGCGTCGGGGGTCTGCACGGATGTGCGCCACAGAAGCTCGCCTGAGGCGCGATCATAGCAGAAGACGGCCTGCGAGTTCTCGTCAGCGCCCGTCAGGAAGATGCGGTCGCCCCAGACGACCGGCGAGCTGCGGCCCGGCAGGTCAATGGGGCTCTTCCAGGCGATGTTCTCGCCCGTCTCAGCGTCCCAGCTTCCGGGCCAGTCCCCGTCCTGCACCGTGGCGCGGCCGCCGTGACCGCGGAAGTGGGGCCAGGTCAGGTGGGCGGGCACCTCCGCTACCTCGGGCGGCTCTGCCGCCGGCTGAGGGGTTATGACGGCGGGCGCCTCGGAGGGCGGGGTCGGCGGGGCATCCTCCCTCGGAAAGTCGGGCCCGCCTACGACGGCCAGGCTCACCAGCCCCACCAGCACGGCGGCGGCGAGGGTCGCCACGGCGGCCAGTCTCAGGCGGCGCCGGCCCTCCCACGCCTTCCGGTCGCTCTGCTCTTCGCGGCTCAGCGGCATCGGCACTTCGGAGTCCGTCGAGGCGTACCAGTGCAGCGCCAGCGCGAGGCCGACCGCGCCGGCCAGCAGCAGCACGGCGCCGGCGGCTATCAGGCGACGGCGCGCCAGATAGGCCCGTCTCACCCTGGCGTCCTGTTCACGCACGGCCTGCTGGAGCGCTTCGTTGTCGGGCTCGCGGGCCAGCGCCTCCCTCATGCCTTCCAGGGCGGGTGACTCGGGCGGAGGCTCGCCACTGCGGGCCAGGTGAGCCGCCGTCATCGCACCGATAAGGATGCCGCAGAACAAGGCCGCCACAACCACCAGGGCCAGGGCCATCGTGCGGTCTTTGGGCGGGTGGCGGCGCGCCGGGCCGTCGCCGGTGGGGGAAGTCTGCTTGCTCACGGCTTCCCTCCCGGTATCTCGTCGGTAATCTCCCGCTGGGCGCGCCGGTCGCGCTCGGCCGGGCAGGACATATAGCACCGCGCGCAGGCCACGCAGTAGAGGTGGTTGATGACGTACTCTTCGTGCTCACGAGGGCCGGCGTGGGCCAGCAGGGCGACGGCCAGCACCAGGCCGAGCCAGCCGCCCAACGCCGCGGAGCCCCGGGTGAGGTTGCGCTCGGCCCGGCGAGCGTCCTGGTAAAGCTCCTGCTCGGTGCGGTCGGCGTTCCAGAAGGCTTCGGTGTCCTGGGTGAGGCCGCGGGCCCCGAGCACGGACTCCTCCCGCCAGATCTCGCGGGCGAGGCGCACGTCGCGGTGCGCGCGCGCCACGAACGGACCGGCCCCGAGCCCGAGGGCGGCCCCCAGAAGCGGCAGCACCAGTAAGGACAGCCATAGCAGTCTGCGCATCACGCCTCATGCACTCCTTCCGGGGTCTTCGGTTCGATCGCGCCGTAGGGGCAGGCCTTGTGACAGAGGGTGCAGTTGACACATTCGTCCGGCGTGATGCTGGTGCGCCGCCAGGAGACGCGCGAGACCGTCCCGAGCAGCGGGACGCCGTAGGGGCAGAGCCAGCGGCAGTAGGGCCGGCCGATAAAGGCGGAGCTGATCAGCACCACGCCGCCGGCTATCAGCATGGGGAAGTCCCCGCCGAGCCGGAAGAAGGCCACGAACGGGTCGTAGCGGCAGATGATCCACAGCGTGTCGGTGACGGTGAACATGACGGCGGCCCCGAGGTAGAGGAACGGGACGACCCCCAGCGTGCGGTCCAGCCACTGCGGCACGCGCACGGGCTTTATCAGAACCACCTCCTGGATGGCCCCGAGGGGGCAGACGCCGCTGCAGAAAACCCGCCCGAACAGCAGCGCAAAAACCAGCGGCAGGGCGAAAAAGAGCGCCACCGTGACCGGCACCACGTAGCCGGGGAGCGCCAGCCCGGCGGTGACGTTCTGGATGGCGCCGATGGGGCAGACGCAGCCCCGCCGGTAGAAACCGAAGTAAGCCAGCGCCAGCACCGAGAGGACGAACATGGCGCGGCGGCTGCGGGCCTTCAGGGCGATGTAGGCGGCAACCCCGAGCGCCACGAACAGCACGGCTACGTCCACGACCTCCCGGCTCATGGCGCGCGCGGCCGGCCAGGCGGTCTCGGGCATCTCGTAGGGCGCCTCGAACTGGGGCGCCGGGAAGCGCCGCTGCGCGGCGGCCTGCCCCGGGGCCAGCACGGCGGCAGCCGCCAGCAGACAGAGCGCGATGATGATGGCCTTCAGTGCCTTCATGTCCTGTGGTCGTCAGAAGTGGGCCGTCGAATGATCGTTTTCGGTTCGGTTCTCATCCTCGTGCTCGGCGTTCCTCTGCCGTGTGGTGTCCCCGGGGCCGTGGCCCGGGCCGGCAGCGCCCCAGTCATTCCCCCCTCACGGCGGATATGAGGTGCCCGGGGCCGCTGGCCTTGTCCATGTAGGGGGTCGCGACGGGCAGGCGGATGAAGGCGTCGGAGGGGCAGCGCATGGCGATAAGGCACTCGTTGCAGTTGACGCAGCGGTCGTGGCGCACCTGCAGGTAGAGCGAACCGTTGCCGAACTGCTCGCAACCCTCCACGCACTTGCCGCAGCCGTTGCACAGCTCTTCGTCAATGATGTACTCGTAGTAGGGCTCTTCGATGAAAGTGCGTTTGATGGCGCCGAGGGGGCACATCTGGTTCTCCGCCGCCTCGTCGAGCCCGACGGGGTCTGTCTGGAAGAATCCGAAACACAGCCGGCAGTAGCCGCACATGGCGTACTGGTGCACGCATTTGACGGCCGAGTCGTCCAGCACGCAATCAGTGGTGCAGCGGCCGCAGCGGGTGCACTTGAAGGGGTCTATCTGCCAGACCGTCCCGTCGGCGCCCCACCGCATGCTCAGCGCGCCGAGGGCGCCCCCCACGGCCAGCAGGGAGGCGCCGCGGCCGAGCCCCGTGAGGAAATCGCGCCGTGTCAGGCGGTCCTTTTTACCTTTGCTCATCCGGTCTCTTCTCCTCCCTCAGGTTCGTTCGCGGAAGGGGCATTCGTCGCTTCCACGGACGGGGCGCCTGTCGGCGAACGCCGGTCCTTCCGCCCGCTGCCTGCGGGCCAGGGCGGCGGACGGCAGGGTGCAGTCCTTCAGGGCGTTGCACTGCACGCAGACTTCTGCGGCGGCGGGGGCCGGCCCGCCGCCGCCCCCGCGCCAGGCGGAATGCAGCACCAGCCCGCCCAGCAGCCCGCCAGTCGCCCAGCGGGCGCAGCGCCTGAGGAACTCGCGCCGTTTCAGGTCCTGTTCGCGGCTCATGCTGTCTCAAAGCCCTCCGGGCTCCAGGGGATGGGCGCGCGGAACGTCGCCGTCTCCAGGTCCGCGGGGGCCCGGTTCTGCTGCAGGGAGCGCAGCCGCCGCGCCAGTTCTTCACGGGTGCGCCGGGGCAGCTCGGCCGAGAGGGCCACCGTTATCCACGGGACGCCGGCCGTGGCGCCCACCTGCCGGAAGACGTCCGGTCGGCCGGCCAGTTGCCGGCCGCTGTGGTCGGCGCAGTAGTGGCTCACGGCCGCGAGCTGCACGTCGCCTTCCAGCACGCGGGCGGCGGCTTCCAGGCAGGTGCCCACCGTCTCGGTCCGGGCGGGTCGCACCCCGGCCGCCTCCAGCCTCTGAAGCGCCAGGAAGTAACTCTCGTAATGCTCGCCGTTGCCCAGGGCGACGGTCCCGCCGGACGCGTCCTCCAGGCTGGTGACGGGGCCGTCGGCGCGCGTCAGGAACAGGCTGCGCAGCAGGGGCGAGTCGTCCGGGCCCGGCACGTCCAGCACCCGTTCGAACCCCGGCCCGCCCGCCTCCAGCCCGCGCATCAGCGTCCACGTCTTGCAGACGGCTACGTCCACCTGCCCCGCGACGATGGCCGTCACCATCTGCTCGTCCAGGCGGTAGTAATCAACTTTGACCTCAGCCTTGGTGCCGTTGCGCAGCATGTCCAGGAGCCCGTCATAGCGCCTGGTGGCGTATTCGCCGACGCAGGCGCTGGCGCTCTGCACGGCCAGGGAGTCGCAGATGCCGACGCGCACGCGCCGGTGCCGCCTGTGGGGGCGGCATCCCGTCACCAGGGGCAGCGCCACGCCCGAGGCTGTGAGTATGAACTGGCGGCGCGTCAGCCGGTTTCCTCTCCCCTCATCCGTTCCCATCGTCTTTGCCTCTTTGCTCGAATATGTGGATACCCCCCGCCGGCGGGTCCAGCACGTAGAGCCGGCCGGCGGAGTCCGCGGCGAGGTCCAGCCCCTCGGCGTCCCGGGAGAAGTGCTCCGGCCCGATGTAGGCCAGCAGCCCCCTGTCGGCGTCATAGACCTTCACTCGCGGTATGTCCTTCTCGGATACGGCGATCTTCGCCTCCTCCATCAGCAGCAGGTCCGTGGGGTTGCAGCAGCCTACGAACTGGTGCGGCTCGCGCCCGAACTCCCCCCAGTGGCTCAGCACTTCCCCGCGCCAGTCGTAGACCTCCACGCGGTGGCGGCCCGGGTTCGTGACGTGCAGGCGGCCCTGCTCGTCAACGCGCACGTCGAGGAAGGGGCTGGGGCAGACCAGGCCGACAATGCCCCGGCTCAGGTCGCGACCGCCGATGTCCTTGACGAAGTCCCCGTCCAGGGCGAATTGATGCACCAGGCGTCGGCCGGGGTCGGCCACGTAGACCCCCGCCCCGTGGACGGTCAGGTTCGTGATGATGCCGAAGCGCCCGCCCTCCTCCACCGGCGCTCCCCACTGCCGGATTCTGTCGCCTCCGGGGCTGAAGACCTCTATGGCCGTCTCCAGCGCCACGTAAATCTCGCCCTCCTCCTCGTCCACCGCCACGGCCACGGCGGGGGCTGAGGTCGCGCAATAGAGCAGCGGCCGGCCGTCGAGCCCGTAAACCCGCACCCCCTCGCGCCCGGCCACGTAAAGTCGGTCTCGCCGGTCGATGTAGATGCCGGCGGGTTCTTCCACGTCGGGCTCGAAAATCGCCGCCGGCTCGTACTGCAGCTCTGTCTGCACCGCGCTTCCCTGGTCGGCCCGTGTCGGCCTGTCGGCCGTGGCGGGGCCCTCATCGGTGCAACCCCAGAGCGCCACGGCGACAGCGGCCAGCAGAAGTGCGGTTGTTCTGGCGGCGGCCAACTCAGTCACCTCCCTCCGTTGGCAGCGCCACGCAGACCATCTCTTCCATGTTCCGCAGGATGAGGCGCTCCCCCACCAGGGCCAGCGGCGCCCAGGGTTCGTCGGGCTCCAGGACGTTGACCCTGTCCAGTTCATTGTAGCCGCCCGGGACAGCCTCCACCATGAACAGGTCGCCGGTGCGGTCGTCCAGGGCCAGCAGCTTGCCGTCGGCCAGCAGGAACGGCCCCAGCCCGAAGCGGCGCGCGCGGGTGCTGGTCCACAGCACGTTGCCCTCCAGGTCCATGCAGGCCAGCTCGCCGGACGGGATGACGCCGTAGATGTGGCCGTCGTGGAAGATGGGGGTCTGCTGGTCGGAGCCGAACTCGCGCGGCCCCAGCCGCCAGACCTCCTCGGGCTCTATCTCGCCGCCGTCGCTGCGCAGCCGCAGCATCATCGCGCCGCTGTTGTAGCCGCCGGACAGGAACACGTGCTCTTCGTCGATCACGACCGGCGTGGGGATGTTGGCGATGCGGATGCGCCAGCCGGGGTATTCCCAGAGCAGCCGGCCGTCCTCGGCGTCCACCCCCACCACGCTCTCGGTGGTGCAGTAGATGTACTGGCGGCCGGCGGCGTGGTCCATGGCCGCGACGCTGGAGTGCGTCATGCCCCGGCCGCCGGGGTTCGGCGTCTCCCAGAGCACCTCGCCGGTGGCCAGCTCCACCTTCATCATCAGCGGCTCGCCGCCGGGCGCGAGCACCACCGCGTCTCCGTCCAGCAGCGGGCACTGGCCGGTGTACCAGTCGGGTATGACGGTGCCGAACTCCTCGACCATGTCCATGCGCCAGACGAGCTCTCCGGTCTCGGCCTCCAGGCAGTGCACGTGCCCCAGGGCGCCGAGGGTCACCACGTATTCGTCGGTGACGGCGGGTATGGTGCGACTGAAACCGTGGTTTCGGCGTATGCGGACGGAGTAGCTGTAGCGCCATATCTCACGGCCGTCGGCCAGTGAGAGGCGGCGCACGACCTCGGAGTCGTTCTCCGGGTCGTAGTCGAGCAGGAACACGCTGCCGTCGTTGACCGCCGGGCCGGCGTAGCCCTCCCCGACCTCGACGCTCCACAGCTTGCTCAGTCCCCCCTGCGGCCAGGAAGCGGCCAGCGAGGGGGCGTCGCGGACGACGTTGGTGCGGTCGGCGCCGCGGAACTGCACCCACCGGCCCGGCAACTCGGCCGCCCGGCCGGGGCCGGGGGTCAGGGTGCCCTCGCGCCAGGAGGGAAGCTGCGCCTCCGCCAGCTCGAACATCGGCTGCAGGTCCAGCGGCACACGGGTCTCGACCGTCAGCCCCAGGCTCCAGCGCATCCAAGCCACCACCGTCAGGGCGCACACCAGCCCCGCGGCGAGCGATACGGCCAGCGCCGGTCGGCGTCTAAAGAAGCCCATGGCGCCTCGCGGGACCGAAAGGGGAACGGAAACTCCGGAACCGCCCGTCCTGGCGCGCAGGGCGGCCCTCAACCGGTCGCATGTCGAACCTCGGATACAATGTCTTCTCATTCAACATATGGTACTCTCTGCCTCTTCAGGCGTCATTCCCGGCCCGCCTCCTCCGGGACGAAACAGTGGACCTCCCCGTCCTGGCTGCTGATGACGAGCATGCCGCCGGCCACGGCGGGCGAGGCGAGGACCGGCGAGCCGAGCGGTCGGCGCCAGAGCTGACGGCCCTCCCCGAGGGACAGCGCGTACAGGCTGCCGTCGTCGCTGCCCACGTAAACGACGTCTCCGGCGATGACCGGCGATGAGTCAATGCTGCCGCGGGCGGTGAACTTCCACAGTTCCTCTCCTCTCTCGGCGTCGAAGCAGCGCACCGTGCGGTCCCGCCCGGCCACGACGACCCGCCCGGCCGAGACGGCGGGCGAGGCGTAGAGCGCGTCCCCCTCCGAAACGTCGGCCTGCCAGACCGTAGCACCGTCCTGTGCCCGTATGCGGAACAGCAGCCCCTCGAAGGTGGCCACGTAGAGGGAGCCGTCCCGGTAAACCGGAGTCGCCGCGGTGTAGCCGCCGACGTCGGCCTCGACGCGCTGCTCGCCGGTCTCCAGATCAATGACGCGCAATATGCCGTCGCAGCCCGCTATGGCGACCGAGCCGTCGAAAACCGCCGGGCTGCAGTGGACCGGCTGGTCGGTCTCCAGCTTCCAGATCAGTTCGCCGTCGGCAGCACTCAGGCAGTAGAGGAAGCCGTCGTAACTGCCGAACAACACCCTGCCGTCCACCACGATGGGCGAGGAGATGATCCTCTCGTCAGCCTCGAACCGCCAGAGTTCCTCGCCTGTGGCGGCGTTGAGGGCGTAGAAGATGCCGCGTTCGTCGCCGACGAACACCCTGCCGTCACGGGCGGCGGGCGCGCCGGGCACGCGGCCGCGCGTCTCGAACAGCCACAGGCGCGCCCCTTTGTCCCGCCGCAGCGCCAGCAGCCCTTCCGAGGTGCCCACGAAGACGTAGCGCCCCACCAGGGCCGCCGTGGACTCGACACCCGCGCCGGCTTCATGAGTCCAGCGGGCCGCGAGCGGTGCGGACAGCGGCGCGCGCGCCAGGCCCGTCTGGGCCGGGTCGCCGCGGAACGAGGGCCAGTCTGCCCCCTGCCGCGCCGCGAGGACGGCCGGCGCCAGGCATGCCACCGATATCAAGACCGTTACGACTCTCCGCAAACGCCGGCCCCCTCGAAAATGCACGTTACCAGCTTTCCATACTATCATTTTACTCTGAACGCAGCGCCGACAAAAGCTCGCGCCGCACGGAACCGGCCGCGGCGGCCGCACACGAGACCAGGCCGACGGCGAAACACGCCGCCAGAACCGCCACGAGCGAAGCCCACCGGACGTCCGCCACGTCGGAGGCCAGGTGCGGAGCGACGGCCACCAGGGCGCTCACCGAGCCTAACGCCAGCCCCAGTGTCAGCAGCAGGGCGTTCTCCAGCGTCACGGCGGCCACGATGCGCCGGCGCGGGATGCCGACGGCCAGCATCAGGGCGAACTCCGCGCGCCGCTCGACCACGCCGCGCAACAGCACCGTCACCAGCCCCAGCGTGCCGAGCAACAGCCCCAGCCCGCCCAGCGTCTGAAAGGTGCCCAGGTAGGTGTTCTGCACGCCGGCGAAACGCGCCAGCAGCTCGCCGGTCTCCAGCACCTCGACGCCCATCTCGCCCAGCCCGTTGCGCAACGCGGCCGCCACGGCTTCGGTCTCGCCCGGCGGCGTCTCCACCAGGAAGTAGCGGTAGCCCGATTCGCTGCCGAAGTGCCGCACGAAGTGACGTTCCGCCACGAGCGCCTCGCTCTGGAAGATAGTGTTGGCCAGCAGGCCGACCAG
Source organism: Candidatus Brocadiaceae bacterium (assembly GCA_003551305.1). Classification (GTDB taxonomy): domain Bacteria; phylum Planctomycetota; class Brocadiia; order SM23-32; family SM23-32; genus B1Sed10-231. The sequence continues at coordinate 23,093 of PUMJ01000017.1, forward strand.
TTCCATGCGGGCTTCTTCGCCGTGGGCGGCCGGCGCGGTCAGCAAGTCCCCCACGCCCTTGTGGAGGATCCAGCGCGCGCTGGCGGCGTCCGCGAAGGCGGGCAGGGCGCCCCCGGCCGCGTCGGGGTCGCGTCGAAGCAGGCGCCAGGGCCGGCCGGCCTCCTCGTCTCCCAGGCTCACGTGCTCGGCGAAGCCGAAGCCGCCGCGCTCGACCACCTGCTCCGGCACGCCCAGCACGCGCGGCACCGAGGGCCTTTGCACGTTCAGACAGCTTATGTCCTCCCCCTCGCTCATGCGGAACTGGTAGATTTCGGCCCGGGCGATCGCCTCCGACTCCTCCTCCGTCAGCCCGACCCGCTCGCGGCCCTGGGGGGTGGACAGGTCGGCGTGGATGCCGACGCTGCTGCGCGCCACCAGGGTAAAGCCGCCCGCGCCGGAGGCCCGGTCACGCACGTCCACGCGGCGCATGTCGCGCCGGTTGACAGCCACGGAGACGATCATGAAGCTGGCGGCCGCCAGCAGACCGGCGCTCAGCAGGCTGCGCACGCGGTTGCGCCGGGCGCCGCGCCAGGCCAGCCTCAGCAGGCCGGGCGCCGCGTGCCGGCCCGGGCCGCCCGGCCGCAGGGCGAGCGCCGTCACAGCCAGCGCGCCCACCAGCAGCAATGCCCCGATGCCGAAGAAAGCGCCCGTCGTCGGCACCACCGGCAGCAGCGTGCTCAGCACCAGCAGGGCGGCCGCACCGAGCCCGGCCAGACCCGCCACCCACGCCGCCCGCAAGCGGCGCGCCGGCCGCGTTGCCGGGGGCGCATCGCGCTCCGCCTGCCAGCCCGCCAGCAGCCGTGCGGCCGACGACCTGCGCAGCAGACGGATGCCCCACCAGATGGCGAGGGCCGCCACCGCCAGGCCGCCCAGGAAGCCGATGAACAGGCTCAGTGGCGTAACGTGCAGCTCGAACGGCATCTGCCCGGCCGCCGGCTCCCACCAGGTGTGGAGACCCAGGATGATAAGGCGCGCGTAGCCGACCCCGGCCGGCGCCCCGACGGCGCCCCCCGCCAGGGCCACCAGGCCGGCCTCGGCGGCCAGCGGCGCCGCCGTCCTCCGCCCGGGCAGGCCCACCGCCAGCATGATGCCGAGCTGGCCGGCGCGCCTCTCGACGTTCAGCCGCAGCATCAGCCCCAGCAGCATCGCGGCCGCCGCCACCAGGAACATGCTCATGGAGAGGAACAGCATCCCGAAGTCCGTGGAGCCCCGCGCCGCTGCCAGCGCCTGCTGCCGCACGGACCGGAACGCCAGCCCGTGCGCGGCCGGGTCCAGTTCGGCCAGCAGGGCGCGCCGATAGCGCCCGGCAAAGCCGGCATCAGCCCCTTGCGGCCGGGCCGCCAGCACGGACGTGACCCAGTCCTCCCCGATGCGGGCGGAGCGCCAGATGCCGCGCATCGCCTCGGGAGCGACGAACGCCTTGGGCGTGGCGCGGTGTTCGTCCCAGTAGTCCTCGTCCCGGGCCCTCACCCGCGAGAGGTCCACGGGGAAGGGCGGGTCCCACGCGCCGATGGTGTCCACATCGGTGATGCCCTCGAAGAACGGCACGAGGTCAGGGTCCGCCGCCGCCCCCCGCATGGGCACGACGCCGGCCACTTCGAACGTCATGCTCCCGGTCGTCATAGCGCCGCCGCGGCCGCGCACGTAGTAGGTCATCTCGACGGCGTCCCCGGGCGAGGCGCCCAGGTCATCGGCGGCCCAGTCGTTCAGCAGGACCTGGTCCGCCCCCAGGTCGGGGGAGGGCGAGCCGTCGGTCAGGACCAGCCCGCCGGCCGCGCGGGCGGCCTCCGGCTCCAGGGCCGCCACGATGGAGTAAGGGACGGAGCCGTCCTCTGCGCCGACCAGGCGAAGGGTGTTGGCCAGGTAAACGGAGGCCGCACCGGCCGCTATGCCCTCCGCTTCGGCCGCCGCGCGGGCGGCCCCGGCGGCGCGTGCGGAGAGCACCATGCGGGCGCTCTGCAGGGCCAGGTAGGCGCGGCCTTCCGGTTCTTCCAGGCGCAGGCCGTAGTCCTCCAGTTGCGCCTGCCGCCGCAGGACCTCTCGCAGGAGGGCGTCCCCGTCAGGCAAAGGGCGGTCGGGCGAAGAGGCGACCAGGAGGGCGTTGGCGCGGCCGGGCTGTTCCAGTTGCCGGGCCAGCCACTCCCGCTCGACGAAGAGGTTGTGCGGGTGGGGGCGGTCCCCCTGCAGGCTGAACCGGCCCATACCCTCCGGGGGCAGCACCTGCCCGACGGTGACCGACAGCGTGCGCAGCGTGCGTGCGCGGCTCTGGTGCGAGAAGACGGTATCCCCCGGCGCCATGCCCTCTCGCCCCACGCTGACGAACAGCGTGTCGCCTTCGCGCAGGTCGAGTTCTTCGGCCAGGGCGGCGCTGAGGGCCGCGTTTCGCCCGCTCGGGGCGTCCCGCGGGCCGCCTTCGCCAAGGTCCCAGAACTCCGGCGGCACTCCCAGCAGGTTCACGCGCGGCGTCGCCCTCTGCTCATCGGCCGTGCGCGCACTGCCCCCCAGCATCAGCGCGCTGACCGCCCCGGAGAAGGCGTCGTCGAAGCCCGGCTCATCGGCCAGCTCGTCTGCGATCTCGCGGGCCAGTTCAGCCCGGAAGAAGCCGTCCGTCACCAGCGCGTGCTCGACGCGGCCCAGCCGCTGCAGGGCGAGGTCGCGCAGGCTGCCCTGCACGCTGTCCCCCACCAGCAGCGAACCGACCAGCACGGCCACGGCCGTCGCCGTGCCGGCCAGCGCCGCCAGGTTCGAGCGCCGGTAGTAGGCCAGGCTCCGCAGTGTCAGGCGCAGGATGTTCACCTGTCAGGCTCCATGGGGCGTTCGGTTCATGTTCTTGCTCGCGGCGTCAGGTTGCTCATTTTCCGTTGTTCGTTGCTCGTGGGCGCTCCGGCCTTCCGGGGCCTCGGGGCCCACTTCCGCCGGGCCCTCCTCATGGTTCGCCGTCGTTGCGGGGGTGGAGGGCGCCGTCGCGCAGCTCGTGGACGTCGCCGAACCGCTCGGCCAGTTCGGGGTCGTGCGTGGCCACCACCAGCATCACGTCCCGCTCGGCGATCATGCCCTCGAACAGGTCGGCCATGCGACGGCCGGTCTCGCTGTCCAGGTTACCGGTCGGCTCGTCGGCCAGCAGCAGGACGGGCTCGTTGATCATGGCGCGGGCGGTGGCCACCCTCTGGCGCTCCCCGCCGGAGAGGGCTGCCGGGAAGTGGTCCATCCTCTCGGCCAGGCCGACGGCTTCCAGCAACTCCTCGCCGCGCGCGAGCGCCGCCCGGCGTTCCTCCGCCCCGGCGCCCAGGGTGGGCAGCAGCACGTTCTCCAGCGCGGTGCACTGCGGCAGCAGGTGGTGGTCCTGGAAGATGAAGCCTATCTCGCTGTTGCGCAGCCGGGCCAGTTCGCGCTCGTCCAGGCCGGCCAGGTCCCGGCCGTTCAGCTGCACGTTGCCAGCCGTAGGAGCGTCCAGCGTGCCGATGATGTTCAGCAGCGTGCTCTTGCCGGAGCCCGACGGGCCGACCACCGCCATGGACTCCCCGGGCCGCAGGGTAAAGCTGACGTCGCGCAGCACCAGCAGCGTTGTCTCGCCCGTGGGATACTCCTTCCGCAGCCCTGTCAGTTCAAGCGTCATGCAGCCCTCCCAACCCCCGGAGAAGCCCTCCTGCCGTCATAGCTCTGTGCGTCCCAGCCACGCCCGCGGTGAACACACACGGCAACGACGTCGCTCTTCCGCACGCTCCCGACACTTGGGATTATACCTGCCCGCCGCCGGTATGACTACCGGGGCGCTCGCCCTGTTGGCCCCCCAATCCTCTCTTGCTGGCGCCGAAAACGGACCTCAAGTGGATTGTGTGAGTCGTCCGTAGTGCTGCGCTGGTGAGCCGTCGCCCGGTACCGTATACTGAATCGGGGAGTATCCGGGTTACTGCGCGCGGGGGCCGGACGTGTCGCCGGCACCGAAAGCGCCTGTCTTTTTCGTCGGAGTACGCCGATGGGTCTGTTGAAGCGGGCTGCACGTGTCGTTATCGCGCTTGCCGTGGTGTTGCTGGTGACGGGGTTCCAGGAGGCGAAAGGGGAACCGTGGAACCAGTTCCTCGGCCCGCGCCGGGACGGCGTGGCGCGCGAGGCCGAGGGCCTGCCCCGGCAATATCCGGAAGGCGCGCAGGTGCGCTGGCAGCAGGAGATGGGCCGCGGCTTCGGAGGGGCGGCCATCTGGGAGGACTCGGTGCTGGTGGTGGACCGCGTGCGGGGCGAGAGCGACATAATCCGGCGGCTTCGTCTCTCCGACGGCAGCGAGGTCTGGCGGCACGAGTACGAGGCCCGGCGCAGGGTGGCCCATCCCGGCAGCCGCTCAACGCCCGCCACGGACGGGCAACTGGTCTACACCGTCGGCACCCTCGGCCACATCAAGGCCCTGCGGTTCGAGGACGGAGAGGTCGTCTGGCGACGACACCTGCTGGAGGACTGGGACGCGAACCTGCCCCAGTGGGCCGTCTCCCAGTCGCCCCTGCTGATGGGCAACCTGCTCATCGTCGCCCCCTGGGGCAGCGAGGCCGCCGTCGTCGCCTACGACAAACAGACCGGCGAAGTGGCCTGGACCACCCCCAATCGCGCCGGAAGAGACCTGGATTACCAGTCCCCCGTGCCGATGAACGTGGACGGGCGCTGGACAGTGGTCGCCAGCGGCCGTCACGGCTATACCATCGGCGTTGACGCCGCCACCGGCCGCGAACTCTGGTCATACGACGGCTACAACAGTTCCTGGCACATCCCCAGCCCCACCGTGCTTCCTGGCAATCGCGTGCTCATCACCGGCGGCTACCGCGCCGGCAGCGCCTTGCTGCAGGTGGGCCGCAGCGGCCAGGGCGGCTACGCCGTCCGCGAACTCTGGCAGAACCGCAATCTCGGCTCCCAGATGGCCCAGGCCCTCTACTGGGACGGACACATCTACGGCAACAGCACCGACACCCGCGGCGGCCTGCGCTGCCTGAACCTGGACGGCGAGGTCGTGTGGGACTCGGCCGACGACGGCCGCACATTCGAGCGCGGATTCCTGCTTATAGCCGACGGTCTCGCCTTCAGCATCAACGGCCGTGACGGCCAGATTGTCGTCGCGCGCGCGACGCCCGATGGCTTCCAGGACCTGGGCACCATAGACGTGCTCGGCGGCAACGAGGTCTGGGCGGCCATCGCCTACAGCGACGGCGTGCTGGTGGTGCGCGACCACAGCCAGCTGGTCTGCCTCGACCTCAGGTGAAGCGACCCTGCGGGCCGTCCGCTCACCTGCCTTCCCCGGCGTTGCCCGCGGGCTGTGTCTGAGCCGCCGCAGGTGCGCCCGCCCTAACGGCGGGCTGCTGGGGCGGCGGGACTCCCATTGCCTTTGCGCCCGGAGACGAGGGGTTGTAGAATCCCGGCATTCCATTCCCGGCGCTTTCAGCCTCACGGGGGTCCGACACGATGACTTCAGGGCCGATGACGGCGGTTTTTCTGGAAGGGGTTCACAAGGTTGTTCAAGCGGAGGTGCCCGTCCCGCAGCCGGGCCCCCGCGATGTGCTCGTCAGGATGAAAGCGGTGGGCGTCTGCGGTTCAGACATGCACTACTACGAGCACGGGTGCATCGGCGACTTCGTCATCGAGCAGCCCCTCATCCTCGGGCACGAATGCGCCGGGGAGGTCGCCGAGGTCGGGCAGGAGGTGACCACGCTTCAGCCCGGCGACCGGGTGGCGCTGGAGCCGGGCATCCCCTGCCGCCGCTGCGCGCTTTGCCTGGGCGGCCGCTACAACCTCTGCCGCGACGTCGTGTTCATGGGCACCCCACCGCACCACGGGGCCTTCCGCCAGTATGTCACCTCGCCCGAGGACTTCGCCTATAGGCTGCCGGACGGGGTGAGCGCCGAGGTCGGCGCGACCGTCGAACCGCTGGCCGTTGGCATGCACGCCTGCACCCTGACGGGCGTGCAGCCGGGCGAGAGCGTCGCCGTGCTCGGGGCCGGCCCCATCGGCCTGCTGGCCGTCGCAGCGGCCTCTGCCGCCGGGGCGGCCCACATAACGGCCGTGGACATGGTGCCGCGGAGGCTCGAGTTCGCCGGCAGGATGGGCGCCGACCGCGCCGTGGACGCGCGCGAGGCCGACGTGTCCTCGGAACTGGCGGACAGCGCCGACGTGGTGCTCGACTGCGCGGGGGTGGAGCAGACGCTCGCCCAGTCGTTCAACCTGGCCCGGCCCGGCGGGCGGGTGGGCTGGATCGGCATGGCGGCCAGGACGGCCGCCGTGCCCCTGATTGAGGCCCAGGCCAAGGAGCTGACCATCGTGCCGGTGTTCCGCTATGCGAACGTGTACGGGCGGGCGGTGAGCCTGCTGGCGTCCGGCCGCATAGACACGGCGCCGCTTGTGACCCACAGGTTCCGCTTCCCGGAGGTGGAAGAGGCGTTGAAGTTCGCCTCCGAGAACCGGGAGGTCGCCCTCAAGACGATGGTCGTCTTCGACTGAGGCGCGCCGAGAACGGCTCCATGCGCCCTGAGAGCGCAGGTCTTGCGCTTGACAGCGCCCTGCGTGATGGTGTTATTATGGCGGACGATTTGGCGGCAACGTCACTTTTTTCTCAAAGGAGGTCTGGTTCATGGCCGCAGAGAAGGAGATGTTGATTGTCGGGACGAAGGTGAAGAACTACATCAAGGAAAAGGACCTGATGAGTTCCTCTGACGTGCTGGACGCCGTGAATGACGCCGTGTATGAGCTGCTGGACCGCGCGGCCGAGCGTGCCAAAGGCAACGGGAGGAAGACCGTCCAGGGCCGGGACGTGTAGGCAGCGTTCTGATATCTGGAAACAGTCCGGCCAGAAAAGAAAAGCCCCGCCCGGAAAGGCGGGGCTTTTTCTCCGTACGGGCCGTGGCCGTCTCAGTCAAGTTCCTCGAAGGCCGCTATTGTGCCCTGCCGGTTGGCCACGTAAAATACCGCCCGCTCGGGGTCGCCGGAGACCAGGCAGTCGGCCGGCAGCACGTCTTTCCAAAGTTCCTCCCCCCGGTCGGCGCTCACGGCGGCTATGCCGTTGTCGTCAGTGCGCAGGTAGAGCCGCTCACGGCCGGCCGTCACCAGTTCTGTAGCCCCCTCATAGCTCCACAGGACCTCTCGCTCGTCTTCCAGCGACACGCAATAGGCCGCGGGTTTGCTGGTGAAGACGAGCAACCTGTCCTCCACCACACGGGGCCTGCCCACGATGGGTGCCCCCAAGGACTTCTGCCACCTCAGGTCGCCGAACTCTGCGCCCAGGGCATATAAGTCGCCGAGGTTATCCCCCACGTAAACGCGGCCCTCATGCACGGCTATGCCGCTGTTGAGCCGGGCGGGTCGGCGCGGTTCCCAGCGCCACAGCTCGAGTCCGTCCTCCGCTTGCACACAGATGACCTCTGAGGCCGAAGCGAAGACCCGGCCCCCCACCATGGTGGGCTGATGCCAGATGGGCCCGCGGATGGAGCTGAGCCAGATCCGGCGGTAATCGGGGCGCGACAGCCGGGTCAGCAGGCCGTTGCCGGTGGGCACGATGATGGTATCCCTCCAGAGCCGCGGCGGGGCGAACGGCGGGGCTGCCAGCCGATGGCCTTCCCCCACCTGGCCGGTGGCGGGGTCGAAGGGATAGAGCCGGCTGGCGGAGACGACCAGCATCCGGTCGCCGTCGGCTATGGGGCTGAATTTCAGGCCGCGAGCGAAGACCTGCATGTTTTTCCACGTGCCGCGCCGGGCGTCCAGCACGTGCACCTCGCCGGTCGGTGTCTCGGCCACCAGCCAACCGTCCACCGGGTAGAGCGCCTTGAGGCGGGGCTCGGAGATGCGGCCCAGCTCGGCCACCCACAACGGCTTCAGCCCCTGGTCCTCCAGGTCAAACACCGGGTTGGCCGGGTCGAGCATCGAGCTCTCAGAAGCGTCGGCAGGCGGGGCGAGGCCGGCACCCAGGGACATCAGCAGGGCAGCGCCCATCAGAAGCAGACACGCGGGCCAACGGCGCGACGCGATCCTCATAACCTGAACCTCCGGAGCGGAACTCGGAATCAGTGGCGATGCCCTCCCACGCGCCACCGACGTCGGGCCGCGCAGAGGACGGATTTTCTTCCCCAGAACTGTAACCACTGCTACAGGTTGTGTCAAGGGCAAAAGCGGGTTCGACGCGGCCGGGCGCTACCGCTAAACTGAAAAGAAGGGTCTGGAGGGGAAGAAAACTCGCCATGGAACGGCCACCGGAGTTCTTCTGCGACGCGATGCTGGGCGGGCTGGCCCGCTGGCTGCGCGCCGCCGGTTACCCGGCCCGCTTCGACGTCCACATCGCCGACGGGGAACTGGTCCGCCGCTGCCTGGAGGAAGGCTACGTCCTGTTGAGCAGTGATTCCGGCCTGCTGGAACGCTACGCCCTGGCCGAGGGGCTGGTGGAGCACGTCTTTGTGCCCCTGGGGCTGAGGCCGGTCCAGCAGCTTGCCCACGTGATGGGTGAACTGGACCTGCCCCTGCGCCCGGCCCGGTGCATGGATTGCGGGGAAGAGCTGCAGGAGGTCTGCCTGCGCCAGGTGCGCCACCGCGTGCCCCCGGGGGTGCAGCGCCGCATGGAGGACTTCTTCCGCTGCGCCGGCTGCGGCAAAGTCTACTGGCACGGTACCCACTGGGAACGCATCCGCCGGCAGCTTCAGCGCGCCGCCCCGGGGGGCGGAGACGGGCCGGGCTGAGGCGGACCTGCGCCGCTTGCGAAAGATGCTTGAGCACCGCCCGAAAGCAGCCCGTAATGGTCGAGAAAGAGGGGTGGCCGGCTGATTCACTTGTGGAAGCGGGCGCCATGCCCGATAATACCGCTTGACTTGAAAACACTTGTTACCAGCAGGGCCGGGTGAGGCGCCCGGCGCATCGGCGCCCTGAGCCCTCGGGCCGGGCCGGCGCCCCCCGCGGTTCTGCTGCTTTGTTGCCAATGAAAGACATGGGCGGCGCAGAAAAGTTACCTGAACTCCAGGACCCGGACGGGGAGTCCCTGCCCTCCGATCCCGCCGAGCTCCGGCGCAGACTGCTTGAGTTGACCCGTCAGTTGCGCAGGGCGCAGGCCCGCATCCAGGCCCTCGAGACCGGCATCAAGGAGTCTCCGGCCTCTGTGACGCCCCTGGCCCGGGGCTCCGACAACGAAATGCGCCTGCTCTCCGAGCAGCTCGAACGCCAGGCCATGTTGCTGGAACGCGACGAGCAGGTGGCGCGCGAGCTGCAGCGGAGCCTCCGCCCCGTGATAGACGAGCAACTGGAGGGGATCAGGTTCGCCCTCCAGACCCGCCCGGGCACTCGCGTGGGCGGCGACTTCTACGATATCATCAACCTTTCGGATAACTTCGTGGCCTTCCTCATCGCCGACGTCTCCGGCTACGGGTTGCCCGCCGCCGTCATCATGGCCACCGGCCGGCTCGCCTTCCGCACCTACGCCGCCAACGAACTGCGCCCGCGCACCATTATGGAGAACGTCAACCGGGCCATGCTGCGCAGCACCCTGGCCGGCCACTACATGACGGCCTTCCTCGGGGTGCTCGACACGGAGCTGCTCACCCTTCAGTACGTCAACGCCTCCCACTGCTGCCCGTTCGTCGTGCGGGACGGGGAGGCCGTACCCCTCGACACCGAGGGGCTGTTCGTGGGCATGTTCGAGGACCCGCAGTACGAGGAGAAGGGAATGCAGCTGGAGCAGCATGACCGCCTTTTCCTCTACACCGACGGGGTGCTCAGCAGCTTTAGTGCCGCCGACCGGCGCGAGTCGGAAAAGCGACTGGAGAAGCACCTGATGGAAAACGGCCACCTGCCCATCGAGAGCCTCGTCGAGCAGCTTGCCGGCATGATGGAGGAACCGGAAGACGACGTGGCCCTGCTGGGGGCCGAGATATTGCTGGAGAAGGCCCAGCGCAAGACCATCGTCATCTCCAGCCTCCCCAGCGAACTGCCCCACGTCGAGAGCGCTATCCTGCCGGTGCTGGAGAACAAGGGCTACGGCGAACGCAACATCTTCGCCGTCAAGCTCGCCCTCGAAGAGGCCGTTATCAACGCCATCAAGCACGGCAACGAGCTGGACGACACCAAGAAAGTAGCGGTCAGTTTCTTCGTTGACGACGACCGCGCCATGATCTCGGTGGGCGACGAAGGGGAAGGGTTCGACCCCGACGAGGTGCCGGACCCGACGGCCGAGGAGAACCTGCTGGCCTCCTCCGGCCGGGGGCTCGCCCTCATCCGGGCCTACATGGATGAGATCCGCTTCAACGAAGACGGCACCGAGATAACCATGATAAAACATGCGCCCTGGGCCGCCGCAAGCCGTTAGCCCGGGCTCTGTTGCTCTTCAGTGCGAGTGAAGCCATGCGCGACGACACCGCTACCGGCGGGGCCGCAATCGAGAAAGAGTTCAGGGACGATGTCTGCGTCCTGCGTCTTTCCGGTCAGATGCGCGAGATGGGCGCCGACGCCCTGCGCGAGGAACTCGACCAGGTACTCGAGGGCGGCACCTTCAAGCTCGTCTTCGACATGGGCGAAGTTGACTTCATCAGCTCCACCGGTCTGGGCCAGATGATGCGCGCCTACCGCACCGCCACCGGCAACGACGGCTTCGTCCGCGTGGTCAACCCCCAGCCCCTCGTCGAAGAGGTGTTCCGGTTCACCAAGCTGCACACCCTCATCGGCATATTCGACACCGTCGAAGAGGCTCTGGCCGCCGATTGACCGGCTGCGAAGGCAGGCTCCGCGCCGCCACCGCCCTCCCCGGGTACATCTCGCCTGTCCGCCGGCCCCGATGCCTGCCCTGCGCAGACCCATCTGAAGACGACCGCCCGTGACGCGGCGCATCTGGCGCCAGTCACGTGACTTCGAACGATGCGATCTCGTCGAAAGACAAATCGTGCCGTTTCAGGTACTTGCGAAGCCGGTCGGCGTCATTCGTCGAGCTCTTCTCGCGGCGGGAGACGGCGAACAGTGTGCGCCCCGCCTCCGACAGGCTGGAGGATGAGCGGCAGACGCGGATGACCTCGGCAAGCTGCACCCGGTCGAACAGGTCCATCTCCTCGACCCGCTGCTCGCCGATGAGGGCGACGAGCTGATCGAACCGCGGTCCCTGGTTGCTGTGGTCCTTCCAGGATTCGCGCAGCCTCTCGATTTCTTTCGCCACGTTGCTTGCCGTGATCAGGCCCTCAACGGCCAGAGTGGCCATGCGGACCACGGCGCCGTTCAGGTCTCGAAAGTTAGCCCGCCAGGCCGCCCCCGGTGAGATCGCAAAGTCCAGGAACCTCTCTCGGGCCCCCGGCTCAAACCTGACCCGCTCGCCGGTCCTCTCGGCGAAGGCTTCAAGCTCGTAGGCGAGGTTCGGCTCGATATCTTCCGGCCGCTCTCGCAGGCCGGGGAGTCGAAAAGTCCACAACCCGATGCGGGCGAGCAGGTCTTCACGGAACTGCCCGTCCCGCACCCGTGCCGGCAGGTCCCGGTGGGTTGCACAGATCAGGTGGAAGTCGCTCTCCACTTCATGGTCCGCGCCGAGGGGCAGGAAGCGTTTCTCTTCCAGGGCGCGCAGAAGCATGGCCTGCTCGTCGGGCCCCAGGTCGGCCACTTCGTCCAGAAAGAGCAGGCCCCCGTCGGCCGCGCGCAGCAGGCCGTCGCGGTCCCGGGCGGCCCCCGTATAAGCACCCTTCACGTGTCCGAAGAGCGCGGACTGCGCAGCGTCACCTCGCAGAGTTGAGCAGTTTACCTCCACCAGCGGGCCGCTAAGGTGGCCGTGCTTTCTTTTCAGCTCGTAGATCCGCCGGGCCAGAAGCGTCTTGCCCGCGCCCGTGGGCCCCAGCAGCACGATGGGGGCGCTCGAGCGCACACAGACCCGCTCGATGCCCTCGATGAGCCGGTTGAAGTCCGCGTTCCGGGTCTCGATCCCCGCTTTCAGGAAGGCCAGGTCTTCCCTGGTCTTGCGGCGAATGCGGCTCGAGATCGCCTCATAGCGCGCCTGCTCCAGGTCAATGCATCGGAAACTCCCGGCCGGCCCTTGCCCCGATGAAGGCGGAATCGTCTGAAGCAGGCGGGCCGGCATGAACCTCGAGGCGCAAAGGGTGAAAAGACAGCTCTGGATAACGTGGGTGCCGGTCGTGATGTGAACGAGGTAGTCCTCGTTCTCCAGGTCGAACGGGTATTCCTCGGCAAACTCCAACAGGGCTGCGTAGACCACGGCGAAGTCCCACGGATCGCTCAAGTCGACCGTCACCTTCCGCACGCACGTGCCGGGTGAGACCCGCTCGATATCCCGGGCGATCCGGTCAGCCAGGTCACCAAACCGTGGTTCGTGGAGGAGTTCCAGGCGTTTCAGCGGCAGCGCATCGTGCCGACAGGCACTGACGGTCGGCCGCCATACCCCCCAGCGGTCGGGGCCCGAGTGCGCGTCGAGAGTCGTGCCGAGGAAGCCGATCAGCACCGTGGAGGGCCGCCGCATTTATATCTCCATATAGATATTTATAGGAGCATATAATAGCAGCGCCCCCCGGTTCTGTCAAGGCTCCAGGCGAACTGGGAGTCCGCTTGCTGTATGTGACTTCTTTGTAACATGTTACGAGCGCCGTGTTCGCCGCCGTGAACTGGCGGCACAGTCATTGCGATAACGCCAGACGCGCCAGTTGGCGCGATGGCTGCCGGAAACGGAGCCGCACCGGAGGGTCCGGCCCGGCAGAACAGAAGGATGTCTCCTGGTGTGAGGTGGACCACAATGGCGAACCCGGCGCTCTTCCAGACGGCTCGGCCCTCTCCCGCCGCTGATCTTGGGAGCAATGAGGCCGGAGGGATGGCCTGGCGCCTGCCGCCAAAGCAGGCCCTGGCTCAGCTCGCCGCCACGGGATGTATGAACACGAGCTACTACGCGGACGCGGCCGTACAGTTGCAACAGACCCTGGCTCTGGCCTACATGGTCGAGCCGGAATACGTCGCGCGCACAGCGGTCTACTGCCACGAGCGGGGCGGCATGAAGGACATGCCCGCGCTTCTGTGCGCCGTTCTCTCGGTGCGCTCGGGCGCATTGCTGGAGCGTGTATTCCCGCGGGTGGTTGACAGCACCCGGATGCTGCGCACTTTTGTGCAGATCATGCGCTCGGGGGTGGTCGGCAGAAGGTCGCTGGGCCGGTTGCCCAAGCGCCTCATACGGCAGTGGCTGAGGTCGCGCGACGACGCGTCGCTTTTTCGGGGTTCGGTGGGCAATTCCCCGTCGCTGGCCGACATCGTGAAGATGGTCCATCCCCGTCCCCACACCCCGAGTCGGGAAGCCCTGTACGGGTATCTTATTGACCGGCCGGTTGACGACACCGCGCTGCCGGAAATCGTGAAGAGCTACGAGACCTGGAAGGAGAGCCCGAACAAGGAGATTCCAGACGTACCCTTCCAGATGCTGGCGTCGATGGAAGCCGGCCGGCGGGTGTGGGCGTCCGTGGCGCGGAATGCCCCCTGGCAGACACTGCGGATGAACCTCAACACATTTGCCCGGCACGGCGTCTTCAAGGTCTGGGGGATGACAGACCTGGTGGCTCGACGGCTCCGCGACCCGGAGAGCTTGCGCCGGGCTCGTCCTTTTCCTTACCAGTCCATGATCGCCCGCCTGGAAGCCGCTAAGGGTGTGCCGCGGAGAGTCCTCAAGGCGCTGGAGGATGTTCTGGAAGCTTCCCTGAGCGGTGTTCCGCGCCTGGGAAGGCGTGTGCGTGTCTGCGTTGACGTCTCGTCGTCAATGTCCAGCTCTCTTACGGGCTTTCGCCGCGGCGCCACCTCAAAGGTGCGGTGCGTGGACGTGGCGGCGCTTCTCGCCGCGGCGATCCTGCGCCGCAACCCTGAGGCGGAGATCATGCCGTTCAACCATATGGTGATTCGCCTTGCCTGTGATCCGCGCAGGCGCATCCTGGACAACGCCGCCCGAATGGCACGTTTCTGCGAAGGGGGCACCGGTTGCAGCCTCCCCCTGGCGGTGCTCAACCAGAGAGCAGCCATGGCTGACATGGTGATCTACCTCTCCGACAACCAATCCTGGATGGACGATCCGTGGCAGCCGGGCAAAAGAAACACCAGGCTGATGTGTGAGTGGGATTACTTCCGCCATCGGAATCCGGATGCGAAGCTGGTGCTGATAGACCTTCAGCCGTATATGACGGTGCAGGCGCCCGATCGAGCCGACATACTGAACGTGGCCGGGTTCTCTGACCAGGTGTTCGAGCTTCTCCGCCTGTTCGCGGAGGACCGGCTTGACCCCCAGCACTGGGTGGGAGTGATAGAGGCAGTGCAGCTTTAGGAGCAACGGGCGGAATGCCGCCGAGACTACATGGGAGACGTCCCGGCACCCCTTGTCCGCCCGTCCTCCTTTCCTTCTCACCCTCCCGGTAAGCCGAAGGGCCCTTTGTCGGTCCGCAAGCTCCCGCCCGCTGCGGCAGGATTCGCCGCTCAGTGGTCGTCCGCCACATGGCGGGACTCCTCGGCCAGCCGCCGCAGGCTCAGCCCCCTCCACCAGAGCACGGCCAGCCCGACCACGGTTATCGGCACCACGTTGATGACCCACAGCATGAAGGCGAAGGCGCCGGCCGGGCCGCGGGTCACCCCGTAGAGGCTCACTCCCGCCATTGCCGCCACCTGGAAGACGCCCACGAAGCTCGGCGCCTGCGGCAGCAGCACCGCCAGCGTGATCAGCACCTGCACCAGCACCGCCCCCCCGAAGGGCAGCGCCAGCCCGAACCCCTGCGCCAGGCTCCACGTGCTCAGCGGGTAGCAGAACCAGAGCGCCAGTGTCAGCACCAGCCCCGCCGCCACCCCCCGAGGGCTTTTCATGAATGCCAGCGACTGCACGACCGAGTCCGAGAACTCCAAGACCACGTCCGACCACTCCCGCGGCAGCGGCCTCAGCAACAGCCGCAGCAGCCGCAGCATGCGCTCCGGCTGAACCGCCACGGCCAGCAGCGCGAGCAGCCCGGCCAGCGCCAGCCCCCCCACCCACGGCGCGTGGGCCCGCAGCCGCGCCGGCCAGTCTACAGCCCGCCCCTCGGGTTCCTCCACCCGCACGGCGGCCGCTTGCTCGGCCTGGGGCGCCGGAGCGCCCTGCTCGGCAGGCCCGGGCAGCAACACCAGGGCCAGGAACACCAGGAGGAAGGAACCCATCATGTCGAACACCCGCCCCAGGCCGAAATCGGACCCGGCGGCGTGCCCGAAGTCCAGGTCGGTGGTGCGGCTCAGCACGTAGGGGCGGATGACCTCCCCGGCCCGCAGCGGCAGCACGCAGGTGGACATGAACCCGATCAGCGTCGCCTCCGTCACGTGCCGGTAGGGTATGTCCTTCAGCGGCTTCAAAAACAGCCGCCACCGCACGATGCGCAGGGCATACATGACGGCGATGAACCCCACGGCCGGGACCACGTAAAGGTAGTTGGCCCCGGTGAGGGAGGCCGCGACGTTGCCCCAGTGGCCGCGCAGAGCCCCTATGAAAACCGCCAGCGCGGCCCCGCTCAGCACCACTCCGCCGCCCAGGGTGAGCCGACGTCTCCAGCGCGCTTGCATCGAATTCCCCTGTCTGCCCGAAAGGGGCAATGTATCAGAGACGTTACACCCCCGCAACAGACCTCGCCGACGGGAGAGCAGCGGCCCCGCCGGCGGCCCCGGTCTTTCCCCGCGCCGGGCGGAGCCGTGGATGTCATCCTGAGTTCGCCGAACGGCGCAGCGAAGAATCTCGCCGTTCAGGCGCGCAATGGACTGCGGCGTAGAGGTTCTTCGTCAGGGCTCCGCCTCTCCTCAGAATGACAGCGTTCTTTCCGGCTACACATTGCTTTTGCAGGTCTCCACAGTTTCGTTGGTCGGTCTTGAACCGGCCCTCGTGCCGTTTCTGCTCGTTCTCGGCGCGCCGCTGCGTTGAGTCGAGGACTACGACCGGGAGCGGGCGCTCTAATTGACACCGTTAAGCGCCCCGATATAATAAAGAATCTGGCCTCCAACGGCCGCTGTTCTCGTCCTTTCCCCCGCCCCTTTCGGGAGCCCCGATGAGTCCTGTCACCTACAGGGACGCAGGCGTTGACATTGAGAAAGGGGAGCGGTTCGTCGAGAGCATCGCGCAGGCCGTTGAGAGCACCTTCGGGGAGCGCGTCATGGCCAACCCCGGCGGGTTCGGGGCGCTGTTCTCCCTCGATTATGACGAGGATCTGTTCCGCCGTAACTACGCCCATCCCATCCTGGTCAGCTCCACCGACGGCGTCGGTACCAAGCTCAAAGTCGCCTTCATGACCGGCCGTCACGATACCGTGGGCACGGACCTTGTGGCCATGTGCGTCAACGACGTCCTGGTGCAGGGGGCGGAGCCGCTCTTCTTCCTGGACTACCTGGCCACGGGCCGGCTGGAGCCCGGGGTGCTGCAGCAGGTGGTGAGCGGGATAGCGACCGCCTGCAAGCAGGCCGGCTGCTCCCTGCTGGGCGGGGAGACGGCCGAGATGCCGGGCTTCTACGGCGAGGGCGAGTACGACATGGCCGGCTTTGTGGTGGGCGTGGTCGAGCGGGACCGGCTTATCACCGGCCGGAAGGTCCGCCCCGGCGACGTCATCATCGGCCTGCCTTCCAGCGGCCTCCACTCCAACGGCTACTCGCTGGTGCGCAGGCTGCTGTTCGAGCAAGAGGGCATGGAGTGCGGGGACTCGCTGGAGCGTTTCGGCATCCCACGCACTGTCGCAGAAGAACTGCTGACGCCCACACGCATATACGTCCGGGCCGTGCGCCGCGTGCTGCACCGCTACCGCGTCAAGCAGGTGGTGCGTGGCATCGCCCACATCACCGGCGGCGGCCTGGTGGAGAACATCCCGCGGGTGCTGCCCGAGGGCTGCGGGGCGGAGCTGGACTCGTCCGCCTGGCGGCGCCCCCCCATCTTTGAGCTAATCCGGGAGCTGGGCCAGGTGCCGACCGAGGAGATGTACCGCACCTTCAACATGGGGCTGGGCCTGGTGCTGATGGTGTCCCCCTATTTCGTCGAGAGCGTGATGCGACAACTGAGGCGGCACGGGGAGGAACCCGTCGTGGTCGGGCGGGTGGTGGAGGGCCGAGACGAGATGACCATTATCTGAACCCGCTGAGCAGGTGAGCCCGATGCGAGGGGAGCGCGAAACAGACACCGACGCCCTTATGGCGCGCTACGGTATCGGCCGGCGCCTGGCCACGCGTGTGGTGGCGCTGCTGGCGGGCCGGCTGGACGCCACGCCAATCGTCCTGGACGAGGCCGGCCGCCAGAACGCCCTCTCCCGGCTTTTGCTGGACAGGCGCCTCGTCAGCACCCCCGAGTCCGTAACGCAACAGTACCTGCAGCAGCGCGCCGAAGAACTGGGCTTTGCGGAAGCGGACCTGCTGCGACTGGTGGAAGACCCCGACTCGGGCTGGCGCACCGTGGCGCTGGAGGACGACCTGCTGGCCGCCGACGCCCGCCAGGCCGGGGACGCCACCGAGGAACTGGGTCTGGTGAAGCGGACGCCAGGCGAGATGAGCGCCACCGAGACCGGCGAGCTGTTCACCCCCCAGGAGGTCGCCCAGTTGAAGCTGGCCGCCCTGACCAGCCAGGATCCCGACGAACGCGTCGAGAACCTGCGCAAGCTCGTCTTCGCCCCGCTGGAGGGGTCCGGAAAGGCCGCCATCTTCGTCAGCGTGCTCACCGACCGCGAGGCCGCCCCCAGGGTGCGCCGGGAGGCGGTCCGGTCCCTGGAGCAGATCGGGTTCCGCTCGGACATGGCCGAGGCCGTGCGCGGGCTGTTCAGCGAGAACGCCGAGGACGCCGTCTACGCCATCCAGAGGCTGGCGGCGCTGCTTCGGGACGCCGAGAGCGGGGAGGCCGCCCTGGTGCTGGCCGTGCTGCTGGAGGTGCTGGACCAGAGCCAGCAGACCGAGATCGTCCGCCAGCTTCTGCGCCTGGTGGCCCGCAGCGCCGGCCTGCTGGTGACCAACGCGGAGAAGACCGAGCGTTTCGTCCAGTCCGCCCTCCGGCAACTGGAACGCCATTTCGACGCCCTGCGCCCCGAGGTGCAGGACGCCTTCGAGGCCTGCGCCCGCCAGGAGCCCGAACTCATCGGCGAGATGATGTGGACCGAGCTGCAGCGCGCCGACAACCCCCGCGTGCGCAGCCTGCTGCTGGGGCTCAGCGAGGCGCTGGCCGCCACGCCCGAGCGGCTGGAAGAGCTGGCCGCCGGCGCCGTTGACCAGATACTGGACGCCTCCCTGCCCGAGAGCGAAAAAGCAGGGCTGCGCTACGCCCTGGTGCGGCTGGGCGAGAGCGCCGCCCGCACGGTGCTGGAGCGCGTGGGCCGGGTCGGCGGCGCCCGCCAGGCAGAGCTCATCCGCCTGCTGGACGTGCTCTGCACCGAGAGCGACGTCAGCGACCAGACCGTGGAAGACTCGGTCCGCACGTTGATTGACTTGCTGAAGCTGGCCGACACCCTGACCCGCCGAAGCGTCGTGCAGGCGTCCGTGCTGGTGGACGAGCGCGTCTCCCCCGAACTGCAGCAGGAACTGGCCCGCGAACTGCTGACCCTGATGGGGGAGCTGAACCTGCCCGACACCCTGGATATCATCCAGACCGTGCTGGAACAGATAGGCCCCCCGAGCCTCGGGCCGGCCTGCCGCTTCATGCGCACCAATTACCCCTCGGAGGCCGCCGAGAGGGCGGCCCTCGTGCTGGGCTCCGTCATGCGGGACCATCCCGGAGCGGCCGACGATGAACTGGCCGCCGACTTGCTCGAGTTCTGCACCGGCTTGCTGGAAGACCCCGGCAACCAGAGCGGCGCCTTCGCGATGGCCATGGCGGGCGTGGCCGGCTATACGGACTGGGGCCGGCGCGTTTTTGACCAGTGCCTGGACGCCATAAGGGGCAACCTCTGGAAGATGCCCTACAGCATGGACCTGCTGGACGCGCTGGCCATGCTGGCCGGCTCCCGCAACGCTGAAAAGCGACACCAGGAGAGGCTTTTCGAACTGTTCGACAACCTGGTGCAGTTTCAGGCCGGCACGGGGCTGGGCACGCGCCGGCAGTCCGAGCAGGGCACCGTCTATGAGTTCGGCCGGGAGATACAGTTTGACATCCGCGCCATGCCGGCCGCCGTGCGGGGGCTGGAGAGCATCTGCGTCAGCCCCCAGGCGTCGGCCGCCATGCGCACGCGCATCGTCAAGCGGTTGCTCATCCTGTGGGAAGGCGTCAGCAAGGTGCGCATCATCTGGGGGCCGGCGGCCATCAGTGCCCTCATAGGGGCGATGTGCAGCGCCGCCTGCGCCCCCGAGGCCACGGTGCAGACGAGGGTCCGGCTCGGCGAATCACTGCTGCGTTTCCTCAACAAGATGCGCGTCATCGAGGGGCTGGGGCAGATATGCTCACGCCCTGACACCCACCCGGAGGTGCAGCGCATGGCCGTCGAGACGGGGCTGGAGATGCTGAAGGAGTGGGCGCGTGCCGACGCCCAGGACGCCGAGCGCCGCCTGGCCCTGCTGCAAGCCACGGGGCGCATAGCGGCCAACACGGCCCTTGACCCCGAGGACGAGGACGTCCGGCTCCTGCGGGAAAAGACACTCAAGGCCCTCTTCAGCGGCCTGCGAGACGGGCAGGAGTCGGTGCGCGAGCCGCTGGAGCGGCTGCGCGAATGCCCCCACATCGCCCCCGAGCAGAAACGCGAGATTGACGAAAGGCTGAGCAAGGCGTTCGGCCTGGTGCGCATCGGCCGGCCGGCCTGACGGCGGCCGGCTGCTACTCGGCGGGGGCCCTCCGGGGGGCGGCCTCGCCGTCCCTGCGGGCGATCTCCGCCCCGACCTTCTTCCATCGGCCCCAGCGGAACAGCACCGCCGAGCTGACCCCGGCCATCACGTTGGAGGCGAAGATGGCTATCCACACCCCCCGCGCCGAGGAGAGCGCCGCGCTGAGCCCAAAGGCCAGGGGCAGCCCTACCACGAGGAGGGAGAACGCCTTCACCAGCATCGGCACCAGCGTGTCGCCCGCCCCCGCCATGCCCTGACCGAGCACAAACTCCGTGGCCATGAAGACGAACGACGCCGAGAACCACAGCAGCACCTCCGCCCCCATCGTGACCACCTCCGGCTCGTCGTTGAACAGGGCGATGATCCTGTCCGGCATGGCCCAGAACACCCCCATGAAGACCAGGCAGATGGCGGCCGCCATGCCGGTGCCCATCCAGCCGGCCCTGGCGGCGCGGCCGGGCTGGCGGGCGCCCAGGTTCTGACCGATGACGGCGGCCGCCGCCGTCCCGAACCCGATGCTGGGGGCGAACATCACGATCTGCAGCCGCATGGCGATGCCGTAAGCGGCCACCGGCACCGTGCCGAAAGCGGCCACTATCCGCATCAGCAGCAGCCCCGCCACGTTCCGCACGAACATGCGGCCGGAGGCAAAAACGCCGATGCGTAGGATGCGCCATATGCGGACCGGGTTGGGCCGCAGGTCCCGCAGATGCAGGCGGAACGGCCCGCTGCGCGAGATGAAAAAGACGTACACCATCACCACCAGCCCCGTGCTGCGCCCCACCAGCGTGGCCCAGGCCGACCCGGCCACACCCAGCGCCGGCAAGCCCAGCAAGCCGAAAATGAGGATCGGGTCCAGCACGAGGTTGACGGCGTTGCCCAGGACCATCGCCTTGAAGGGCGTCATGGCATCCCCCGCCCCGCGCAGCGCGGCGCTCAGCGCCATCATTGTCATCAGGGCCAGCGAGCTGACCGCGAAGATGCGCAGGTAAGGGGTTCCCTCGGCGACGACGGCGGAGTCCGCGCCCATCAGGCGCAGTATCGGCCCGGCCAGGGGCACGCCGAAGGCGACCACCAGCAGGGCCAGGAACAGGCCCATCAGCAGGCTCTGGCCGGTGGCGTCCCGAGCGGCCTCCTCGTCCCCCCGTCCCAGCGCGTTGGAGACCAGCGCCATCGTGCCGGTGGTCACGCCCGTGCCGAGCATGATGATGATGCCCATGATGATGCCGCTCATGGCGACGGCGGCGACGGCCTCCTTGCCCAGCCTGCCGACGAAAAAGAGGTCCACTATGCCCAGCAGATCATGGGTCAGGAAAGCGCCCCAGGTCGGCAAAGTCAGGCGCCAGAGGGCGCGGGGGATGCTGCCTTCGAGTATCTGTTCGGTGGGGACCTGACCTCGCACCTGGCCCATCAGTCCGTCCCCCTCTCGACCGCGGAGCGACGGACGGCGCGGATGCCCGCCAGGCAGAAGCGCGCCACGTGCTCGGCGTAGGCGTGCAGGTCATCGAGAGCGGCGGGGGCGGAGTCGTCCTCACCCTCGCCCGCGCTGCGGCGGCGCAGCATCACGTTTATGCACTGGCTCACGATGCTGAGCCTGCAGAAGTCCACCGTCCGCTCCGAGGCCCCGGGGCCGAGCAGGGCCCGCACCAGCGCGCGCATCTCCTCCTGGAGCGGGCGGATGCACTCGCGCCGCACCTCCTCCAGCAGCGGCGTGGGGCTTGTCATCTCGCGCAGGGCGATTATGAACGCCTGGTTGCCCTCGTCGGCCATCCTGTGGATCATGGCCCTGATGCGGCCGCGCAGGCGCTCCTCGGGCGGGGCGTCCGCCGGCACGCCGCCGTCCGGGGGATGGGCGCGTACCGCCCGGCGGAAAGCCGTGCGCCACGCCTCCGCGTAGAGGGACTCCTTGCTGCCGAAGTAGTAGTTGACGGCTGCGATGTTGGCGTCCGCGCGGCGGCATATCTCGTGGATGGTCGCGGCCTCGAAGCCGGCCTCGGCAAAGACCTCGATGGCGCTCTCGAGAACCCTCTCGCGCGTCGCAGAGCTCGAAGTGCTATCCCCGGGCATGCTGGTTCCAGAAAAGGGGCAACTCAAATGGCCGTTTCAAAGGGCCATTTTACATCCGTGCCGCGCCGACCGTCAAACCCCGAAGGATGGCATGTCTGACAGGCAGACGCGTGCCCGGGGCGCAGTACGTGTCCGGCGTGTAGTCGGTCCGGTGAATCGCGGGCGCAAGGATGCCCCCGTCTGGCCGGCTCTGCTGGGGCGTGGGGCGCCACCCGTCCGCCTCAGGCCGGCTCTTTTCCCTCTTCGTCCTCTCCGCTCAGCACGCCGGTGTGCTCCGGCCGCCAGCCCCAGTCTGCCTCGATCTTCGAGATGTCCACCAGGCTTTCCATCTCGTCGGCCGGCACCCGCAGCGGCACGCCGGGGTAGAACTCCTCGATTATCTCGGGAAGGGGCTTGCCGACGGGTGTGTCCGGGGCAGCGGGGAAGAGCTGATGGTAACCGGGTGTGGTCTTCTGCACAATGGCGAGGACAAGGGAGGCGGCGTCTTCCACGTGCAGGTAGCTGAAGCCCTCGTCCAGGTTGGCGTAGCGCAGTCGCCGTCCGAACCCGGCCATCCGGCGGAACCAGCGCCGGTAGCGGTCGTGGAACAGGAAGGGGAACCTGACGGCGGCGCAGCAGAGTTCCGGATGCAGCCGCGCGTAATAGCGGAGCTGGTTCTCCCCGGCCTCCTTGCTCAGGGCGTAGGTGTTGCCGGGGCAGCAGGGGGCGTCTCCGTCTATGGGTAGGTAAGCCAGGCAGCTCGGCTTGTCCAGGTCGTCCGGCCCGTGGCGCGTGCCGGCCATCGCCTGCACCGAGCTTGAGAAGACGATACACCGGGCGCCGACATCCACGGCGGCCTGGAAGACGTTGATGTCCATGGACACGTTCTCCCGGTAAAGCTGCTGCGGGGAGACGTGGCTGTGGGGGCCGGGATGGTTGGCCAGGTGCACGACGGCGTCGCAGCCTTCGGCCAGCGGGTAGACGGCCCGGCCGTCCAGCAGGTCGCGCAGCTCGAGCCGTACCGGCAGGTCCCGGCGGTAGTTGATGTCCGTGGCGCGGACCTCGAAGCCCGCCTCGCAGAGGGCGGACACCGTCTGCGAACCGAGCCGCCCGGCGGCGCCGGTCACGAGCACTGTTGTCATGGTGCGATTCTCCGTGAGCGGTTGGTGTTCTTCTGGCTTGCTGCCACGCGCGGTGCGTTCAACTTGATGAGTCCAGGCCGAAGCGCACGTCAACCGCCATCACGCCCTTCCCTTCGGGATAGACGAACAGCGGGTTCAGGTCGCATTCGGAGATCTGCGGATAGTACACGCCGAGCTGTGAGACCCGCAGCAGGCAGTCGGCCAGGGCCTCCAGGTCGGCGCGCGGTTGCCCTCGGAAGCCTTTCAGTATCCGGGCGGCCCTTATCTCCTCGATCATCTTCCACGCCTCGCGCTCCGTCAAGGGGGCGACGCGAAAGACGACGTCCTTGAGCACCTCGACGTAGATGCCGCCGAGCCCAAACATGATGACGGGGCCGAACTGGGGGTCGCGGTTCAACCCGATGATGACCTCCCGGCCGGCAGGGGCGTTCTCCTGCACCAAAACACCCTCGACTGCCGCGTCGGGATCGTATTGGCGGGCCGATTCCATGATCTCGCGGAACGCCCGCCGGACTTCCTCTTCGGATTCGAGGTCGAGCTTGACGCCGCCGGCGTCGGACTTGTGCAGTATATCGTCGGAGGAGAGCTTCAGCACCAGGGGATAGCCGATGTCGTTGGCGGCTTCGGCGGCGGCGTCCTCGTCGGCGGCGAACTCGCTGCGCGGCAGCGCTATGCCGCAGGCGCGCGCGATGCCGCGGGCCTGCCGCTCGCCCAGGGTGTCCCGCCCGCCGCGGCCGGCCTCCTCGATGGTTTCCTCGATGGCCGAATCGTCGAAATCGTAAGTGGGGGGCTCGTGCAGTTCGCTCTGCAGCCAGTCGCCGTACCGGCACATGGCCCCGAGCGCCATCACGGCGCTGTCGGGATAGTGGAAGTCTGGCACGCTTTTCTGCTGCAGGACCTTCCAGCCGCCGCTGACCGAGGCGCGCCCCATGAAGGTAGCCAGCACGGGTTTTTCCGTCTTGTCGGCGATCCGGCCTATGGCGCGTGCCGTCTCGACAACCTCCGTCGAGGTCTGGGGTGTCAGCAGGGCCAGCAGCATGTCCACGTTCTCGTCCTCGGCGATGGCGTCCAGCGCTGCCTGGTAGCGGTCGGCCTTCGCGTCGCCCAGCACGTCCACCGGGTTCTGCACGGAGGCCTGGGGCGGCAGGCTCTCGTTCAGGGTGCGCATAGTCTCCTCTGAGAGTTCGGCCATCTGGAGACCTGAGGAGCCGGCGGCGTCGGTGGCGATGATGCCGGGGCCGCCGGCATTCGTCACCACGGCGATGCGGTTGCCGATGGGCGGTTTCTGTCCGGCAAAGGCGCGTGCGTAGTCGAAGAACTCCCCCACCGTCTCGGCCCGGATGACGCCGCACTGGGCGAAGGCCGCCTCGTAGGCGGAATCGGACCCTGCCAGGCTGCCGGTATGGCTGCTGGCGGCCCGCGCCCCGGCGCTGGTGCGGCCGCTCTTGAGCATGATGACAGGTTTGACGTGCGTCACCCGCCGCGCCACGTCCATGAACCTCTGGCCGTCATCTACGCTCTCGACGTAGCCCAGGATGACGCCGGTGCGCTCGTCCTCGCCCAGGGCCTCTATCAGGTCGGTCTCGTCCACGTCGGCCTTGTTGCCGTAGCTGATGAAGCGGGACATGCCGATGGCTTCGCCGACGGCCACGTCGAGCACCGCCGTGCCCAGGGCGCCGGACTGGCTGAAGAAGGCGATGTGGCCCGGCTGCGGCATGGCGGGCCCGAAGGAGGCGTTCATCTTCAGATGCGGGCTCATCACGCCCAGGCAGTTCGGCCCGATGCAGCGGATGCCGTGCTCGGCGCACTTTTTGGCCAGCTTCCGCTCCAGCTCGGCCCCTTCCTCCCCAGACTCCTTGAAGCCGGCGCTGATGATGATGACGGCCCCGATACCCTTCTGCGCGCACTCGTCCAGCACCCCCGGCACGAACTGCGCGGGGATGACGATGACGGCCAGTTCGACCTCGTCCTCGATATCGGTGACGGCGCCATAGCACTCCAGCCCCAGCACCTCGTCGGCTTTCGGGTTCACGGGGAAGACCTCTCCCTCGAAGCCCTCCTCGACCAGGTTCTTCACGACGTCATGGCCCACCTTGCCGGGGGTGCGGCTGGCGCCGACTACGGCGATGGATGCCGGTTCAAAGAAGCTCTCAAGCATGGTGTCTCGCTCCCGGTGCGCGGAGGTCATTTTCGCAGGACGCGAAGCCGCCCTGTATAACACAACCCAGTTTACCGGGCAACCCCCTAACGATAAAGCGGCATTTGCGCGGACACGGGTTCGCGGGTACCCTTGCCCTGGACAATGGACAAGGCGCAGGAGGGCGAAGATGAATGACGGTTCGACAGGGCGCACCGTGAATCGCGGCGCAACGATGCCGGTGCTGCACGTCAGGGGCCGGGACCTCCCCGAAGCCTGGGAGAAGGCCGTGCTGGCCGTCTGGGACAACGGCGTCGAGGTCAAGACCGAGTATGACAAACCGGATGCCAGGCCGAGCCTGGACGCCACGGTGACCGTGGAGGTGACCGACCCGATGGCCGAACCACGCATCCACAAGAACTTTCCCGGCGGACCGACCGAACTGGAAGCCTACCGCCAGGAGGTCGTCGAGGGCATTCACGACCACTGGATCAACCCCGCCGAGGGCAAGTGGACCTACACCTACCACGAGCGCCTGTTTGCGTACAGGCCGGTCGTGGACCTGCTCGACCCCTCCCGCGGGCCGCAGTTCCCGCCCGTCAACCAGGTCCAGTACATGATCGAGAAGCTGGCCGACGTGCCCTACAGCCGTCGCGCCCAGGCGGTGACCTGGATGCCCCACTGCGACCCCGGCACAGACGACCCCCCCTGCCTGCAGCGGCTGTGGGCGCGGCTGCTGAGCGGCGCGGACGGCTTCGCCCTCATCATGAACGCCCACTGGCGCTCGCGCGACCTGCTGCTGGCCTGGTTCATGAACGCCTACGCTCTCACCGACCTGCAGCGCATCATCGCCGGGCGCCTGGCCGACATGCTGGGCCGGCCCGTGCGCTGCGGCCGCTACGTGGACGTCTCCGACTCCCTGCACATCTACGGCAATTACCGCAACGAAGACTGGGAGAGCGAGGTTCAGAAGATGCGCACCTCCCCCTACACCGAGCGCGCCTGGGAGACGTCGGTCCTGGAGCCGATGTTCGAGGAGGCCCGTCGCAACCTGGCCGAGGACCCCGACCACTACGCCCGCGGCGACCGCCGCGCGTAGCCGTCTGCGGGGGCCGGGCTGCCGAGCACGATAACGCTCCGCGCCCTCCCGGGTGGCAAACCCGCCGTTGGCCCCGGCGGCAACTCCTGCTAAACTACGTGTCTGACGCAAGGCTCGCGACGGGCAATCCCGCGACGCCCCGACCACGGGGCGAGCCGGGAGAGACGAGATAAAGGCGGCAAGGTGGCTGTGGCCGGCATGTTGCGCGGTGACAATCCTCACAGTCCTGACCGGCACGGCCCGCATGAGTGCAACGATCGCGCCGGCGTCTGCACCGTGGACGCGCCGCGGGTCGGGCGTAAACCCGCTGAACATAGACAATTGCCACTCCCCGTCGGGTGGGCGCCATGTCCCCGCAGAGTAAGCAGAATACCCTGATCTCCGCCCCTGCCCGCGCTGCCGTGGGCATCTCTCCCCCCTAACGGGACCGGCCATGACGCTGTCCATGTCCGAGATCGAGTCGGTGGTGCAGGACTTGAAGCCGCGCCTGGAGGGCGGTCGCATCGAACGCATTGACCAGCCCGAGCCGGACCGGCTCATCCTCACCATCAGGAACCGGGGGGAGCTCTACTGGCTGCTCATCAGCGCGCATCGGCAGTTCAGCCGGCTCCACCTGCTGACCACCCGGCCCCCACAGGGCGAACCGGCCGCCGGTTTCTGCAACGCCGTGCGCCAGCACCTGACGGGCGCGCCCGTGGCGGCGCTGCGGCAGGTGCCCCGGGACCGCATCGTTGTCCTCGAGTCGGCCGAGCGGGACAAGCTGATGAAGCCGCACAGGGTGAGCCTGGTGGCGGAGCTGATGGGGGTCGGCAGCAATCTGATACTGCTGGACGAGGACGACCGCGTGCTCGCCTCCCTGGTGCGGGAGGACAGCGACCGGCGCCGCCTGGTGCCCGGCGCCCGCTATGAGCCGCCGGAACTGCCGCCGGATCTGCCCGAGGCGGCGTTCCGCAACCGATTCGCCGATGCCGTCGAGCCCGACGACCCCCTCTCGCTCAGCCGGGCCATCATGGCGGTATACGCCGGCGAGGAAGTCGAGGAGCGGGTCGAGTCCCTGCGGGAGGAGGTCGGGGCGGCCGTCCGCCAGACCCGCCGGCGCCTGCAGAGGCGGCTGCGCAAGATAGCCGAGCAGCGCGAGCGCGCCGAGCGGGCCGATGACTGGCGCCGCAGGGGCGAGTTGCTCAAGATTGCCCTGCCCCACATCCGCAGGGGCCAGGAGGAGGTGGTCGTCGAGGACCTGTTCGAGCCGGACAGGCCGCAGGTCACCGTCCCCCTGGACCCGAGGCTGAGCCCGACGGAGAACATGCGCGCCTGCTTTGAGCGCTACAAGAAGGCCCTCGCCGGACAGGAGCAACTGGCCCGGCGGGAGGAAGAGACCCGGCGGCGTCTTGAACGGGTGCGCCGCCTGGCCGCACGCGTGGAGGCGGCCGAAAACGCCGACGAGTTGAAGAAACTGAAACAGGAGAGCCGCCAGGCAGGCGTCGTCTATCCCGAGGACAGGCCCGAGCGCCGGCCGGAGGCACGCCGGGGGCCGCGCGAGTTCCTCTCCGCCGACGGACTACGGATACTGGTGGCCCGCAACAGCAAAGAGAACGAACGGCTGACCTTCACCATCGCGCACGGGAATGACTACTGGCTGCACGTGCGCGGCTGGCCCGGCCCCCACGTGGTCGTCCGCACGCCCCGGGGCGGGCAAATGCCCCAGGAAACACTGCTCGACGCCGCCCACCTGGCCATACACTACTCGCGCATCCGGGGCACCGACTACGCCGAGGTGGCCTACACGCAGGTCAAACACGTCCGTCGCCTGAAGGGCGCCCCCACCGGGCAGGTCAGCTACTCGAACGAGTCCGTGCTGGCCGTCCGCTTCGAAAAGGGCCGGCTGGAAAGGCTCATGCGCAGCCGGGAGAGGACAGGCCACACCGCGGGCGAATGAGGCATCGCTTGCCCCCACGCAACGGCTACCGGGCCCCGGATGCCTCGTGGCGCCGCAGGGCGGACCTGCCGTGACAGGCCTGCCGCCCCGCGGTCATTGCGCGCCGGACAACCCGGCAGTCAGCGGCTGAAGTGGAAGGTGATCACGTCACCGTCCTGTACCTCGTAGTCCTTGCCCTCCATGCGCAGCCTGCCGGCGCTGCGGGCGTCCTTGAGCGATCCGCACTCGAGCAGGTCCTCACAGCCGATAACCTCGGCGCGGATGAAACCGACTTCCATGTCGCTGTGGACCTTGCCGGCCGCGTCCGGTGCGACGGCCCCGGCCTCCACCGTCCAGGCGCGCAGTTGCCCGTGCACGTGCGTGAAGAACGTCCTGAGGTCGAGGAGGTTGTAGCAGGCACGGATGACGCGGCCCGCGGCGGGCCGCTCCAGCCCGGACTCCTCGAGGAACAATTCCCGATCCTCCTGATCCTCAAGTTCCATGATCTCCATCTCGAGTTCAGCGCAGATGGGGATCGGTGGGGGCTGGACGCCTTCGAGCCGGGGCTCGCGCCCTATCCGGTCCTCCCCGATGTTCAACAGGCAGAGGCGCGGCTTGAGCGTCAGGAAGGAATAGTTCCTCAACGTCTTGCGGTGGGCGGGGTTGAGGGCCAGTTCGCCGAGGCTGCGTTCCTGTTCGACGGCCGCCCGGCAGCGTTCGAGCACGTCCTTTTCCTTTTGCAGGGCTTCCCGCTCCGGCGTCGCCTTGCGCAGGTCCACCTCCAGGGATTCCAGGCGTCTCTCGATCACCTGCAGGTCGGCCAGCAGCATCTCCTCGACCATTGCGCGTCGCTCGCGCTCCGGGGCGACTTCGCCGAGAGGCGCCGGCACGAACGGCGACTCGAAGCACCGCAGCACCATCAGGATGGCGTCCGTCTCCCGCAGCGCCGCCACGGCCTGCCCGCTCTGGTCACCGCCGGTCAGGTGCCGGAACACCCCCCCGATGTCTTCGAACTGGATGGTGGCCGGCGTGACCTGGTCAGGCTCGAGGAGTGCGGCCAGCGCCTCGAGGCGCTCGTCCGGCACCTGTACGACGCTGACGGAGACGTGCTGGCCCGGGTGGAAGCCCCCGACCTCTCCGTGCGCGCCGGTCAGGGCGTTGAAGACCGTGGTGACACCGGCTTGAGGCAGGCCGACTATGCCGATTCTCATCGTCCCGGCTCCCCGTTGGCCCTTGTCGCAGATTCCGATGACAGCATACCATGGCCGGGCTCCGGCGGCAAGGCTCCTGTCGCGTGCGCCCCTCCGCCACTGGAAGCGTGGGCGACGTGACGCCGGCTCCCGCCGAACACGTGTCGAAAACCACCATCGGACCGTGCCCCTGAGGGCGGAGTCCGTCTTGACGGGCCGGCGGGGCTGTGATAGCATAGCCGGTACAGATGGGCGTGGTAACTTTTGTCGGTATAAGCCCCGTCCGGACATTATTTTATGCCGCAGAGACGTGCCGTGCGGTTCGGATCGGGGGCCGCGGCTATCACTTGCGAGGGCTGCCTCGATGCCACGTTCGCCGGGGTTGCCGGAATGGCAGATGGGGGTCGTGAGAACACCTGCCCGTGAAAATACTTCTGACAAATGATGACGGTCCGTTCGCGGAGGGACTTTGCGCAATGCGGTCCGCCCTGGCGGACCTGGGCGAGGTGACGGTCGTCTGCCCGGATGCGGAGAGAAGCGGCGTCGGGCATGCCATAACCTGCCTCTTGCCGGTGCGGGCCCAGCGCATCCGCCTGGCCGACGGCGC
The DNA here is from genome assembly GCA_003551305.1 of Candidatus Brocadiaceae bacterium. Classification (GTDB taxonomy): domain Bacteria; phylum Planctomycetota; class Brocadiia; order SM23-32; family SM23-32; genus B1Sed10-231. The sequence goes on from PUMJ01000017.1 coordinate 53,008, forward strand.
CCGGGCGACGGTGCTGACGGGCACGCCCGCGGATTGCGTCAAGTTCGCCCTGCTGCGGTTGATGGACCCGCCGCCCGGGCTGGTGGTCAGCGGCCCCAACCTGGGCACGAACGCAGGCGTTGACATGTTCTACAGCGGCACGCTGGCGGCGGCCCTGGAGGGGGGCTTTTACGGCGTCAGGTCGGTGGCTATCTCCTGTTCCCGGGAGAATTTGGAGCGGATGGACCGCGCCGTCGAGCAGGCGATGCGGGTGCTGCGGAGCCTGCTGGAGCGCTGGCCGGAGTCCACGCGCGTCTTCAACGTCAATATCCCGTTGCTGGACGGCGCCGAGCCGGAGGTGCGCCTCGTGCGGCAAAACGGCGTCTTCCCGCGCGGTGGTTTCTCGGTCAGCCGGGATTCGCGCGGCCGCACGCACTACTGGCTGGACTCGGGCGAAGACGAGGACCCGCCGTCGGCCGATTCGGACGAAGGCGCCCTGGCCGCCGGCCACATCACCGTGACCCCCCTGCGGCTGGACCTGACGGACCACGAGGCCCTGCGCCGATTGCGTGCCGCGGCCGGCGCCCCGGCCGGCGGCGAATAACGGAGGAGGAGGCGATGATGAGGTATATCGGCCTGATTCTGGCTGTCGGCCTGGTGGTAGCCCTGGCGTTCGGGGCCGGCTGTTCCTGCGAGGATCCGCAGGCTGCGGACCCCGAGCAGCGCGTCGTGACCGTGCCGGAGCCCGAGCCACAGCCATCCGCTGAGGCCGAGCCGGCCGAGCAACAGCAGCGCGAACGGGCCGACAGGGAGCGCCAGGTGGGCGAGAGCGTCCTGCACGCCCCCGCCGACTACCTTCGCACAACAACCGTGCTCGCCCCCCGGGCGGCACGCCGACGGGTGAACCTGGCCCAGTTGCAGAACGAGATCGAACGCTTCTGGGGCCTGGAGGGGCGTTACCCCCAATCACTGGAGGAGCTGGAACAATGGCGCGAGGCTGAACTCCCCGAAATCCCGGCAGGTTACGAGTTCGACTACGATCCGTCCAGCGGCCAGCTGGATCTGGTGCGTACCCAACAGCAACAGTAGAGCCGCTCACCACCTAAACTCGCACCTTTGGAGCAGCACCATGTCAGCCAGCCACGCAGAAGACCCCGTCGGTGTAGGTATTGTCGGAGCAAACCCCTGGAGCGGCACGGGCCTGGCGGCGGAGATGCCCGGCGGCGATCGGTTCCAGGTGGTCGGCTGGACCGATGAGGGGCTCAAAACCCCCCATGGCCAGCCGGAAGGCATCCCATGCTATCCCGACTACAACATGCTGCTGGAGGACTCGGCCGTCGAACTGGTCGTAGTCGAGGGGCCGCTGGAGCGGCGGCGCGACCTGGCCGTGCGCGCCCTCAACGCCGGACGTAACGTCCTGCTGCAGGAGCCTTTCTGCGAGACCGCCCTCGACGGCGAGCGGGTGATGAAGACGGCCTTCCATACCGGCCTGATTGCCACAATGCAGATGCCCTGGCGGGACGAGCCGGACCTGCGGGCCCTGCAGCACGCCCTCCGGCAGGAGAACCTTGACCAGGTGCACGGTTTGCACATGTTCTGGGCGCCTCCGGCGGATGAGCCCGCGCCCGCCGAAGGGCTGTTGGCCGAGCGTGCCTTTCCCTTGCTGGATCAGGTCAACATGGTTGTGCGGCAGGACGTAGGTGAAATCCGCACGCACCCGTTGCGGCCGGCGCCCGAGCAGCCGGATACAGGCTTCACCCTCTACCTCTCGCTGCGCGGGGGCGGCTGCGCCGTGGTCCAGGCCGCCGGGGCCCGTATCGAGGAGGTGCCCGGCTGGCTGGTGACCACCAGGGGCGCCACCATCGCCGTGCGGGACGGCGTGGCCCGTGTGGCAGCCGGGGAGCAGCGGCGCGAATACGCCGCCCCCGGCGAGGCCCAGGATTTCTGGGAAAACCTGCGCGCCGCCGTACGGGACGGCACCGAGCTCAAGTGTCACTCCGTTGACATAGTCCGGGCCATGAAGCTCCACGAGGCCGCCCTCGAGTCGGCCGAGACCGGGCGGGCGGCGGTCATCTGACCGGGAGGCCCCGCTTTTTTCTCCGCCCCATTCCCGCGGTTCCAGTGCGCGGTCGGCCCCTCGCAGCCCGCCTGCAGCGGCTTTTCGCCCCTTTCAGCCGCCTGCGGCACCCCGCGGCCCCTCCCGACGTTGAACTCCGCCGGCGCCCCTGATTAGCATCCTCCCGAACGTTTCACGTGAAACACAGGAGGAACGCTCGTGGCTGAAAGAAGACGTTTGGGACGGGGGCTGGACGCGCTGATACCCGCCGAGGAGGCCGAAAGCGCCCCGGCCGGGGAAGTGCGCGAGGTGGAACTGAGCCGGATCGAGTTGAACCCGAAACAGCCCCGGCTGGAGGTGGACCGGGAGGAACTGGAGAGCCTGGCCGACTCGGTGCGCTCTTCCGGGGTGATACAGCCCGTGCTGGTGCGCCCGGCCGGGGAGATGTTCGAACTCGTCTGCGGGGAACGCCGCCTGCGCGCCGCCCGCATGGCCGGGCAGGACAGGATACCCGCCATCGTCCGCGACGTGCCGGACGAGAAGATGCTCGAGCTGGCCCTGATCGAGAACATCCAGCGGCATGACCTGAACCCCATCGAGAAAGCACGCGGGGTGCGCCGCATGATCTCCGAGCTGGAACTGACCCAGGAGGAGGCCGGCCGCCGGCTGGGGCTGAACCGCTCGACCGTAGCCAACATGCTGCGGCTGCTGGAACTGTCCGATGAGCTGCAGGCGATGGTTTCACGTGGAACACTGAGTGCAGGGCACGCGCGCGCCCTGCTGGCGGTCGAAGACGAGGCCCGCCGCGCCCGCCTGGCGACGCTCATCGCCGAGAAGGGCATGTCCGTGCGCGAGGCCGAGCGGATGGCGGCCGACGGCCGCGACGGCCACAAGACCACGAAACTGACCCGGCCCTCGCCGAACGTCGTGCAACTGGAGGAGCGACTGTCGGAGGCGCTCGGGACGAAAGTTGAGGTAAAGCCCCGCCGGCGAGGGGGTAAGATCGTGGTCCACTTCACGGACAACGACGACTTCGAGCGCCTCTTCGAGGAACTCGCGGGCCAGTCCTCCTTCGACTACCCGCGCAAAGTCCCCGCCTGAACAGCGCCGGGGCGTTTCACGTGGAACAGGCCGGCGGCCTCCCCGCCGGCGTGGCCGGTATTGTGTGCGGAAAAACCAGTAACCACGGCGACACGACGACCAAAATGAGAACGAGGACAAGGCCGATGCCCGGGGCGGCCTGTGTGAGCCCCGCGGGAAGGGGCCTCTGAAAGGGGCGGCCCGGGGTCATGCTCTCGGGCCTTGTCCTTCGGTCTGGCATTCGTAGCGGAAGCAGGGCCGCGCGGAGGACGTTGCGCATCCCGCGGGCCGCCTCCGCATGGCCGGAGGGCAAGTCTCGTCGGGTCGGACGGCGAACTCGGCACAGCAGACCGGCCGGTCGTCGAAGGCAACCTGCCTCGGCTTTACACCCCGGGGCCGGGGGCGTATGATTGCCCTCAGCAGCGACAGCACTCCGACTCTCCCTCGCAAGGAGGCGCACCGTGGTTACAGCTATAGTCCTGATCAACGCCCGGCGCGACATGATCGGCGAGACTGCGCAGGAACTGACCGAGCTGGACGGCATCTCCGAGGTCTACTCGGTGGCCGGCCTTTATGACCTGGTGGCCATCATCCGCGCCCGGGACAACGAGCAGATGGCCGAGATCGTCACGGGCAATATGCTCCGGATGGTCGGCATCGAGAAGACGACCACCCTGGTCGCCTTCCGCGCCTACAGTCGGCACGACCTGGAGCGCATGTTCGCCATCGGCATGGAGGACGAAGAGCCGCCGGCGTAACCACTGTTCGGCAGGGTCTATACGTCGCCCGGCGGCGCCCCGTCGGGGGTGAACAGGTGTGTGGTGTGGTCGCCGGAGCTCATGTCGAGTTCGATGAGCCTCTTGACCCTGTATTCGCTGCCGACGCTGAAGGCGCGGGTTCCGTTGAAGCACGCCCTGTCCGGCCCGTGGCGGTGGCCGCAGAAGACGTAACGCACCTTCGGCCAATCCAGCAGCAGCCGCCCGAACCGCTCCGAGCCGAGGTAGGCTCGGCAGAACTCGAAGGCGGCGTTCGAGTGATCGTAGAGCAGTTCGCGGAAGGGCACGTGGTGCAGGAAAGCCACCACGGTGTGGACGCGCTCTTCGACGGCGCGGTAAGCGGTCTGCAGCTTGCGCAGGCACCTGTCGGTGAACTCCAGGTCGGTCATCTCCCACTCGATGAATCGGACGTCGTTCCAGACACAGACGCCGGGCAGTTCCTTGGCTTCGTACTGGTGCAGTGGCACGTTGAGGTCGGCGTTGCGGAAGCTGTAATCGTACCATCCGATGTTGCCGATAAAGCCGACGCGCCCGAATATCTGCGGGCCGACGTCCAGCATGTGGAAACCGCAGTCGGCGGCCAGGGCGGGCAGCACCTTGCGGTACTTGCCGGCGCTGTCGCTGCCGGCCGTCCAGAGGTCGTGGTTTCCCGGCACCAGCAGTTTCAGCCCCCGGAAGCTGGCGAACAGGTCCAGGCAGGTCTTGAAGCAGTCGGTGTCGGCATCGGCAACGTCCCCGCAGAGGGCGAACACGTCCGCGCCCGAATTGCGTACGAACTCGGCGAGCTTCAGGTTGCACTCGTCGCCGGCCGTGTAGAGGCCGAAGTGCAGGTCCGCCGTCACCAGTATGCGTTCCGGGTCGCCGTTGGCCATGGTGTGGTCGGGTTCAGTCCTCAGGGTCGGGGGGCAGCACCAGGGCGGCCGCGCCAAGCATGCCGGCGGCGTCGCCGAGTTCGGCGGGCAGGATGCGCACCACGTTGCGGGTGACCTCGTTGATGTATTTGCGCGCTTCGTGCACCAGCGTCTCGCCGAACAGGTCCCAGGCCCGCGCTATCGAGCCGCCCAGCACGAAGACGTCCGGGTCGCCGGCGTTGCTGAGCCAGGCGACGGGGACGGCGGCGTTGCGGCCGAACTCCCGCCACGTCTCCAGGGCCGTCTCGTCCCCCTCGCGGGCCAGGGCGGCCACCTCTCTGGCGTCGGCCCGGCGGTCGCTCACTTTGGCGTAAGTGCGTGATATGCCGCGTCCTGAGACTTTTTCCTCGATCCAGTCGCCCTGGCAGGGCGAGCACCAGATCTCGACGCCGGCCCCATGCGGGCCGCCGTAGATGCGGCCGCCGATGACCATGAAGGCGCCCATCCCGGTGCCGAGGGTCAGGCCGCAGCAGACTTCGGCGCCCTTGCCGGCCCCGAAGCGTGCCTCGCCCAGCCCGAGGCAGTTGGCATCGTTGTCCAGCGTCACCGGCAGCTCCAGCGCCTCCGACAGCCGCTCCACCACGGGGAAGCCGTAGAGGGACGGCAGGTTGTTGGGGCTTATCAGCACGCCGGCCTTGATATCCAGGGGGGCGGGCGAGCCCAGTCCGACCTGCTCTACGGCGTCGGTGCCGAGGCCTGCCTGTTCCATTGCCTGGCGGACGGCGGCCACCATGTTGCCCAGGATGGCGTCGGCCTCGCGGTCGGGCTCGGTGGGCAGACGCGCCTCGCCCAGTATTTCGCCGCCGGGGGCCACCACGCCGGCGTGAATCTTCGTTCCTCCCAGGTCTATGCCGACAACGGGCTTGGAACTCATGGTCACTCCGGTTCTTGAGCGTCCTCAGGCATGCGCAACTCCGCCACGTAGGGCAGGTGGCGCCAGCGGTTGTCGTGGTCCAGTCCGTAGCCGACCAAGAAGACGTCGGGCACCCCCAGACCGACATAGTCCGGCCGGACGGGGGCCCGCCGCGGGCGTTGTTTGCTCAGCAGCACGCAGGTCTTCAGGTCGGCCGGGCTCCTGCGGACGACCTCCCTGTGTATGCTTGCGAGCGTGCGGCCCGTATCCAGCACGCAGTCCACAAGCAGCACGGCCTTGCCTTCGAGGTCGAGCCCGCCCAGGTCGTCCAGCACCTCGACGGTTTCCTGGCGTGTGCCGTTGTAACTGCGCGCACTGACGAACTCTATCTGCAGGGGCATGGGCAGGTGCCTTACCAGGTCGGCCAGGAAGATGACCACGCCCTTCATGATGCCGAGGACGACGAGGGGCTGGTGCCGTCCGTGGTCCGCGGCGATCTCGTCAGCCAGCCGGCGCACGGTCGTCCGCAGCTCTTCCTCTGAGGCTACAGGCTGCAGGGCCCGCGGTCGGGCCGGACACGGCCTTTGCATTTTTCGGACTCCCGGGTTGCAGCTAACTTCACGAAACAGTAACACAGCAGGCCGGTCGGGGCAAGGCGACGCGAATTGACGGCTCTGGTCAAGTGGGTTACGATAAACTGCTTATCCCCAGCGCCTACGGAAGCCGTCATGCGAATGGAACTCAGGACAAGGGTCTTCCTTTACTTCGTGCTGGTGATCGCGCTTTTCGCGGTGCTTTGCGGAGTGATAGGGGCCGTCGTGCTGCACCGGACCACGCTGAACGAGGCTCAGCGCCGCGTGAGCCTGGACCTGCGGGCCGGGTGGAACGTCCTGGACAGCCGAATGCAAGGGGTGAAGTCGGTCCTCAGCGTCATCGGCACAGGGCCCCGCGTGCAGTCCATGGCGGACGGCGCCGACCCGGAGACCTACCGCGCCGAGTTCGAGTCGGCGCGCCGGGACACGGGTCTGGACTTCCTGACCTTCACCGACAATACGGGGCGGGTGCTGTTGCGAACCCTGGAGCCTCACAATAGCGGCGACGACGTGTCCAGCGATCCGATGGTGCGCTCGGCGCTGCGGGGAGCGGGGATGACCGGCATACAGGTATTGGGGCCCCACCGCCTGGAGCGAGAGGGGGGCAGATTGCGGGAGACGGCCTATATCCGCTTCGAGGAGACCGCGAAGGCCAAGCCGCGCGTGCAGACCGAGGAGCACGCCGGCATGGCCCTGATGGTGGCCGTGCCGGCCCGGGACAAGAGCCAGCAGATCGTCGGCACCGTCTACGGCGGCATTCTGCTGAACCGCAACCACTCGCTGGTGGACGAGATACGCCACATCCTCTTCGAAGACCAGAAGTATAAGGGCCGTCACCTGGGCACGGTGACCATCTTCCAGTGGGACGTGCGCATAGCCACCAACGTCCGCACGGCCGCCGGCCATCGGGCCATCGCTACGCGCGTCAGTGAGGAGGTCTACGACCGGGTGCTGGAGAACGGCGAGAGCTGGTACGACCGGGCGTTTGTGGTCAAAGACTGGTACATCAGCGCCTACGACCCGATACGCGACGTGGACGATAAAGTGGTGGGCATACTGTACCTGGGCGTTCTGGCCGAGCGCTACGACGATATCCAGAGGGAGCTGTGGCTCATCTTCGGCGGCCTGTCCCTGGGTGCGGGCGTGCTGGCCGTGGTGATGGGGCTGGTCTTCAGTGGCCGGTTGACGTCCTCCCTGCACCGCCTGGCGGAGGCGGCGGGGCGGCTTTCGGCCGGAGAGCTTGGCCACCGCGTGCCGGACCCGCCCGCCAACGACGAGGTGCGCGACCTGACCCGGGCTTTCAACAGTATGGCCGAGAGTCTGGCTGACCGGGACGGCCGTCTCCGCGCGGCCAACGAGGAACTGCAGCAACTCAACACCAGCTATCTGGAGATGCTCGGCTTCGTCTCCCACGAGCTGAAGAACACGCTGGGCATCATCTACACGGCCGCCCGCTCGCTGGACGGCGGCCTGATGGGCGAGCTGACCGAGCCCCAGAAGCGCATGGTGCACAGCATCCGCCGCAGCATTGACTCCGCCGTCGAGATGACGCGCCACTACCTGGACCTGTCCCGAATCGAGACGGGGGAGCTTACGGTCGAGAAGGCCCGCATAGACCTGGTGGCGGACGTAATCGAGCCGGTCATGGGAGAGCTGGCCGAAGCCATGGCGGAGCGGGCCGTAACCGTCGAGGTGGGCATGCCCGACTCGCTGCCTGTGCGCGGGGACGCCGGGCTGCTGCGCGTGGTTTACAAGAATCTGCTTGATAACGCGTTGAAGTACGGGCGAGAAGGCGGCACAATAAGGCTCTCCTGCGAACAGCAGGACGGGACGGTGACGCTGCACGTCTGGAACGACGGCGAAGGTCTGGAGCCGCACGAACTCGCAGGCCTGTTCGAGAAGTTTGCACGGTTCGACGAGGATGTGCGCCGCAAGGGCACCGGGCTCGGGCTGTTCATCACCCGCGACATAGTGCGCAAACACGGCGGTGACATCCGGGCCGAGTCCCGACACGGAGAGTGGATAGACTTCATCTTTACTTTGCCCGCTGATGGCTGAATCCCGGAAGGAGGGACACCGTGGCCGCAATGAAGATCATGCTGGTGGATGACGAGCCCGATTTCGTGGAGGTGACGCAGACCCTGCTGGAGAGCCACAGCTTCGACGTGGTGACCGCTCACAGCGGTGCCGAGGCCCGCCAGAAAGCCCCCGAGGAGAAGCCGGACCTGATCATCCTGGATGTCATGATGGAGACCCGCACCGAGGGCTTCGACGTCGCCCGCTGGTTGCGCGAGCGTGAGGACACCGGGCGCATACCCATCATCATGCTCACGGCCGTCAACCAGGAGGTCCCCTGGCGGTTCGAACCCGACGAGATGTGGCTCCCCGTGGACACCTTCCTGGACAAGCCGGTCAGCCCGGAGCGCCTGCTGGGCGAGGTCAAGAAGGTCGCTCAGCACGTGGAGGCTGAAGAGCAGTAGGACGCCGTCCCGCGCCATGTGCGGCCCCGGTGCCGTCCCGCCCGCCGGGGCCGCTGACTGCACGCGCCCGAAGTGCCATATTCCCCGGGAGGGCCGCCTCCGTGGACACGCCGAACATACTCTACCTGCACTCGCACGACACCGGCCGTTACATCAGCCCGTACGGCTACGCCGTCCCCACGCCCAACCTGCAGCGCCTGGCCGAGGGGGGCGTGCTGCTGCGGCGGGCCTTCTGCACCAATCCCACCTGCTCGGCCAGCCGCTCCAGCCTGCTCACGGGCCTCTACCCCCACAACAACGGCATGACGGGGCTGGCCCACCGCGGCTGGCGACTCAACGACTACGGCCAGCACATCATCCATACGCTCCACGAACGCGGCTATCACTCCGCCCTCTGCGGCGTGCAGCACGTGGCGAGCCACCAGGCGGAAAAGCCGTGGGACACCATAGGCTACAAGGAGCACCTGAGCGAAGGGGCGGAGGAGCGTGATGAACGCGCCGCCGATTGGCTCAGGAGCGCCCCGCCGCAACTCTTCTTCCTGAGCGTCGGCTTCGTTGAGACGCATCGCCGCTTCCCCGAGCCGGCCTGCGACTGCCCCGAGACAGACCCCCGCTATGCCCGTCCGCCCGAGGTGCTGACGGACACGCCGGAGACGCGCCACGACATGGCGGCCTACAACACGACAGCCCGCACGCTCGATGCCAGGATGGGCCTCGTGCTGGACGCGCTGGAGGAGGCGGGGCTCGCCGAGAGCACCCTGGTCATCTGCACCACCGACCACGGCATCGCCTTTCCCCGCATGAAGTGCAACCTCCAGGACAGCGGCATCGGCGTGATGCTGATGATGCGGGGCCCGGGCCTGCCGCAAGGCGCCGTCGCCGATGGCATGGTCAGCCACGTGGACGTCTTCCCAACGGTGTGCGACTACCTGGACATCGAGCCGCCGGACTGGCTGCAGGGCGTCTCCTTCCTGCCGCTGCTGCGGGGGGAGGACGACGAAGTCCGCGAGGAGCTGTTTGCCGAGGTCAACTATCACGCCGCCCCCGAGCCGATGCGTTGCGTGCGCACCGGGCGCTGGAAGTACATCCGTCGCTGGGATGACCGGGACTCGCCGGTGCTGCCCAACTGCGACGACAGCCCCAGCAAGACGCTGTGGATGGAGCACGGCTGGAGGGAGATGGCGCCGCCGCGCGAGGCGCTCTATGACCTCATCTTCGACCCGCATGAGGCGCACAACCTGGTGGGCCAGCCCCGGGCGGAGGAGGCGCTGCAGGAGATGCGCGCCCGCTTGAAGCGCTGGATGGTGGAGACCGACGACCCGCTGCTGACCGGCCGGGTGCCCGCTCCCGAGGGCGCCCGCATCAACGACCCGGACGGCGTGTCCCCGAGCGAGGACACGCACGTGGTGTCGTAGCAGAACGAGAAGCAGAGCCCGGACCAACTCTCACAACGCGAGCCTCCCGGCCCGGTCCGAAGGCGTCGGGCTACTCGCTGAAGAGCAGGGGGGCGAACTGACGGAGGCACTTGCGCCAGACCTGCCATTCGTGCGCTCCGTCGCACTCGAACCAGCCGTGCTTGATGCCGGTGGCCTCGAGGGTCTCGTGCATCCCGCGGGCCCCATCGTAGAGCCGGTCCTGTCGGCCGCAGCCCAGCCACAGCAGGCGGAATTGCTCGGCGGCCCGGTCCGGGTCCGCCAGAACGCCGCCGTAGGAGGTGGCCGGGTCGAAGTCCCTGCCCCCACCGCTGAAAGCGCCCACCGACCCGAACACCTCCGGGTGCCCCAGCCCGATGCGCAATGCCTGTCCGGCGCCCATCGAGAGGCCCGCTATGGCCCGGCTCTGTCTGTCGGCGACGGTCCGGTAGCGGTCGTCAATCCGGGGCACCAATTCCTTGACGACGACCTCCTCGAAGGCGTTCTCCTCTCGTGACGGGCGGCCGGGGTCGGCAGCGCCGGGGCGGGCGGCGTAGCCGTTGGCCATCACGACGAGCATGGGCCGCGCGTGCCCTTCGGCCAGCAGGTTGTCCAGGATGAAGTTGGCCTTCCCCTGCCAGGACCAGCACCGCTCGCTCTCCCCCGCGCCGTGCTGCAGGTAGAGGACGGGACACGCGGCGCCGTCACGGTCGTATCCCGGGGGAGTGTAGACGATAACGCGCCGCAGAGTATCCGTGATGCGGGAGTGGTAGCGGTGCAGCCGCAGCTCGCCGTGGGGCACGTCTTTCGGGTCGTAGAAGTCGAGTTCGGGGTCGGGCACCTCGACGCCGCCGACGGCCTGCCCCCAGCCCCAGTAAACCTCGGCGTGGGGATGCAGGCAGCGGGCGCCGTCCACACAGAACTCATAGTAATGGAACCCCGGCCTGACCGGGCCGATGGTAACGCGCCAGACGCCCTCCTCCTCCTTTTTCATCGGGTATGGGCCCGGGCCCATGCCGTTGTCGTCACCGCGCGGTACGACTTGAACCGACGCGGCTTCCGGAGCGGCGATGCGGAATGTGACCCGTTGGTCCGAGTGGACCATGGGTTCCGGCTGGATGTGAGCGGAGGTGAGACCTCCGGCCGGCAGGACTCGGCGGGCAGTTCCCATAGGGGCTCCTTGCAGGCAAAAGGATGCGCAGGCGACCACAGCCCGGAAGAAGGGGGTCGGTTCACTCCGGGCCCGCTATCTCCAGGCGGTTGGCGGCACGGGCGAAGGCGGCTTCAGCGCGGGCCATGTCTATGTCCTCCACACGTTTTTCCAGGCGTTCGGCGGCACGCTCACGCGCGCGGCGCGCGCGGTCCACATCTATGTCGGACTCCCGCTCGGCCGTATCGGCCAGCACGATGATGCGGTCCTGGAGCACCTCGGCGAAACCGCCGCTGGTGGCCAGGCGCACGGGACCGTCGGCCAGGTCCACCTGGATGCGGCCCACCCCCAGGGAGCAGACCATCGTTATGTGACCCGGCAGTATCCCGAGTTCGCCGCCCTCGGCCGGCAGCAGCACGTGCTCGACGTCGTCGGCTTCCAGCACCGTGTTGCGAGGTGTGATGATCCGTATCTCCACGGGCAGTCTTCCTTAGAGTTGGCTGGCCTTTTCCCGGGCGTCTTCGAAGGTGCCGACCATGTAGAAAGCCTGTTCGGGTATGTCGTCCCCACGGCCTTCGACGATGGCTTCGAAACCGTCCACGGCGTCATCCCGCTCCACGTAGGCGCCCGACATGCCGGTGAACTGCTCGGCGACGAAAAAGGGCTGGCTCAGGAAGTTGCGCAGGCGGCGAGCGCGCCGGACGATCACCTTGTCATCGGGGCTCAGTTCGTCCATGCCGAGGATGGCGATGATGTCCTGTAAGTCCTTGAAGCGCTGCAGGATGCGTTTGGTCTCCTGGGCCACCTCGTAGTGCCGGCGCCCGATGACGCGCGGTTCCAGCACGCGCGATGTGGAGAGCAGAGGGTCAACGGCGGGGTAAAGTCCCTGGCTGGCCAGTTCGCGCGTCAGGAATATGGTGGCGTCCAGGTGCGCGTAGGTCGCCGCCGGGGCGGGGTCGGTAAAGTCGTCGGCCGGCACGTAGATGGCCTGCACGCTGGTGATGGAGCCGGTGCGGGTGCTGGTGATGCGTTCCTGCAACTCGCCCATCTCGCTGCCCAGGGTGGGCTGGTACCCCACGGCCGAGGGCAGCCGCCCCAGCAGGGCGCTGACCTCGCTGCCGGCCTGGACAAACCGGAAGATGTTGTCCACGAAGTGCAGCACGTCGCCGCCGGTCTGCTCGCGGAAGTACTCCGCCACCGACAGCGCAGCCAGCCCCACGCGGAAACGCGCGCCGGGCGGCTCGTTCATCTGCCCGTAGATGAGGGCACAGCGCTCCAGCACGCCGCTCTCCTTCATCTCCAGCCACAGCTCATTGCCCTCGCGGGTGCGCTCCCCCACGCCGCTGAAGACGCTGCGGCCCCCGTGCTCGATGGCGATATTGCGGATCAGCTCGCGCTGCAGCACCGTCTTGCCGCAGCCGGCGCCGCCGATGGCGCCGATCTTGCCCCCCTTGGGGAAGGGCGTGAGGAAGTCAATGACCTTCAGCCCGGTCTCCAGCAGTTCGGTCTCGACGGACTGCTCCTCCAGGGGCGGGGCGGAGCGGTGGATGGGCCAGCGCTCGTCCGTCTCCACGGGGCCGAGTTCGTCTATGGGCCGGCCGGAGACGTCCATGATCCGGCCCAGGGTCGCCTCGCCAACGGGCACGGTGATGGGCTCGCCGGTGTCCAGGGCTTTCTGCCCGCGCACCAGCCCATCGGTGGGGGCCATGGCGACGGCGCGCACGACGTTGTCGCCCAGGTGCTGGGCCACCTCCAGGGTCAGGGTCCCGTCCTCGCCCCGGTCTATCTCCACGGCGTTGTAGAGGGCGGGCAGTTCTTCCGGGGGAAACTCGACATCCACCACGGGTCCGATTATGCGGACGACTGTTCCTTCGGCCGCCATTTTCTCACCTTGATTCTGTTGGCTACTGTAACGCTCCGGCTCCGCCCACCACGTCCAGCAGCTCCCGTGTGATGCTCTCCTGGCGGAGCCGGTTCATCTGCAGGGTCAACTCATCGATCATCTCTTCGGCGTTGTCCGTCGCGTTCTCCATGGCCATCATGCGGGCGCCGTGTTCGCTGGCCTGGGCCTCCAGCAGCGCCCGGTACACCTGGATGCTCAGGTTGTGCGCCACCAGACGGCTGCATATCTGCTCGTAGTTCGGCTCGTAGAGGTAGACGAGCCTCTCAGCCTCTTCGGCCTCCTCCGGCTCGAAGTGCATGCCCTCGGGCAGCTCGCGCTCGTGGTGCTCCTTGATCTCCTGGTGGTGCAAGTGTGGCGGACATGGCAGCAGCCGCCGCGTAACGACCTGCTGGCGCATGGGGCTGAAGAACTCCGTGAACACCACCTGCACCTCGTCCACCGTCCCTTCCAGGAACAAGCGCCGCAGATGCGCCGTTATGTCCTGTGCCACCGGATAGCGCACAGGATTGAAGATGTCCTCGAAGCTCCGCTCTACTTTGTGGCCGGCACGCCTGACTCCGGCGATACAGCGTGAGCCGACCGCCACGACGTGGTCCTCCTCGCCGGGGCTTTCCTCCACCAGCTTCACGGTGGCGTCCACGACGCGGTTGTTGTAGGCGCCGCAGAGCCCGCGGTCGCTGGCGATGCTGAGCACGGCGATGTTGCTCACGGGGCGTTGCTGGAAGAAGTCGTGCTCCACGCCCGTGGCCCCGCGCAGGAACCGCGCGCACAGGTGGTCCAGCCGCGAGGAGTAGGGCCGCAGCGCACGGATGCCCTCCTCAGAACGTCGCAGCCGCGCCGCCGCCACCATCTTCATGGCGCGCGTAATCTGCTGGACGTTCTTCACGCCGCTTATGCGGTCCTTCATCTCCCGGAAGGTGGCCATTGCTGCCTAACTCCTGTGGCTGGCTGGGGGGCTCGCCGGTTTACTCGTTGTCATCGTCGTCCTCGGCGTCGGCCTCTTCACCCTCTTGCTCGGGCACGAAAGCCTCCTTGAACTCTTCGATGACCTCCTCGAGGGCCTGACGCGTTTCGTCGGTCAGCTCCCGGGTTTCGGCGATGGCTTCGGGGATGTCGGGGTGGTCATTGCGCACAAAGGCCAGAAACTCCTCTTCGAACCGGGTGACCTGCTCAACGGGGATGTCGGCGATGTGTTCCTCGACGCCCAGGTATATGCTGACGACCTGGTATTCGACCGGCATCGGCTCGTACTGCTCCTGTTTGAGCAGTTCGGTGAGGCGTTCGCCGCGGGCAATCTGTCGTTGCGTCGCCTCGTCCAGTTCCGTGCCGAACTCGGCGAAGGACTCCATTTCGCGGTACTGCGCCAGGGACAGCTTCAGTTCGCCGGCCACGCTCTTCATGGCCGGTATCTGCGCCTCGCTGCCGACGCGGCTGACGCTGGTGCCGACGTTCATGGCCGGCCGGACCTGCTTGTGAAACAGGTCGGTCTCCAGGAATATCTGCCCGTCGGTGATTGATATGAGGTTCGTGGGGATGTACGTGGATATGTCGCCGGCTTTCGTCTCGACGATCGGCAGGGCCGTCAACGAGCCGCCGTTGACTATCCCCTCACCGCTGATGTCCTCGCCGCAGTGCCCGCAGACCTTAGCGGGCTGCAGCTCCTCGACGTTCTCCTCGTCCGGTGGCAGGGGTGTCAGGTTCTCGCAGGAAGGGCATATCTTGCCGTCGCTGGACTTCATGGCGCGCTCCAGCAGCCGGCTGTGCAGGTAGAAGATATCGCCGGGAAAGGCCTCACGGCCGGGGGGCCGGCGCAGCAGCAGGGATATCTCCCGGTAGGCCTCAGCGTGCTTGGACAGGTCGTCATAGATGACCAGCGCGTGGCCGCCCCGTTCCATGATGTCCTCCCCGATGGCGCAGCCCGCGTAGGGGGCCAGGTACCACTGCGGTGCGGGGCTGCTGGCGGGCGCGGCGACGACGATGGTCTTCTCCATGACGCCCTCCCGCTCGAAGACCTCGACGGTGCGGGCGATGGAGGCCATCTTCTGGCCGATGGCCACGTAGATGCAGACGACGTCGGTCTCGCGCTGGTTCAGGATGCTGTCCACCACCAGGGCCGTCTTGCCGGTCTGGCGGTCGCCGACGATCAGCTCGCGCTGGCCGCGGCCGATGGGGGTGAGGGCGTCAACTATCTTGTAGCCGGTGTGGAGGGGCTCCTTGACGGGCTGGCGCTTGACGATGCCGGGGGCGACTCGTTCGACCTGCCGGAGGCTGTCGGTCTCCACCGGGCCGCGCCCGTCCAGCGGGCGGCCGGTGGCATCCACAACACGCCCGAGCAATTCGTCCCCCACCGGCACGCTGGCGATGCGCTCGGTGCGGCGCGCGCGATCGCCCTCCCGGATCAGCTCGTCGTCGCCCAGCAGCACGCAGCCGACGTTGTCCTCCTCCAGGTTCATGGCGATGCCGATGACGTCGTGGGGGAACTCCACCAGTTCCATCGCCCGGCACTCGGTGATGCCGTAGACGCGGGCAATGCCGTCGCCCACTTCGAGCACGGTTCCGACGCTCTCGAAGCTGGTCTCGGGTTCCTCGGCCTCCAGCGCCTGTCTTATGACGGAGCTGACTTCTTCGGGTCGGATGGAGGTTTCATCCGCCATGGGCGATTATCTCCCTGATTCTGTTGAGCTGTCCCCGCAGGCTTCCGTCGTAGAATCTGCCGTCCAGGCTCACCTGGAAGCCCGCCAGCAGGGACTCATCAACCTCTTCGGTGAGGCGTATCTTCTTGTCTGTAATCCGCTCCAGCTTCTCCAGCAGGGTGTGCCGCTGCGATTCTGTGAGCTGTTCGGCACTGATGAGGCGGGCGGTGGCGATGTTGAGCCGGCGGTCGGCCTCCTCCCCGAAGGCCCGCGCCAGCGTGGGCAGGATGCTCGTCCGTTTCTTGTCCACCAGCAGTTGCAGAAGCCGGCCGGTCAGTTCCGAGAGCCCCAGTTCTTCGGTCACGTTTCGGAAGAACTCCTTCTTCTTCCCGCGTCCCGCACGAGCGGTTCCGGCGAAACTCCGGAACGCGGTGTCCTCACGGTAGGCCCCGGCCAGAGCGTCCAGTTCCTCGCGCACCGTGCGGACCATGTCCTCGCCGTCGCGCACGGCGACATCGGCCAGCGCTTCGGCATATCTGCGGCTCAGAACGGCCCCTCTCATTGCACCTCCTCGGCGCCTTCGCGTTCCCGCTTCTCCAGCTCCATCTGCTCGATCATCTGCTCGATGAACTCCTGGTGGTCCTCGGGCTTCATCTCGCGCCGCAGCAGGCGGCCGGCCACACCGGTGGTCAGGTCCGCCACCTCCTCCCGCAGGGACTGACGCGCCCGGCGGAACTCCTCCTGCAGCCTCTCGCGGGTCTGCCGGCTGAGTCGTTCGGCGTCGGCTTCGGCCTCCTCGATGATCTGCTCCCGCTGCTGCTTGCCGGCCTCTCGGGCTTTCTCGATGATCTCGCTGCGGCGGGTGCGCAGTTCGGCCAGTTCCTGCTGTCTCTTCTCCTGCAGTTCGCGGGCCTCGGCGCGTTGCTGCTCGGCGTTGTCGAGTTGCTCTTTCAACTCCCGGCGCCTCTTGTCGATGAACTCAAGCATGGGGTCCCACAGCCAGCCGTAGAGCACCAGCAGCAGGATGCCGAAGTTCAGCGCCTGCAGCACCAGCGTGTAGTTGACGTTGATGATGGTGCCTTCGCGGACGAACAGGTCGTTGAAGACCTGGGCGGCTTCCCGCTGGCTGATCTCGCCGGGGCGGATGTGCTGCTCGTCCTCTTCAAACGCCGCCTCCCGAATTTCATTGAGGCTTTGCTGAATCTGCTCGGTGACGGCCTCAGGGTACGTCGGTCGCCCCCGCTGCACGAAACTGACCACCATGCCGATGACGGCGATGGCGTAGAGCACAGCGATGACGGTCAACCCTTTTTTCGCAATGGGCTTCATGGGTGGACGCGCAGCCTCCGTCCTTCAGTAGTGACACCGCGGCCGGCCGGGAAGGGCTCTCAGCCTCCGAACAGGAATATCAACAACAGGGCGATGACCAGCGAGTAAATGCCGGTGGATTCGCTGACGGCCTGACCGATCAGCATCGTGCGCGTCAGCAGGGGCGCCTCCTCGGGCCGCTTGGCGACTCCCTCGCACGCCTTGCCGGCGGCGTAGCCCTCGCCCACACCCGGCCCTATAGCCCCGAATCCCATCGCCAGGCCCGCTCCCAGCAGGGCCGCCGCTCTGATGATCGTCTCTTCCATCGTTCCTCACTCCCCTGACCAGTAAATGGGTATTTCGCTCAGATGAAGAAAATCAGTATAAACGCTATGACGAACGCGTAGATGCCGGTGGACTGGCTGACAGCCCCTCCCACCAGCATCGTGCGGGTGATGGAGGTGCTCGCCTCCGGCCGTCGCCCGGCGGCGTCGCAGGCGCCTCCGGCCGCTATGCCCGAGCCGATACCGGGGCCGATGGCACCGGCCCCGATGCAAAGACCCGCGGCCAGAGCGCTCACCGCCAGCACCAGGTCGTTGCCCGTGTACATCTCGAATCCCTGGGCGAATATCAGTATCACCGCGATCAGCAGCGCGAAGACCGCCGGGCTTGTGGCCAGCGCCTGGCCCAGCAGCATCGTGATGGTCACGTTGCCCCGGGTCCGCGGGTTACGGCTGATGCTGCCGGCCGCCTGCGCGCCCGCCACACCCGTGCCGATGCCGGAGCCTATCGCGCCGAGCCCCATCGCCAGACCGCCGCCCAGGTAGGCTCCCAGCGCCTCCATGCACGGCACCGGTTCGGTGAACATGAGCAGGAACGCTATCACGAGCGCAAAGATGCCGCTGGTCTCCGCCACGGCCTGCCCCACCAGCATCGTGCGGGTCAGGTCACCGGAGACAGCGGGCTGGCGGCTGATGCCGTCCACCGCCTCTCCGGCGTTGTGGCCCTCCCCGACACCGGATCCGATGGCGCCCAGGCCCATGGCCAGGCCGCCGGCCACATACCGCCCGGCCGTCATCACCGGCTCCCAGTCTATCTCGGCAAGGTTTTCCAGCCACGCACCCATGGGGACTCCGTCAGTCGTGTACCTGCACTGCGGTGTAGGCAATCGCCAGCATCGTGAACACGAATGCGTGCACGAGGGCGATAAACAGGTTGAAGAACAAATCCAGAAACGGCGGCAGCCCGATGTAAAGGATCAGCTCCGAGATCACAATAACGATCACGAAACCGCCGAAGATGTTGCCGAAAAGGCGGAACGGGTGCGATATGGCCTTGCCCAGTTCGCCCACGACGTTCAGGGGCGCCATGGGTACGTTGGGCACGCGCTTGAGCTGAATCGAGTAGATGACCAGCAGCACGTTGTTGGCCAGGAAGAGGCCGAGCAGCGCGCCGAGGGCCACTCGGGTCCCGGCGTCCATGCCCGCGAAACCGCCCACGTAGCCGGCCGCAAAGAAATAGCTCAGCCAGATGAGGGCGGCCAGAAACAGCGCGCCCACCACCTTGCCGGCCCAGTGCTGCATGGGGAAGTCCGGCTCGTAGAATCCCCACAACCAGCCCCGCAGCCCGTTGGCGCGAATGGCGCTTATGTGCACGATGAAGAAGACGATTATCGCCAGAGACAGGGTTGTGTTCAGGTCCTGCGTGGGGCTGTCGAAGCCCGGCCAACCGGCCCAGGCCAGGAAGTTAGGCACCACGGTGATGATGCTGGTCAGCAGTGTGAACAGGAAGAGGGTGACGATGAAGGGCACGAACTTCTTGCCCAGTTCCTCTCCCAGGCTCGCGGTGCAGACGTCATCGAAGAACTCCACCAGCAGCTCGAAGGTCATCTGCAGCCGCCCGGGCACCCGCTGCAGCCGCCGCGTCACAACCACGCCCGCCACAACCAGCATGACCATTACGAGCCACGAGTTGTAGAGCGTGGCGACGTTGAAGCCTTCGCCGGGAAGACCCCATATCACAACCGGTGCGTCAGGTAATATGTCCATGGGCGGTCAGGCTGCTCAAGAGCCGGCGGAGTCCGGGGCGCGCCCTTCCGTGCCCCGAACAGTCATCTCCGCCACGATAACACAGAGGTTCATTGCCAGCAGCCCCGGAGCGGCGCTCCAGGGAGAGAACAGGTGCGGAAACCCGAACGCCAGCCCCAGAGCCGCCGCACTGAGTGCGTAACTCGCAAGACGCAGCCGCACAAGCGTCGCGGCAGGGCGCCCCTTCAGCAGCGCCCGGTAGCGCAGGTCGAACCGCACGACGCTGACACCGGCCCCGAGCACCAGGCCCAGGGCCAGCGCTCGCCCTCCCACCACATAGAGAGCCGCCGAGCCGACGACCAGCAGGACCTTCGCCAGCCGGACGGCGCGTTTCCAGAAAGACTGGAGGTCTGTCTGCTGCGGTTCAGCCGTCACCTGAGGCCTCTCACTCTATCGAACCCTGATCCTGGTCCCTATCGGAGTCCGGGGGCGTCACGTTGCGCATGACCAGCCGGTAAACTGCCACCAGTCCTCCGGCGATGCCGGCCAGCAGCAAGATGATCGTCAGCACGGGCGCCGTGCCCAGCATCTCGTCAAGATAGTGACCGAGCAGGAACCCCGCCACCACGCTGGCGGCCATCACCAGACCCAGGTGCCCCACCAGCGTCAATGTGGTGAGCACATTGGCAGTGTCCTCCTGTGGCATAGACCGCTCCCGGGCGGGGCTTTGACCTCAAGTCGGCGAGACCGTTCTGCGCTTCAAGACCGCCATTCTGGCACAAAAGCATCCTGCTTGTCAAACCACTCGGGCGGTGTTCAGCCTCATCCGGCGGCCACGCGCCGGTCTGCGGCGCCCCAGGATGTGCCGCCGCAGCGGGCTCGGGCTCAGTCGTCGAATGCCGCGTCGAAGGCCACCTCGCTGGGCGGGAAGTCCAGCGACAGCACGAACTCGGCGGCCTCGGCGGCCCCGTGCTCCCGGTCCATGCCGCTGTCCTCCCACTCGACCGAGAGGGGGCCGTCGTAGCCGATGCGGTTGAGGGCGCGGATGACGGCCTCGAAGTCCACGTCCCCGCGGCCCAGGCTGCGGAAATCCCAACCGCGCCCGGGCCGGCCGAAGTCCAGGTGCGAGCCCAGGATGCCGCTGCGCCCGTCCAGCGTCACGGCGCAGTCCTTCATGTGGACGTGATAGATGCGGTCGGGGAAGGCGTCAATGAACATGTGCGGCTCCATGCCCTGCCACAGCAGGTGGCTGGGGTCGAAGTTGAAGCCGAACTCGGCCCTCCCGCCCAGCGCATCCAGGGCACGCGCGGCGGTCTCGATGTCGAAGGCTATCTCGGTCGGGTGCACCTCCAGGGCGAACTGCACGCCGCACTCCTCGTAGATGTCGAGGATGGGGTTCCAGCGCTCGGCCAGCAGGGCGTAACCGGCCTCGATCATCTCCGGCGCCACGGGGGGGAAGGAGTAGAGCAGGTGCCAGATGGAGCTGCCGGTGAAGCCGTTGACGACATCGATGCCCATGTTCCTGGCGGCGCGGGCACAGTTCTTGACGTTCTCGATGGCCCAGGCGCGCATCTGCTCATGGTCTCCGGCTATCTGGTCCGGCACGAAGCCGTTATGGCGCTCGTCCAGGTTGTCCAGAACGAGCTGCCCGGCCAGGTGGGTGCTGATGGCCCAGCACTGGAGCCCGTGCTCTTCCAGCAGCGCCTTGCGTTCATTGCAGTACTGGACGCTCTCAGCGCCCTTTGCGGGGTCGAAGTGGTCGCCCCAGCATGCCAGTTCCAGCCCGTCATAGCCCCACTCGCTCGCCTTCTCGGCCAGCTCACGCAGCGGCAGGTCCGCCCACTGTCCGGTGAACAAAGTCACAGGTCTCGTCATCTCGACAGCCTCCTCTCAGGGTATGCGGTTACGAACAGGACGCGCTCCGATGGATTCCAGCACAATGTTTGTAGCGCAGCGTGCGCCCGTCTGCAAGGCCGTGCGTGTCCCGCATCCCAACACTGAGGTCGCAGGTGTCCGCCGCACGGCCGGCCGCTGTTGGTTGAACGTGGCGGGCCCTGCCATTATGCTCAGCACGCCGGAAACGATGACTCGACTGGAAGAAGGCGCCCGATGAGGATACTCTACCTGGACATTGACTGCCTGCGCCCCGACCACCTGGGCTGCTACGGCTACGGGCGGGACACCTCGCCCCACATAGACCGGCTGGCGCAGGATTCGCTGCTGCTGACCAACTGCCACACCTCCGACGCCCCCTGCCTGCCCAGCCGGGCGGCATTGTTCAGCGGACGGTTCGGCATCAACAACGGGGTGACCTGCCACGACGGCCCGGCCAGCCAGCTGCGGTATGCCGGCGCCGGCCACAGCCACCACCCGGAGGGGCGCATGCTGATGCGCGTCTTCCAGGAGGAAGGCTGGAACACGGTCAGCTTCAGCGGCTTTGCCCAGCGGCACATCGCCTGGTGGTACGTGGCGGGCTTTACCGAGCATCACGGCAGCAAGCTGGCAGGCGGTAGCGAAGAGGCCGCCGACGTCAACGCCCTGGTGCGGGACTGGCTGCGCCGTAACGGGCGCGAGGACGAGTGGTTCCTCCACGCCCACTTCTGGGACGTCCACACCCCCTACGTGCCCCCCCGGGAGTTCATAGACGCCGTCGCGGACGGCCCGCCCCCCGATTTCCCGGACGAGGAGACCGTCCGGGACGACTATGAGACGATGTACGGCTCCCGCACGCCGCGCGACTGGTGGGGCCCACGGTGGGAAAGCTGGAACGAGAAGGTGCCTGACCAGATAGCAAGCCGGCGGGACCTGGTCGGCTGGTACGACGCCCTGGACGGCGCCGTGCGCTACGCGGACCAGGCCGTGGGGCGGATACTGGAGACGCTCCAGGAACTGGGCATCGCCGAGGAGACGGTCGTCATCCTCTCCAGCGACCACGGCGAGGCCATAGGCGAGCTGGGCATGTACTTCGAGCACGGGAACGCGTCCGAGGGCTGCACCCGCGTGCCGATGCTGGTGCACTGGCCGGGCGTGACGGACGGGGGCCGGCGCTGCGAAGGGCTGGCCTACCAGCTTGACCTTTGCCCCACGCTGACGGAGATGCTGGAGCTGCCCACCCCCGCGCGCTGGGACGGGGTCAGCTTCGCCCCCGCCCTGCGGGCCGAGGGCTGGAGTGGCCGGGACTACCTCGTCTGCGGCTGCGGCATATACAGCTTCCAGCGGGCCGTGCGCACGCGGCGGTGGCGCATGATTCGCACCATCCACTCCGGCATCTACCCGTACGAGCCGCTCTACCTGTTCGACATGCAGAACGACCCCCACCAGACAACGAACCTCGCCGAGGAGGAGCCGGAGGCCGTGGCGCGGCTGGACCACCTGCTCAGCGCGTGGTGGCACCGCCACTGCACCGGTTCGGACGCCTCGCTGGACCCGTTCCAGCTCCAGATGGCGGCCGGCCATGACCCGGACCTCTACTGCAGCCTGGAGGCGATGCTGCGGCGGCTGCAGGAGATGGGCCGGCGGGGGCAGTACGAGGACCTGAGACGCCGCCGGCTGCAGACCCGCCCGCTGCCCCGCCCGTGGGGCAACGTGCTGCTGTGAGGCGGGCGCGCCGACGCCCCCTGAACCGCGAGCCGAGGAGGCGCAGATGAACGCATCGCTGTGGTTGCTGCCCGTGGCGGCTTATCTTTACGGTTCCGTTCCGTTCGGCTTCCTGGCGGCGAAGATGTTCCGGGGAGTGGACATCCGTCGGAGCGGCAGCGGCAACATCGGCGCCACGAACGCCGCGCGCGTGCTCGGCTTCAAGTTCTTCCCCCTCATTTTCCTGCTCGACGTCTCGAAGGGGCTCTTGCCGGTGTGGGCGGCGGCGCGGCTGGTGCCCCCGGCGGCCTTCGACCCGGCCCCCCTGGTCATCGTCACCGGGGTAGTGGCCATCCTGGGGCACGTCTTCCCTGTGTACCTCGGCTTCAAGGGCGGCAAGGCCGTGGCCACCAGCACGGGCGTGTTCCTGGGGCTGGCGCCGCTGGCGGTGCTGCTGGCGGCGGCCCTCTGGGCGGTGGTCTTCGCCCTGTGGCGCTACGTCTCGCTGGCGTCCATCTGCGCGGCCCTGGCGCTCGCGCCCGCCATCATGGCCACTCACCCGGACGCTTTCGGCGCAGGCCTCCCGTTGACCGGCGTGGCCGCGGCGGGGGGGGTGTTCGTCGTCTCCCTGCACCGGACGAACATCCGGCGACTGCTGAGGGGCGAGGAGCACAAGATCGGCGCGGGCCGCCCCCACCCGGCCGAAGAGCCGGAGGGCGGGCCCGACTCGCAGTGAGGAGTGTCGCGGCGAGCTGCCCGGACCCTGCGGGCCGTTGCCGTTTGCGGCGCATCCCCGGGTTTTCCGGCCTCGACGTATCGCCGGAGGACGCGCCGGCAGCCGCCCTGCTCCATCGCCCCTTCCCGCCCCCCGTGAAAGGAAGGGCCGCGCCCCCGGCGCGGGGGCACGGCCCGGATGTCGGCATCTCGTAGCGGCCCCGCATGGGCCGGCGGCCTGCCACTTACTTCAGCACGCAGATGCTGCCGGGGTGCTGCAGCCTCAGGGCCACGCTCTCGGACAGGGTGAACTCGTAGTCGGGTCCGTCAGGGCCGATGAAGCCGGCCGCCAGGTCCTGCCCCACCACTATGGTGCAGTTCCATCGGCCGGTGGCCACCAGCACGCCCCCGGACTCGAGGGCCGGCGCCTTCAGCACACCTTCGGCGGCCAGGCTGCGGATGTGCTCGGCCTCCACCATGTTCCCCTGCGGATAGCGACGGAACAGCAGGTTGTAGCGGTCTGCCGAGAGCGCCAGGGCGTAGGGGCCGTGGAAACCGGCCTCGTCCAGCGCCGTGGCCGCCCGGATGACGTCGTCGGCGGCGGCGCCCACCTCGTCCCAGTCGCTCAGCTCCAGAGAGCCGGTCCCGGGCATGTTCAGCAGGCCCTTGACGCCCAGCTCTTCCGAGCCGTGCAGCAGTATCTCGTCCTCCCGGCGCGCGCAGGCAATGGCCGCGTGGGCGGCCGCTGCCGTGCTGAACGGGATGCCCGTCTGCAGGTAGGCCGCGATGTCACGCATCGGGATGGCAAAGCCCTTGCGGATGGCGGCCACGGGCGTGACGCAGCCGGCGGAGACGGACGCCGCCCCCTCGTCCTCGGCGGCTATCTCGTGCTCCACGTCCGGCACGGCCTTCAGCCCGTAGCCGTAAGGGCCTTCCACGTGGAAGAGCCGCCGCGCGGTCAGGTGCCCCCTCGCAACGCCTACAACGGTCTGGTCAATCCTCGCCCACACGTCCTCGCCGAATGGCGCATCGTCCCGATGCAGGTAATCCCCACTCATTGTGCATACTCCCTGTTGTGTTCATGCGGGTGTTGTGTGCTGTGCGGCGGGCGGCCCGGCTCAGTCTTTCATGTCGCCCACCGTGGGCACTTCCGCCGATTCATCGTCGTCTTCTTCGGCGGCGATCTCCTCAGCGCTCTTGCCGCTTTCGACCTCCTCGATGATCTCCTCGACCTCCTCGACGCCGCTGGCGACGAAATCGTGTTCGTCCGGGGCCAGCTCCAGCAGCAGACGCTGGAACTCGCCGATGTGCTCGCGTTCCTCGTTGGCGATGTCAATCAGCACGGCCCGGGCCATTTCGTTGTCCGTCGCGTCGGCGTGGGCCATGTAGATGTGGACGGCCTCGTGCTCGGCGGCTATGTCGAGCCGGATGGCGCGGATCAGTTCAGACTTCGTCATCTTGCGGTCAGGCGCAAGTCCGGTGAACGGGTTCAGGAACTCAGGCATCAGTCAAACCTCCCAGAGCAAGTGTCGGCAACGGCCTGGCGCCACCGCGGGCGGTGGCTCTGATGTGTTCTTTCTCATTCCTGCAAAGCCTTGAATATCTGGCGGCTGAAGGCGGGCAGGTCGCCGGGGACACGGCTGGTTATCAGGTTGTCGTCCACCACGACCTCCCGGTCCACGTATTCGGCGCCGGCCGCCTTCAGGTCGTCCCGCACACCCTTGTAGCAGGTGGCTGTGCGGCCGTAGATGACGCCGGCCGAGATGAGCACCTGCGCGCCGTGGCAGATGGCGGCCACCAGCTTACCGGTCTCCAGCATCCGGCGCGTGGCGTCAACGGCGTTCTTGTCCAGCCGCACCGTCTCCGGCCCCTTGCCTCCGGGCAGCACCAGCAGGTCATACTCGTTCGGCTTGACGTCGGCGAAGGCGAGGTTCGCCTCCACGCTGTAGCCGTGCTTGCCGGCTATGGGCCCGGCCTCCGGGGCGGCCACGTCCACCGCTATCTCCTCTTCCTGCAGGCGGTAGTAAGGGTAGAGCAGTTCGCTGTCCTCGAAACCGTCGGCGGCCAGTATCAGGGCTTTCATTTTGGCACCCCCTTTCGCGCGCTCAGGCGTCGCTTCCCCCTGTCGGCCGGCGCGGGCGTGGCCGGCGCCAGCCTCCCCGGCACGAAAAACACATTATCAGCACCGGGTACATTTCCCTTGTAGTGCATGCCCGCCGCCCTGTCAATGGAAATGGCAAGTTTCCCCGGCGGCCACCAGGTCCACGCCGACGCCCCCCGCCTGTTGGGATGAGGGGCCCTCCCTGCAAAAGGAGGCCAGGGTTGAGGTGTTATCTGCCGCCGCGGGTGTAGTGCGGCGATTGACCCGGGGCTGCCGCGAGAGGTCTCGGTCTCATGGTAGACACGCGGTGGGAGCGCCAGGACGACCATCGAGGAACTGGTGCCGTCCGGGGACGCCGGGTAGGGCTGCACCTCTCGAAGCCGCGTCCTACCGCGCCGGCACGGAACACGGCGGCCCGCTGCGAGGCGGGCCGCCGTTGTGCCAGAGCCGGACTGTTGCGCCCGGCCGGTTACCCCAGGATGGCCTGGAGGTCTTCCTCCGGAGTGGAGATGGGCTTGATGTCGAAGTTCTCCACCAGCGCGTTCAGCACCGGGTCGGTGAGGAAGGCCGGCAGGCTGGGGCCGAGGCGCATGTCCTTCAGACCCAGGTGCAGCAGAGTGAGCAGGATGCCGACGGCCTTCTGCTCGTACCAGGACAACACCAGCGAGAGCGGCAGACTGTTGACGTCCGTCTCGAACGCGTCGGCCAGCGCCAGCGCTATCTGGATGGCGCTGTAGGAGTCGTTGCACTGGCCCACGTCCAGCATCCGCGGGATGCCGCCTATGTCCCCGAACTCGAGCTTGTTGAAGCGGTACTTGCCGCAGGCCAGGGTCAGGATGACGCAGTCATCGGGCACCTGCTGCGCCATGTCGGTGTAGTAGTTGCGTCCGGACTTGGCGCCGTCGCAGCCGCCTATCAGGAAGAAGTGGCGGATGTCGCCGCCCTTGACGGCCTCGATAACCTGCCCGGCTACGCCCATGACGGCGTTGCGCGCGAAGCCGACCATTATCTGTTTGTCCTCGCCGTCTTCGGCGAAGCCATCGGCGGTCAGCGCCGCGTCAATGACGGGCTGAAAGTTGTGGTGCTCGATGTGGGTGACGCCGGGCCAGCCGACCGGGCCGCTGGTGAAGATGCGGTCCTTGTAGGTGTCCTTCGGCTTCTGGAGGCAGTTAGTGGTCATCAGGATGGCGCCGGGGAAATGGTCGAACTCCTGGCGCTGGTCCTGCCAAGCGCCCCCGTAGTTGCCCACCAGGTGGTTGTGCTTGTTGAGTTCCGGGTAGCCGTGAGCCGGCAGCATCTCGCCGTGGGTATAGACGTTGATGCCTGTGTCCTCGGTCTGTTCGAGGAGCACCTTGAGGTCCTTCAAGTCATGGCCACTCACGACGATGGCCTTGCCCTTGACGGGTGTGACGCGCACCGGCGTGGGCTCCGGGTGGCCGTAGGTGCCGGTGTTGGCGGCGTCCAGCAGTTCCATGGCCTTCAGGTTGAACTCGCCGGTCTGCAAGGCCTTGCCCAGCAGTTCCTCGACGTCCTGCGGCTCGGAAGCCACGTAATCCAGCAGGGCGTGCATGCGGGCGTAGTGGTCGGCGTCCTCCTCCCCCAACACATGGGCGTGGTGGGTGTAGGACGCGGCGCCCTTCAGGCCATACACGATCAGTTCCTGCAACCCGGCCACGTCCTCGCCGCAGCGTTCGATGCGGTCGGAGATGGAGACGGCCTCGCCCTGGCGGATAAGCTCATCCAGATCGCC
>PUMJ01000036.1 GCA_003551305.1 Candidatus Brocadiaceae bacterium
ACCGTAGAGAGCGCCGAGAAACGTCGGGGGCTTGACATCCGGGCCGATAACGGGTAACCTTGTGTATAGGTCTCCTGCGCAGCGGCGGAGCACGTGATGCACGTGAGGCGCGGGGGGCAGCGGCTGGAGACGGCGGTTTTGCGAAACGAATCCATTTTGTCGTAAGCCGTTGTCGGAAAAAGGCTTGAACCGCATAGGACGCGGAGAGCGCAGAGGAACGGCGAGGAAGGGAAGAACGACAAACGGCCTCTACCACGAAGGGCTCGCAGAACACGAAGGACGGCAAAGAAGAGTGCAACGGCAACGGCAAAGGAGACCAGCAACGGCAACGACCGGCGGAGAACGGCAACGGCTTCTACGTAGAAGGTCACGAGGAATGCGAAGGAACGGCGGGGATTGACCACTACGACCACGGCGAACGGTAGTTAGCCGGCTGCCGGTTGATAGTCGGCGGCGGGTGTCGGCTCTCGTTCCCGTGGTCGGTCCCGTGCCTGGCTGTCCGTGGAACCTTTTTGGCAGGTCCAAGACCATGAAGACTGAAGCGATCATCTTTCCCGAACCGAACGTGGTGGACTACGGTCCCGTCGAGGTGGCCGACCCGGAACCGGGCGACGTCGTCGTCCGCACAACGCACACTGTGTTGAGCACGGGCACCGACACGCGCACGCTGCGCGGGGGGCAGAGCCCGGAGTTTCCGCTTGTGCCGGGCTACAGCTCGGTGGGCGTCGTGGAGGAGGCGTTGGGCGAGACCGGCAGCGTGCGCGAGGGGGACCTGGTGTTCGCCGGGGCGCCGAAGGCGCTCATCGGCATCACGAAGTGCTGGGGCGCCCAGGTGCGCCACTGCGTCAAGCCGGCGTCGGGGGTGCAGCGCCTGGACGAGAGACGGCCGCCCGAGGAATACGCGTTCCTCAAGGTGGTGGGCATAGCCCTGCACGGCGTGCGGCGCAGCCTCTCGCTGCCCGGCGACCGGGTCGTGGTCATCGGCCAGGGGCTTATCGGGCAACTGCACGCCCGCATCCAGGCGGCGCGGGGCTGCCGCGTGGTGGCCAGCGACATCCTGCCCTGGCGGCTGGAGCGGTCCGTTGCCGGCGGGGTGGAGCGGGCCGTCAACGCGCGGGAGGAGGATGTCGAGGCGGCGGTGCGCCAGATGTGGCCGGACGGGGCGCAGGTGGCCGTCGAGGCCAGCGCCCGCCAGGAGGGGCTGGACCTCTGCGCGGAACTGCTGCGCGAACGGCGCTGGAACTCCGACGACCGCATGCCGGTGCTGGTCATCCAGGCCAGCTTCATGGGGCGCATTGAGCTGAACTGCCGCACCCTGTTCGGCAAGGAATACCTGCTGCTCAACACGCGGGACACCGACCCGCGGGACCATGAGGGCGCGGCCCGGATGATAGGGGCGGGCGCCCTGGACGTCTCCGACCTCATAACCCTGCGGGCCAGGCCCCGGGACGCAGCCCGGGCCTTCGAGGAGATGCTGGAGCACCCGGAGAGGCACTTCACCTGCGTCTTCGACTGGTAGGGGGGGACGCGCTCGCCCCAAACCGGGATGATGCCGCGGAGAAGACGAAGGGTGCCTGCCGCGGCTACGGCGCAGGCCGGGCCAGGAAGGAAAGGCGTGGATAGGCCTGACGCTAACGACAGCAACCACTGAGGCACTGAGGAAGACAGAAGAGTGACAACGGATTTTGCCCCTCGTTTCTGTCGTCGTACCTGCTGTTTCCTTTTTCCGTCGTGAGCCCCGCGGCAGGCGGGCTCGCCGTGGGTGTTGTGATGAGTGCTTGCCGTTCTTGGTGTGCTTCGCGGTGGAAACGCCGTTCAGTCCACGCGGGCGGAGAGTTTTTCCTCGAGTGTCTCGACGTTCTGGCGGAGCATGTCGGGATTGTCCCTGGAGAAGACGCCGACGCAGACGGCGTCGCCGGGGCGCATGGAGCGGGCGACGTAGTCGAAGGCCTCCTCGGGTTCGTTGCGGCCGGCGGCCATGACCTTGTAGTGGATGGCGGGCCGGGCGAGTTCAGCGATGAGTTCGGTCATGGCCCGGCGGTCTTCTTCGAGGTAGACCTCGCGGGTGCCGGCGCGGTGGGCGGCCTCTTTGTCCCGCGGGATGGGGTTGTAGTAGGAGCACATGAAGTAGTCGAGTTCGAGGTTCTGCTCGGCCCAGCGGATGGTGTCGGTCTTGTGGCCGGCCAGACCGACTTTCAGGCCCAGTTTGCGGGCGTAGCGGACGGTGGGAGCCAGTTCTTCAATCCGGCCGTTGGCCAGCAGGTGGTCGGCATAGCCGCCATGGATGTGGGCGGCCGGGGCGCCGGCGTCGGCCAGCCGTTTCAGGCTCGGCTCGGGCGCGCCGAGTTCCGGGCACGTCTGGCCGAACAACTGGAGGCTGCCACCCTCGTCCCAGTACTCCAGCATCAGGCGGAGCATGTGGTGGTCGGCCCGGGCAATGATGGTGTTTATGCCCAGGTCCTCGGCCTGCCAAAGCACCTCCTTGATGCGCTCGCAGGTGTAGTAGTGGACCATTTCCGAGTCGCGCTCACGCCCCTGGTGGGAGAAACCGCTGAACGGATTGCTGCCCAGAATGAGCCGGCTGACCTGGCAACCGCCGATCTTCACTGTGTCCATTTCAAACCTCGTTATTCACCGCCGAGAACGCAGAGAACGACAAAGACATCAACAGCAATTGTACCGGAAAAGGGACATCCGGCGCCCGGTAAACGGCCCTGTGTCTTGCCTCTCACCGTCCCGTAGTGGGCCCGCCGAGGGCAGGCGCGTGGTGTCGTTGTGGTTGACTTTCCGCCGTCTGCACCGCAGGCGGGCACGCTCCGCGCCCTCTGCGGTCCGGCGGTGCATCCTTACATGTTTTCGACGATGGCTTCGGCGAACTCCGAGCACTTCACCAGTGTCGCGCGCTCCATCTGGCGCTCCAGGTCGTAGGTGACGGTCTTCTGCGCCACGGCGTGCTGGAGTGCTTCCAGTATGAGGTCGGCCGCCTCGGTCCAGTCCATGTAGTCCAGCATCATGCGGGCGCTGAGAATGAGGCTGCTGGGGTTGACCTTGTCCTGGCCGGCGTACTTGGGCGCCGTGCCGTGGGTGGCCTCGAACAGGGCCAGCCCGTCGCCGATGTTACCGCCCGGCGCGATGCCGATGCCGCCGACCTGGGCGGCCAGGGCGTCGGAGATGTAGTCGCCGTTCAGGTTCGGCGTCACGATGACGTCGTACTCATCCGGCCGCAGCAGCACCTGCTGGAACATGGCGTCCGCGATGCGGTCCTTCACCAGGATGGTGCCTTCGGGCTGCCGGCCGGCGTGTTTGTCCCAGAGTTCGTCTTCGGTGATGATGATGTCGCCGAACTCGGCCGCCGCCAGCTCGTAACCCCATTCCTTGAAGGCGCCCTCGGTGAACTTCATGATGTTGCCCTTGTGCATGAGCGTGACGCTTTTGCGGCCGTTTTCCACGGCGTATTCGAGCGCCATGCGCATGAGCCGCTTCGTGCCCAGGGAGCTGATGGGCTTTATGCCGATGCCTGAGTCCTGGCGCACGGGGCTGTCGAGTTCCTGTTCGAGGAACCGGGCCAGCCTGCGGGCCTCGGGCGTGCCACTGGCGAACTCGATGCCGGCGTAGACGTCCTCGGTGTTCTCACGGAAGACGACCACGTCCAGCTTCTGCGGCTCGCGGACGGGGCAGGGCACGCCGGGCACCCAGAAGACGGGACGCACGCAGGCATACAGTTCCAGCGCCTGGCGCAGGGCGACGTTGGCGCTGCGGAAGCCCCCGCCCACGGGCGTGGTGAGGGGCCCCTTGATGGCGAGGCGGAACCGTCGGATGGCCTGGACCGTCTCCTCGGGTATCCACTCGTTGAAGAGTTCCATGGACTTCTCGCCCGCGTATATCTGCGTCCAGCAGATGCGGCGCTGCCCGCCGTAGCATGTCTCGACGGCGGCGTCGGTCACAGTGCGGGTCGCCCGCCAGATGTCCGGTCCGATGCCGTCGCCCTCGATGAACGGGATGATGGGATTGTCCGGCACGCGCAGTTCGCCGTCAACGTACGCCACCAGGTCGCCTTCCGCCGGCACCCGGGGTTCTTTGCTCGGGGTCTCGTTCATATCACTCCTCGGGGGGAGGGGTACATCACTTGATCATGTTCAGGCGGCCGCCGGCCAGCAGCACTTCGCGTTCAGCGTCGCTGAGGTCGGCCCGCGCGCGGAACTCAAAACCCGCCGTTTCATCCCGCACCGTCAGCGAGCCGGCCCCCAGCACGTCGCGCACCTCGGGGACGACCAGTTGGTCGCCCTGGCGGACCCTGCCATAGTCGGTCGGTTCATCGAAGAGCAAGGGGGCGATGCCGAAGTTGAGCAGGTTGGCCCGGTGGATGCGGGCGAAGCTCTTTGCGATGACGGCCTTCAGGCCGAGGTACATCGGCGCCAGGGCGGCGTGCTCCCGGCTGGAGCCCTGGCCGTAGTTCTCCCCGGCCACCACGAACCCGCCGCCTTTCTCCTTCGCGCGGGCGGGGAAGTCCGGGTCCACCGCTTCAAAGACATGCTCGCTGATGGCCGGGATGTTCGAGCGCAACGGCAGTATTCTGCTGCCCGCCGGCATGATATGGTCCGTGGTTATGTTGTCCTCGACCTTCAGGAGCACCTCGCCCGTGAGGGTCTCGGGCATGGGCTCGCGCCGCGGGATGGGCTTGATGTTGGGGCCGCGCAGTATCTGGACATCCGAACCGTCCTCGGGAGGGAATATGATGCCGGCGTCGTCGGTCAGGAAGCGCTTCGGGGCTTTGACCTCCGGCGGGGTGCCCAGTTCGCGGGGGTCGCTGATGACGCCGCTCAGTGCGGCGGCCACGGCCGTCGGCGGGCTGCACAGGTAGCATTGGGCGTCGGCGGTGCCGGTGCGGCCCTCGAAGTTCCGGTTGAAGGTGCGCAGCGTGACGGCGCCGCTGCGGGGGGACTGGCCCATGCCGATGCAGGGCCCGCAGGCCACCTCGAGGATGCGAGCGCCGGCCTCGACCATGCCGGCCAGGCTGCCGCTCTCGGCGATCATCTTCAGCACCTGGCGCGAGCCGGGCGATATCGTGAGGTTGACATCGGGATGCACTCGCCGGCCGGCCAGCAGGGCGCCGGTCAGGGCCATGTCCTCATACGAGGAGTTCGTGCAGCTTCCGATGCAGACCTGGTCCACCTTCGTGCCGGCCAACTCGCCCACGGGGGCCACGTTGCCGGGGCTGTGCGGCAGGGCCAGCAGCGGCTCCACGGCGTCTAAGTCTATCTCGATGATCTCGTCGTACTCCGCGTCGGGGTCGGGGGCCAGCGGCCGGAAGTCCCCCTCGCGGTCCTGCGCCCGTAGCCACGCGCGGGTCACCTGGTCCGTGGGGAAGATGCTGGTGGTGGCGCCCAGCTCAGTGCCCATGTTCGTGATGGTGGCCCGCTCCGGAACGCTGAGGGTGGCCACGCCCGGCCCGTCGTACTCGAAGACCTTGCCCACGCCGCCCTTCACGTCCAGCCGGCGCAGAAGCTCCAGTATCACGTCCTTGGCCGTCACCCAGGGGGAGAGCCGCCCCGTCAGGTTCACCCGGACGACCCCTGGCGCGGTGAGCGAGAACGGCAGGCCCGCCATGGCGCAGGCGACATCCTGCCCACCGGCGCCGATGGCAATCATGCCCAGCCCGCCGCAGGTGGGCGTGTGGCTGTCGCTGCCCAGCAGCGTCTCGCCGGGCACGCCGAAACTCTCCAGGTGCACCTGGTGGCAGATGCCGTTGCCGGGGCGGCTGAACACGATGCCGCAGCGGGCCGCCACCGACTGCAGGTAGCGGTGGTCGTCGGGGTTTTCGTGGCCGGCCTGCAGCATGTTGTGGTCCACGTAACTTACCGAGAGGTCAGTCCTTACGCGGTCAACATCCATTGTCTCGAACTGCAGGTAGGCGACCGTCCCCGTGGCGTCCTGCGTGAGGGTCTGGTCAATGCGGATGGCGATGGGCTCCCCCGGCCGCAGTTCACCCTCGACCAGGTGGTCCTTGATGATCTTGTTGGTCAGCGTATCGCCCATGTGAGGGTGCTCCGCACGAGAGAGGAGGAAAGGGGGCGGGGCCCCGCCGCTATGGAGTCCTCAGTGTAGCGCCGGGCGGCTGCGGCCGCAACCGCACGACGCCCCGTGGCGTCAGCGCGAGCGGGTGAAGCCGTGCCGCCCCAGTCGCTCGCCTGCGCCGAAGTAGGCCCCGCAGGCATAGACAAGCATGTCCAGCTTCTGCGGGTCCGGCTTGCCGTCGGGGCCCAGGCACTCTTCGTCAACGTGCTCGGCCAAGGCTTCGGCCAGGAAGAGCTGATGGTCGCCGACTTCCTGTTCGCTCAGCACGCGGCACTCCACGTTCAGCGGGCATTCGGCGATCATGGGCGGGCCGACCTGCTGTGACGGGAGCGGCGTGAGGGCGAACCGCTCGAACTTGTCGCATTTCTGTCCGCTCACGCTCCCGACGCCGTCCACCTCTTCCAGCAAGGCGGTGGTTGGCAGATTGAGGGTGAACTCGCCCCGGGAGCGGATAAGCCCGTGGGAGTAGGTGGCCGTGCGGATGGCGATGCCGATGATGACGGGCCGGCGGATGCTGACGTTGAAGCACTCGGCCAGCGTGACGATGTTGGCCCGGCCCTCCAGGTCCGCGCTCACGATGAGCGCCGCGGGCGAGGGGTAGACGGGGCGGAACGGTCTGATGGTCGTCTTCGCCATGTCCTGCGGTGGGGTCTCAGTGCAGGCCGGTGGAGCCGAAGCCGCCGAGGTTGCGCTCGGTCTCATCGAGCCGCTCGACCTCGACCACGCGCGGCCGGCAGACGCGGGCAATGACCATCTGTGCTACGCGCATGCCGCGGTTCACGACGAACGGCTCCTTTCCCAGGTTGACCAGGATGACGCCGACTTCGGCGCGGTAATCGCTGTCCACGGTGCCGGGGCTGTTCAGTACGGTGACGGCGTTCTTGAGCGCCAGCCCGCTGCGGGGGCGCACCTGCGCCTCCCAGCCCGGCGGCAGGGCGATGTGGAGCCCCGTCGGCACCAGTCGCGCCTGGCCGGGTTGGAGGGTCAGGTCTTCACAGACGGCCGCGTGCAGGTCCATGCCGCTGGCCCCGTCGCTCATGTAGCAAGGCAGGGGCAGGTCCTCGCAGCCCTCTTTGCGGCGTATGCGCAGCGTTATCTGCTCGCCGGCGCCCGGCTCACACATCCTTGCCTCCTGCGGCGAGGGCCAGCCGGTGTATTCGCTCGATGACTTCCTCAACGGGGGCAAGGTGGCCGACGGCGTGCTTGCCGCTGGCCAGCTTGCCCTCGACGGGGTCCACGAAGTGCACGTCGGCCAGCGAGCGCAGGTAGTCGCAGTTGCGCTGTACCGGCGGGCTCAGCCACATGCGGTCGTTCATCGCCGGGGCCAGCAGCTTCGGGCAGTCGCAGGCCATCCACGTGCAACTCATTATCTCATCGGCGATGCCGTTGGCGACCTTGCCGATGAAGTTGGCCGTGGCGGGGGCGACGGCGAGTACGTCCACCCATTCGGCCAGCTCGATGTGCTGCAGGCCGACCTGCGTCTCCTCGATGAAGAGGGCGGTGGTGACCGGCTCGCCGGAGAGGGACCGGAACGTGTTAGGCGAGACCAGTCGTTGGGACGCTTCGGTCATGACGACGCGCACGGCGTGCCCGCGCGCCATCAGCGCCCTCAGCACCGAGGCCGCCTTGTAGGCGGCGATGCTGCCGGTGACGCCCAGTATGATGTTCACGCCGCCCTGTCCGGACATGCGACTGTTTCCCGGGGCCCGGCTCATTCCTCTTCCTCGGTCGGCTCTTCGGTCTCGCCGGGCAGTTGCAGGGCGATGTCGCCCTTTTCGATCTCATCGAGGATGTAGCGGAACAGCTCATCCATGTTGCGCACGCTGGGCATGAAGGCGCGGCCGCCCTTGATGTAGTCAATCGCCTGTTTCTGGATGAGCGTGGTCAGCTTGTAGCGGCCTCCGACGAGCTTGCTCAGTTCCTCGATACGTCCTTCTTCGGTCCGTTCGGCCATGCGCTCATGTCTCCGGACGAGAATAGTTCTCATCAACCCGGTACCTCTCTCCCATTATCTCCTTGATCCGTGCGACGGCTTCATCGAGCCGATCGTTGGCCACCCGATAGTCATAGTGCTGGGCGTAGCCCATCTCCTGGCGGGCCCGGCGCAGTCGTTGCTCGATCGCCTCCTCTTCGTCCTGACCCCGCCCTTCGAGGCGGCGGCGCAGTTCGGCCTCCGACGGCGGCTCCAGGAAGACCAGCGTCACCTGTGGCCAGTGCTCCTTGACCTGCAGGCCGCCGTCCACGTCTATGGTCAGCAGCACGGGCAGGCCCGAGGCCGCCGCCCGGTTGACTGACGCCACCGGTGTGCCGTAGTAGCTGCCGACGTAGCGCGTGTATTCCAGTAGTCGGCCTTGCTTGATCCAGCGGCGGAACTCCTCCTCGCTCACAAACAGGTAGTCCGTTCCGTCCCGTTCCCCCCGGCGAGGCTCCCGGGTGGTGGCCGTCACGGCCCTGACGGCCAGCCCGCGCCGGCACAGTTCGTCGGCCACGGTGTTCTTGCCGACGCCGCTGGGGCCGGAGACGACGAAAAGCTGTCGGGGGTTGACCAGGCCGTCGTCGGGGTCCGCTCCGCTCATCAACTCTCGCCGGCTGTAGTCATGTTGCTCGCCATCGGCGGGCTGGCGGGCCCCTTGCCGGGCGGTTCTACTCCACGTTGCGCACCTGCTCGCGCAGGCGTTCGATCGTCGTTTTAAGCTCGAGCACGTCGTCCACCTGCCGGCCTGCCGGCACTTTTGCCGCCATGGTGCCGGCCTCGCGCAGCATCTCCTGGCCGATGAATTCCATCTTCCGACCCACCGGCTCTTCCGGGCCTGCCAGCACCCCGCGGAACTGCTCCACGTGGCTGCGCATGCGTGCTATCTCCTCGCTGACGTCGCAGCGGTCCGCGTAGACGGCCACCTCCCGTGCTATCGTATCGTCGTTGAGCGTTACCCCGGTTCCTTCCAGCAGCCTGGAGATACGTTCAACGAGCCGGTCCCTGTAGGCCGGCACGAAGCTGGCCTGCTCGGCCTCGACATCATCGGTCAATTCCGCGATGCGCTCGCACAACGCGCTGAGTTGCCCGCTCAGGTTGCGGCCTTCCTCGCGGCGCATCTG
Organism: Candidatus Brocadiaceae bacterium; assembly: GCA_003551305.1. GTDB lineage: Bacteria > Planctomycetota > Brocadiia > SM23-32 > SM23-32 > B1Sed10-231. The sequence continues at coordinate 9,172 of PUMJ01000036.1, forward strand.
CACCAGCGCCTCCACGGCCGCCCCGCCCGTGGAGAGCACGGCGTCCCACAGCGACTCGCGTAACTCCTCGTCCAGGGCCGTCTCTTTCATCGCTCCGGGCAGTTGCAGCAGGGAGGCCATGTCCACGCTGCAGGGAATGCCGCGCCCGGCCACCAACTCTTCCAGCACGTCCAGGTAGCTTTCCACGCGCTCGCCGTCCACCAGCAGGGGTGCACTGGTGCCGTGCGGTTCGATGGTCAGACCGAAGTAGACGTGGCCCCTGTGGACGTGCTTCTCGACGAGCTTCTGTAGCTCGACCTCCTTGAGCCGGAAGGCCTCGGGCAGCCGGAAGTTGACCTGCATGTCCCGATGGTTGACCGAACGTAGTTCGACACGGATGAACCACTCCCGGCAGAGGCAGTCCGCCGTGCCGAACCCGGTCATGCTCCGTATCACTCTGCCGGCTCCTGCTCGGGCAGGGGGGGCAGCGCCTCCTGGGGTGGCATATCTTCTTCAGGCAGTTGGGGCTGCACGGCCGGAGGTGTGCGCGGGTCGGGTCCCAGCAGGCCGGGTCCGACCTGCTCGGTCGGCCCCAGCCGCGCCCGCAGGACAGCGATGAACAGAAACAGCGCCAGCATCACGTAAGTGGCCTTGGCGATGGGGCTGGCGGAGCGGACGCCCAGCAGGCTGTCTCCGCCCATGCCGCCGAAGGACGCCGCCAGCCCGCCCCCCTGGCCGCTCTGTATCAGGATGGCCAGCACGGCCACAAAGGCGAGTGTGAAAAGGTACACCGTCAGCAGCGCTCGCCACTGCATCAGGTAGAAGACCAGCGCCACCGCGAAAAAGACCGCGATGGTCATTGTCGTTTTCGCCTTGCTGCGAAACTCTTCAGGGTCCATGGTGATTTCCCGGTAGTCTCGGTTCAGTTGAGAGCAGCTTGCACAATCGGAACGAAGCTCTCAACACTCAGGCTCGCCCCGCCCACCAGGGCGCCGTCCACGTTGGGCATGCTCAACAGGTCGGCCGCGTTGTCCGGTTTGACGCTGCCGCCGTACTGGATGATGGTGGCCTCGGCCACCTCCTCGTCATAGACCTCCCCGAGCACGTTCCGCAGGCAGGCATGCGCCTGGTCGGCCTGCTCGGGGGTGGCCGTCTCGCCGGTGCCGATCGCCCAGACCGGCTCATAGGCGACGGTGATCTTCTCCATCTGCCCGGCGCTCACGCCGTCCAGGCCGGCCCGGAGCTGGCCGCTGACGACCTTCTCCATCTGGCCTGCCCTCCGCTGCTCCAGCGTCTCGCCCAGGCAAAGCACCGGTTCCAGGCCGCACTCGAGCGCCTTGTGGACCTTGCGGTTGATGAACTCGTCGGTCTCGCCGATGACGTGCCGCCTCTCGGAATGCCCCAGGATCACGCAGCGGCAGCCCACGTCCGTCAGCATGGCGCCGGAGACCTCCCCCGTATAGGCGCCTTCAGGTTCCGGGTACATGTTCTGGGCGCCGACTTCGATGGGGGTCTTGTTCAGCACGTTAGCGACACAGTTCAGGTAGACGTAGGGCGGGAAGACGGCCACCCGCACGTCCTGGACGTCGGCCAGTTGCTTCTTCAGGCCCTCGGCCAGGTCATGGCTCCGGCATCCGTCCAGGTTCATCTTCCAGTTTCCGGCCACGAACAGCCTTCTCATGGTTGTCTGGTCCCGGCAAAGGTATCTGTATAAGCGGGCTCATCCGCGGCATCGCGGGAAGGCCCCCAGCACTTCGAAGGAGATGCACTCCTCCTGCATCTGCCGCAGGGCCTGCGCTGTGCGCTCTTCGTCCGGATGGCCCAGGAAGTCTATGAAGAAGTAATACTGCCACGCCGCCGTCGGCGAGGGGAACGACTCGATCTTCGTCATGTTGATGGCGTGCGTCTTGAACGGCTCCAGCAGGTCGTGCAGGGCGCCCACCTTGTCCCGCACGCTGCACAGGATGGCTGTCTTGTCATCCCCGGTCGGCCGGCTCATGTGCGTGCCCAGCAGGAAGAAGCGCGTCACGTTGTGGGAGTAGTCCTCGATGTGGTCAGCCAGCACGTCCAACTCGTTGACGGCCGCCAGGCTGGCGTTGCCGATGGCGGCGGCGCCTTCCTCTCGCGCCGCCCGCGCGGCCGCCACGCTGGTGCTGCTCACCTCCAGCAGCTCGGCCTCGGGCAGGTGTGTCTGCAGCCACCGGCGCGTCTGGCCTAAGACCTGCCCGCGGCTGTAGATGCGCTCGATTTTCTCGAGCGGGCAACGCGCCATCAGCGCGTGGTGTATCTCGTGCACTATCTCGGCGCATGCCTTCAGCGAGCTGGTCAGGAACCGCGTCAGCGTCTCATGTATGCCGCCGCCGGTGGAGTTTTCCACCGGCACCACGCCGTAGTCGCACCGTCCGCGCTCGACCTCGCCGAAGACCTCGTCTATCGTGGCCAGGGCCGAATACTCGACAGACTTGCCGAAGTGCGAACGCGCTGCGCTATGGGTGAACGTCCCCTCAGGGCCGAGGTAGGCCACCTTGACGGGCTTCTCCAGCGCCAGGCACCCGCTCATGATTTCCCGGTAAACGGCGTTGATGCACCTGTCCGAGAGAGGGCCTTCATTCAGCTCGACCACCCGCCGGCTCACCTCTTCGTGGCGCGAGGGCACGTAGGGGCTGCAATCGCTTGCACTCTTGAGGCGCCCGATCTCCCGCGCCAGTTCGGCCCGGTCGTTGACGAGCCGGACGATGCGGCGGTCCAGCTGATCTATCTGCTCACGCAGTTCTTCCAACTCCATGGGCAACCGCACCAGCACAGGAAGGGACCGATGCGCCGGCAGGCCGACGCCGACGCCGCGTTGCAAGAATAGGCACTATCAAGTTTAGAGGACCCCGCGCCGGGTGTCAAACGAAACCGCCCCGATGACGGCTGGTTGCTTGTTCAGAGTTGCGAGATGATGGTAAACGGCGTCTACCGCGGAGCTTTCGAAGCCTGCCTGCCGTGCCTGCGGCGCCAGGACACCCGTCCTGGGTCTCGCCGTGTGCCCCCCAGGCCGTACGGCGAATTGGCCGCAGGACACGGTCCCCCCCAACAGGTGCGACCTGTTCGGGGGGCAGAGGCTATGCGCCGCCCCGGCCGGCGAGGTGTGCTGCGGCTCCCCGGATGCGCTCGATGCGCTCCTCCAGTTTCTCCGCGCTGGTGCGGGGGTGGTTGTCCACGCGGACGGTGCGGCGCAGGATGTCCAGTGACCGCGCGCACATGTCCGGGCTGTAGTCCATGCGGCAACCTCGGTTCTGGGGCAGCGCGAACGGGTTCAGCGCGTCGTGGTGGGCGCCGCGGTGGCGCAGCACGGGGTCCCACTCCGTGTAGACGTGGCGGCCGGTGTTGATCAGTACGACGCCGCCCGCCTCCCGGGCGAATGCCTCCGCCTGTTCGGGTGTGTCCAGCAAAAGGAGGTTACTCGCCCCGCATTCATGGTCGAGGCTGTGGCAGGGCGAGGGCCGGACCGCGTCGCGCACGGCCGCGAGCACGCGTTTCTTCTGGCGGCGCATCGAGTCGAGCATGCCGGGCAGGCGGTCGAGCTGCACGTTCAGGATGGCTCCCTCGAACTCCGAGGCGCGGGCTGAGTTGGCCGTGAAGCCCGGGTACTCCTCGTCCCGCCCGCTCCAGTAGAAGGCGCAGCAGTCCACGGCGTTGGCCACCCGCTGGAAAGCCTCGCCGTCGTTGGTCACCACGGCGCCGCCTTCTCCGCAGGTGATGTTCTTGTAGTAGTTGAAGCTGAACGCGCCGAGGTGCCCGATGCTGCCGAGCATCCGCCCCTCGAACCCGCCGCCCACCGCCTGGCAGGCGTCTTCGATGACGATCAGGTCATGCTCGGCCGCTACGTGCATAATGGCGTCCATGTCGCAGCTCAGGCCCCACATGTGCACGGGCACCACCGCGCGGGTGCGCGGTCCGGCCGCGTCCGCCAGCGCCTGCGGATCAAGAGTGGTGGTCTCGTCTATGTCCACGATGACGGGGATGGCGCCCGCCGCCAGCACCGCCACCGCCGTGGCCATGTAGGTGCAGGCCGGCACGATGACCTCATCGCCCGGCCCTATGCCGACGGCCATCATGGCGGCCGTCAGGGCGGTCGTGCCGCTGGCGGTCATGCGGGCGTGTCTAACTCCCAGGTGCTCGGCCCAGCGCGTCTCGAAGCGCTCGCACTCCCCGCCCTCGTGGTAGCGGAACAGCCGGCCGCTGCGCACCACGCGCGCGACGGCGTCTATCTCCTCCTGCCCTATCTCGTACATCGTTGCCTCACCGGGAATCCGCAGGTCGCCGCGCCGGCCCGTCCCGGGCCTTTTCCTTCACGGCCGGTCTTGACGCGTGAGCATACGCGCCGATTGGGAGAGACGCAAACGATTCGGCCAAGCAGGCGTTCAGCTGCGGCCTCCTATCGCACTGCCCCGCGCGCGGCACATTGACAAAAAGGGCGGCAGCCGGTACCACAGGCGAGCCCTTATCTCGCGGAGCGCATCATCCCCCGGCAAGGAAAGGTCGCGAAGGTGAGATTCTATGACTGCAATGCATGGGTCGGCACGCCGGCCAACGGCACGCTGTTCAGCCCGCCGACCGCTGGCTCCCTCGTCGCGGCCATGGACGAGGCAGGGGTCGAGAAGGCCCTCGTCTGGCACATCGCGCAGCATGATTACGATCCCCTGGAGGGCAACGACCTCCTGAGCCGGGCCATCGCCGGACACGAGCGCCTGGTGGGAGTCTGGACCATGCTGCCCACCCAATGCGGGGAGATCGGCTCCGCTGAAGAGTGGACGGGCCGGCTGATCGAGGCCGGCGTTCAGGCCGTACGCATGTTTCCGGAGCGGAACCGCTACCTGCCGCGCCCGGAGGTCATCGGCGACCTGCTCTCGGTGCTGGCGGACCGCCGGGTGCCCCTGCTGCTGAGCCTGCGGCGCGGCGCCACGTGGGCTATGGCCTATGACCTGCTGGAGGCATTCCCGGCGCTCACTGTCGTGCTGTGTGACCTGGATGTCTGGCCGGCGGACCGCTTCTTCCGGCCGCTGCTGGACCGGTACGAGCGTGTGCACATCGAGACGAGCACCTACCTCGCCGACGCGGGCATCGAGGCCTTTGTCGAGCGATACGGGGCGGGCCGGATGCTGTTCGGCTCGGGCTTCCCGGAGTGCTACCCGGGCGGGGCCATGCTGAGGGTGCGGCACGCCGAGATCGGCGAAGCCGGCAGGGCGGCCATCGCCGCGGGCAACATCGAACGGCTGCTCTCGGAGGTGCGCTGATGATCAAGGAGACCCCGCTGACAAGAGCTTTCTGGCAGGACCTCCGCCTCCCTCACTGCCCGATCTACGACATGCACGGGCACCTCGGGCGTTACTACGGGATATGGTTCCCCCGTCCGTCGGCCGAGGAGATGGTTCGGTCCATGGACCGGGCCAACGTGCGGATGCTGTGCTTTGCCTCCCACGCCGCCCTTTTCGCGCCCGACCTGGGCAACCGGACCGCCGTGCAGGCCGTCCGGCAGTATCCGGGCCGGCTGCGCGCCTACCTGTCCGTCAACCCGAACCACCCGGAGCACATCCGGCGCGACCTCTCGCTCCTGGACGAGCATCCGGACGCGTTCGTCGGCCTGAAGCTTCACCCGGAAAAGCACCAGGTGCCGGCAACGGCGCCGGCGTACGCCCCGGCGCTCCAGGTAGCGGAGGAGCGAGAGCTGCTCGTGCTCGTGCACTCCTGGGGAGGCAGCAGGCACAATGGTCCTGAGCAGATGCGCACGCTGGCCGCCAGGCACCCGGGCATCGCTCTCATCCTGGGGCACAGCCTGCATGGCGCCTGGGACGAGGCGGTGAAGATCGCCCGGGACTTCGCTCACGTGTACCTGGACCTGACGGCGCTCCTGGACAACGACCGCGGCGTGATCGAGAAGTTCGCCGACGCCGGCCTCGCCGATCGCATGCTGTTCGGCACGGACCTGCCGTGGTTCTCCCCGGTGGCCGCCCTCGGCTGTCTGCTCTCGGCGGACATCACGGACGAGGACCGGCATGCCGTACTGCACGGCAACGCCGAGGGCCTGCTCGCACGCTTCCCGGGTCTGCCCTGACACCGGGCCGAGTGCAGAACGGCCGAGTGCCGCCCACGGCGACTCACTCTGTGGTCTGCGCTGCGAGAGGGGCCACCGGCGTGACGGCCAGGTCGGGTTGGCCCAGCACCGTGGTGGTGTGCGTCACGAAACGACCGCACGGCGAAAAGCGCGGATGCGGGTCTATGTGGTACTGCCGCCCCACGGTCAGGTGCTCGGGGTTGTGGCTGATGACAGTCACCTCGCGTCCGGTGTCGTTATTGCAGAAATGGACGTTGGAGGGACAGCCCCGGTAGAAGCGCCCCCGCCGGTCACCGACCACGTACTGCCCGTGGTTCCAGTCGTGGGCGTGCCAGTGCCACTCCGGCCAACCCTCTTCGATTTCGCGCGTGTGGATGTCCACCTTGTAGGTGGCGCGGGGCAGGTCGGGCCGGGGCGTCTCGACGAACCAGACGTGCCGGCCGTCCGCGTCCCACCACTCGTGGGTCACGCGCGTGGGCGCAGGAAAGATCGGCTTCGGCTCCTCTCCCCGGCGCAGAAGCCACAGGCGGTCCTCGTAGGCCGTCGTCTCCCCGGTGAAGGGGTGGGTGTGGAAGTCCCAGGCCAGCAGGGCGAGCTCGGGGTCCGTTGGGCTGAACTGGCCGTGGTTGTAGTAACGCTCGGAGGTGGCCGCCCACAGGTCGTACTCGCCGTCCAGGCTCATTGTGCCGATGACGGATTCGTCGCCGATGAACGCATCAAGCAGCAGGCGTCGGCCGTCGGCGCCGAGTGTCAGGTGCGTGGCCAGGTGTCCCACGCGCCGCCCCCGCACAACCTCGTCCGGCACGCTGCCCACCTCCTCGACCGGCGCTTCGGCCTCGGCGTCGCGTCGCCAGACGCTGCTGCCGCTGCACCAGTAGACGCCCGCCTGTCGGTCGTCCACCAGGGGGGATGCGCCGCTGAATCCCGTCTCGGGGTAGCGCCGCACCTCCTGCCGCTCGAGGTCCACCACGCCCAGGGTCCGCTCGCGGGACGGCGGGAAGGCGCAGTAAAACCACAGGTAGCGCGCGTCCGCGCTGAAGGAACTGTTGACGAAGTAGAAGGCGATCTGCGCCGGCGCGACACGGCGGGTCAGGATGTGGCTCCTCACCCCCGATTCGGGATCCTCATAGGTGGTGAACAACTCCGAGAAGTCGGGCTCAAACACGATGTCTCTCCTCAGTTGGGACGGGCGCTTGCGGGTCAGTCGGCGGCGGTTCCGCTTCTGTCTATCACCGGCGGGTAGGGACGCCCCGGCACGAGGCGCTCCCCGTCGCTGAACCCCTCGGGTCGGTCGGCCAGTTCCCGCGCCAGCAAAGTCCGCCATTCGGCCACGCGGTCCGCTTCGGCGCCGTCCCCGGCCAGGTCGTGACACTCGTTGGGGTCGTCGCTCAGGCGGAAGAACTGCTCCCGGCCGTCGGCGGTGAACCAGATGTACTTCTCCCTCCCGTCGGTCAGCGTGTGATGGCGGGCCGAATGCTCGATGTGGAGGTGACCGCGCCAGGGCGTCTCCCGGCCCTGCAGTAGCGGCAGCAGGCTTCGGCCCTCGACCGAGTCCGGCACCTCCGCGCCCGCCATCTCCAGCAGGGTCGGCATGACGTCCTCCAGGCAGGCCGGCTGGTCCACCACGGCGCCGGGGGCGAAGTCCATGCCGCGCGCCGGGCGGACCAGCAGGGGTATGCGGGCCGAAGGTTCGTAGGGCACGCCCTTGCGCCACAGGTAGTGGTCGCCCAGCATCTCCCCGTGGTCGCTCGTCAGCATGATGACCGTGTTGCCGTCGGTCATCCTGTCAATGCCGCGCACGGGGTTGAGCAGGCGGTTGAGCTGGTCGTCAATGTGGTTGACCAGGCCGTAGTAGCCCGCCCGGGCCGAGCGCAGGGCCTCGCCCCGCAGATCCACCCGCGACGCCTCCTGGCCCAGTCCCAGCCCGTGGTCGCGGGGCGGCCGGGCCCAGTCCCCGATGACCGGCTCAGGGACGCCGGCGCGGAGGTAGCGCTCGAAGTAAGCAGCGGGCGGCACCAGCGGCGGGTGCGGCGCCAGGAACGAGACCACCAGGAAAAACGGGCAGGACGGGTCGCGCCGGTCCAGAAAGTCCAGCGCCCGGTTTACCGTCCAGTTGGTCGGGTGGTATGCCTCGGGCATGTGCCAGGGGCGGGCCGTCCAGTCATTGTGCATCACGCCGGTTCCGTAGGGCCCGCCGCTTCCATCGGGCTCTCTGCGCGCCAGCCACCGGCCGTAGTCGTCGGCCTCGGGCCGGCGGCTGTCAGAGACCACCATGTGCTGGAAGCCGTACCGCTTGCGCGGCGGGTGCTGGTGCATCGAGCGGCCGATCCAGACCGTCTGGTAGCCCGCCGCCGAGAGCGCCCCGGGCAGGGTGGCCGGCGGGTGCCACTCCACGCCGGTCCGATAGCCCACCATGCCGTGTGTGCCGGGGGACCGGCCGGACAGCAAACTGCGCCGGGCCGCGATGCAGGTCGGGCACGTTGTGTAGGCGCGCCGGAAGCGGACGCCCTGACCGGCCAGGCGGTCCATGGTCGGCGTCAGCAGCACCGGGTGCCCCTCGATGCCCAGGCAGTCTCCACGCAACTGGTCGGCCACGATAAGCAGGATGTTCGGACGCCTCACAGCAGTCTCCCGCAGAGTCAGGTCTTCCGGACGCGGACGTTGCACCCGCCGCGCCCGCACAGGATGACGGGCCGACCAGCCACATTCAAGCCAATGGCCGCTTCATCCAGCGCGCTCCGGCGAAGAGGCGGCCGCTGCGCACTGCCCTGAAGACGATTCGGCGAGCAAATGGATTCGTTTCGCAGAAGGCACCTCCATGCGCCCAAATCGGACAGCAACGCCCGTGCGGGTCACTCGCCGGCAAAGCCGGGTGAGGCGGCCGGGGGAGTGACAGATTCTCGCAGCCCCATCATCAACACCATCCCGACGGCCCCTCTCCTGTACCGAGCGTCAGAGTGTTGTGACCTCAGCCTATAGGCTATACGGTTATAGGGGATACGTCAAGCGTTTTCCCGGCGGGAACCCGGTAGTCGGCATAAAGACCGCGCCCCGTTGGGGGGCACAACGTTCCCTGTAGCGCCCCTTCAGGGCGCGGGTTCCGGGGGGGGCTCTGTGGTACTCAGGGCTTCGCCCCGGGCTGGTATGTGGCGCTCTGAAAGAGCGGCGCCCCGTTGGGGCGCAGAGTTCGGGCGGGGTAGGGGACTGGTATGTTGCGCCCCTTCAGGGTGGTGGTCTTTCAGGGCGGCGCACTCCGGGGATCGCCGCTCGCGCCTTTCGCACAACTCACCATCGTCCGGGCCGCGTCCCCCGGAGTGAGCCGCGCTCTGTGAGCGCGCTGCTTGCCGCCGCCCTGCCGTTGCGTGGCTTGCCCCGCGTTGTTCCTCAGACCCCTATCTGTCCACGATCCACCCCAAGACCGAGCCCCAATTACCGGGGGCTGGCCGGAATGCGCGGTTCGTCCTTCCCTTTGCCGGGCCCGGCCGGAGCGGGTACGATGGCGGTACGCTTGGAGGAATTGTCTCCCGCCGGAGGTTGTGCCATGTGGATGAGGGGTTTGCTGAGCGGTCTGTTGTGTCTGTTGTTCTTTCCGGCCGGGTCGGTCGCAGCCCGGACGACTGTCACCATCGACCCGGAGGAGCGCTACCAGACGGTGGAGGGCTGGGGTACGTGCCTTGTGGCCTGGCGGCCGGAGTTCCGCGAACTCTACCGCACCGAGGAGTTCCAGCGGGTCTACTCCCAGGAACTGGGCATGAACGTTCTGCGGATCAACTTCCGCGGGCCGGTCTCCACCGAGCCGGTCGAAGACTGGCGCGACATCCGCTGGCAGGACTTCAACTTCATGGAGAGCGACGGCCGGGCGCAGATATTCATTGATTTCGGTCAGGGCCTGATGGCGCTGAACCCGGAGACGAAGTTCATCGCCAGCGTCTGGAGCCCCCCGCCGTGGATGAAATACACGCAGTCGACCCGGGACGAAGCCTCCGGCGCCATCGGCGCCTTCAGCTACGAGCATCGTCGCACCGGCGAGATAGTCGAGAACCGGGTCAAGCCCGAGTACTTCCAGCACTTCGTCAAGTGGATGGTGGAGATGGTGAAGGCACACGACGCCCAGGGTGTGCCGATCTACGCCATCAGCCCTGCCAACGAGCCGCAGTTCACCCAGACCTTCGAAAGCTGCGTCTGGACCGCCGAGGACCTGGCCACCGTCATCGGCATGCTCGGCGAGATGCTCGAGGAAGAGGGCCTGGGCCACGTGAAGATATTCGCCCCGGAGACCATGACCGGCCACTTCTACGAGGGTGGGACGCCGGACTACATCCGCATCATGGCCGAGCATGAGCGCGGAGGGCCGCACTTCGACGTCATCGCCACGCACGGCTACAGCGACGGGGTGGAGGCGGAGATAGACGAGAACGTCTCGCGGCGCTTCTACGAGATGGCGAAGGAATACGAGCGCCCCCTGTGGGTGACCGAGGGGGGCACGCGGGGGCACGACTGGCCCGAGCCCATCCGGCGCGGCGTGGCCAACATGTTCCACAACGCCCTGGTGGCCGGCCACGTCAGCATGGTCGTGCCCTGGCAGGTGACGGACCGCTCGCCGATGACGCACAACCTGATGGTGTTCGAGGAGTGGACACCGAAGACGTATGCCGCGAGGCACTACTCCTACTTCATCCGCCCGGGGGCGGTGCGCATCGGCGCCGAGCCCGGCTACGGGGACGTGCTCAGCAGCGCCTTCCTGCACGAGGAGGACGGGCAGCTGACGGCGGTCATCATCAACCCGACCGGGCAGGCGCGGGACGTGACGCTGCGCTTCACGCAGAACCTTGGCTTCGACCGGATGGAGGCCCACCGGACCTCGGACGAGGAGCAGATGCAGCGGCTCGCGCCCGTGACGGTGAGCGACCGGCAGGCCACGCTGGCGATGCCCGCCTACTCGATAGTCACTCTGCAGGGCCGGACGTCTCAGTAGCGAGACGATCGGTCATTGCCCCGGCCCGCGCGGGGCGGCAAGGTGGGCGAAGAGCTGGAAGCCCTCCTCGAGGAAGCGCCGAACGTCCTGTGGCTTGACCCGCCGGCAGGGGCGAAACAGCGCCAGCCTGTCCCCGACCCCGTCCACGCACAGGGTGTCGTCGCGGCGGAAGTGGCCCAGAGCTGACGGGCCGAACAGGGCGCGCGAGACCTCGGGGTCCGCCCCGTGGAGTTCATAGGTCGAATCGAAATCCCGGTGCCCCGTGGCGCCCACGCCCAGGAACCCCGGCTTGACGGGGAAGGTATCGTAGCTAGAGACGCTGGGGGAACGCTTCGGGCGCACGCTGAGCGGCGGCAACTGCAGCCGCAGAGACCGGAAGAGCAGAACCGTCTGGCGCCAGCGCCATGAATTCCCGGTCAGCGTCCCCGTGGAGAACTTGCTGTCGCAGATGAACACGGCAGTGTCGTGCGCAAGCCCGGTCAGAGTGTTGTACACGATGGTCAGGTCACGCCGGGAGAACACCATCAGATCGTCCACACCGGGGCCCAGGTCGGCCTCGGTGGCTCTGTGAGTCGTGGCTCTGAAACGGAAGCCCAGCTCCTCGGCGCACCGGGCCAGGGCCCTGGTCCGTCTGCGCTCGCGCCCGATCGCCACGACGGCCACCGCGACGATCACAGCCACGAGGATCAGCAGCATGCCCACGACCGGTTCCACGGCACCCACCCCCTGAGTTACCGCCGGCCCGACGCGCCGGCGGTTCGTCTGCCATTATACCGCCTTCCCGGGGAAGGCGTCGCCCGGACGACGCGCTCACGTTCTTCCGCCTCCAGCGGGAACACGAAGACAGAAGCAAGGGAACCGAGCAGTGACGGGTGCTCTTCCGCCCAACGTTCTTCGTACTCGATCTCGTCGTGGTTGCCCCGATCCTCAGGCTTGTGGGACCGGCTATGTCGGCAAGGGACTGCCGCGCTTTCCGCGGGTGAAAAGGACGTAGAGGCAGGGCATCAGGTAGAGCGCCACGAGCATCTCCATCAGCAGACCGCCTATGGCGCCGACCGCCATGGGCTGGAGCATGTCGCCGCCCTCGCCTATGTTGAGCGCCAGCGGCAGGAACCCCATCATGGTCGTCAGCGTTGTCATCATGCGCGGCCGCAGGCGTATCATCGCGGCCTCGACAACGGCCTCGTCGGGCGGCAGGTCGCGTTCGTCCTGCATCTCGCGGGCGAACGTCAGCAGCAGCACGCCGTCGTTGACCGTGGCGGCGACCACCACCAGCCCTCCTATCAACACCGTCGCCCCGAGCGGAAGCCCCGCAAGATAAAGCAGATACACCACGCCTACCAGGCAGACCGGCACGCTGCCGAGGATGAGCGCCGGCAGCTTGACGCTGTCGAACTGCACCGCCAGCACGATAAAGGAGAAGAACAGTGCGAAGGCCATGACGGCCAGCACGGTGCGCATCATGCCGGCCATCATCTCGGCGCGCCCGCCGAAGTGGAACTCGTAACCCGCCGGGCGGTCGAGGTCGTCCAGGCGCGCCCTGAGGCGGGAGACGGCGCGGGCCAGGTCGCCGCCCGCAACGTCCGCTCCCACCGAGACCTCCCTGACCTGGTTGGCGCGGGTGATCTGCACCGGCCCGACAGCCGGCCGGACCTCGGCCACATCGCGCAGGCGGAGCGTCCCGCCCGGGTTGGAGCTGAGCGGCAGGTTCTCCAGGTCCTGGCGGTCGGAGATCCTCCCCTCGGGCACGATGAGCCGTATGTCGTAGTAGTGCACGCCGTCGCGATAGCGCGTGGGCACCGTGCCGGTTACGAGCGTTCGGAGGGAGTCCGCCACCTCGGCGGCGGTGATCCCGAGTTCCGAGGCCCTGGTGCGGTCAATGCGCACCTGGTATTCGGGTCGCGTCAGGTCCAGCAGCACGCTCACGTTGGCGAGGTCGTCCAGTTCCTGCATCGAACTGACGGCCCGGCGGGCCAGCTCGGCCAGGGTGTCGGTGTCGGGTCCCCTGATCCCGACCTCGATGTCGGAGCCCCGCAGCCCTCGCAGCCCCCGCACGCCCATCGGCCTCGCCATGGCCGTCACGCCGGGCGGGGAGACCTGCATGAGGCGCCGGCGAAGCTGCCTTGCGTATTCGGCCGTGCTGACGTCGCGCCGGGCCTTCGGCACGAGCTGCAGGTTCAGTTCGCCCCGGTTGGCCTGTTCGCTGGTGTCGAAACCGCGTATACGGCCGCCCGCCAGGAAGAAGACATTCTCCACGAGCGGGTCGTCGGCTATCTCCCGTTCGATCCGGGCTACGATGTGCTCCGTCTCCTGCAGTGAGGCGCCGGTGGGAAGGTTCACGTTGACCAGGATCCGCCCGTCGTCCATGAGCGGCAGGAACTCGCCGCCGACACGCCCCAGGACGAGCGCCCCCAGCCCCAGGACGGCGAGGAACAACACGAGAACGAGCCGGCGCGCGCGCAAGGCTCCGTGCAGCGAGCGGCCGTAGGCGTCCGTCAGCCGCGCGAACAGGCGCTCGAAACGCCCGGCGCCACCGGCCTCTCCGCTCTGCCCTCTCCGGCCCAGCAGGGTGGCCGCCAGCATCGGCGTGACCGTCACCGCCACGGTCAGACTGATGACGACGATACCCGCGACGACCAGGATGAGCTCACGGAACAGCAGGGTGGTCAGCCCGGGCACAATGAGGAACGGCACGAAGAGCGCCAAAAACGACAGCGTGGCGGCCACGACCGCCGGGCCGACCTCCGCCGTGGCCTCGACGCTCTGGGCGGCCAGGTCGCCGTCCGGCTCCTCGTGGCGCCGGCGGGTTATGTTCTCCAGCACCACGATGGAGTTGTCCAGCACCACGCCGATGGCCACGACCAGGCCGCCGAGGGAGAAGATGTTGAGCGAGAAGCCGGCCAGTTCCATCAGGCCGAAGTTCAGCACCAGGGTAAGCGGCAGCGCCACGGCCATCACCAGCACCTGCCGCAGGCTGCCCAGGAAGAGGTAAACGAGAATGACCAGCAGCACCGCCGCCCCGATGGCCGCGTTGCGGACGCCGGAGAGGGACTCCTCGACGTACTGCGCCTGGTTTTCCACGTAGTCGAGGCGGACCCCTTCGGGGAAAGCCGGCTCCATCTCCCTGAGCCGCTCCTCCAGCGCCCTTGCGACCTCGACGGTGTTGGCCTCGGCCTCCTTCAGCACGGAGAGCACCACGCACTCCCGGCCGTTGAACCGCGTGATGAGTCGCTGCTCCTCGTGGCCGTCCACTACCTGCGCGATGTCGCGCACGTGGACCTGCTCCTGTCCCCGGCGGGCCACCAGCACCGATTCGATCTCCTCGATGGAGGCGTAGTGTCCCGTGGTGCGGGCGATGACCTCGCGGCGTCCGTCGGAGACGCGGCCGGCCGCGCGCTCCACGTTCTCCTGGCGCAGGCGGTTGAGCACAGTCTCGAGGGACAGGTCGTGCCTCTCGACGGCGGCGGGGTCGAGCAGGACGCGTATCTCCCGTTCCAGGCCGCCGATTATCTGCACGCCGGCCACGCCCCTTGTGGCCAGCACGCGGTCCTGCAGCCAGTTCTCCGTCCAGTCCCGCACCTGCACCGGTCCCCAGCGCTCTGAGCTGACGGCAAGCTGCATCACCGGCAACTGGGACGGGTCGGCCTTGAAGACCAGGGGCGGTTCGATGTCGGCCGGCAGGTGCGGCTCGGCGCGGGCCAGCGCGGCCAGCACGTCCTGGAAGGCCACGTTGACGTCCGTGCCGTACTCGAAGTTGACGTCCAGGTTGTAGGCACTCTCGCGCGCGGTGGACTCCAGCGAGTCGAGGTTGTCCACCGTCGCCATGAAGCGTTCGATCGGGTCGGCGATGTCCTTGTCGATCTCATCGGGCGTGGCGCCCGGCCAGCGGATGTTGACCTTGACCACGGGGTAGGTCAGGTCCGGCAGAAAGTCCACGGGCAGCCGCCACAGGCCATAGAGCCCCAGCACCACCAGGGCCAGCAATATGGCGCTGGTGGCCAGTCGCCGTCGCACGCTGTGCTCGGTTATCCTCAACGGCCGTCCTCCCTGCCTTCGCCGCGCCCGGCGCCTTCTTCTCCGGCGAGGCGCACCGGCGCGCCGTCCCGCAGCCCCTCGTGCCCGCGGGTGATGACCTCTGCGCCGGGCCGCACGCCGCTGAGTATCTGCACGCCCGTCCTCTGTTCAACCCCTATCTCGACCCGGCGCCGGGCGGCCTTTCCGTCTTCCACCAGGAAGACAACGTCTTCGCCTTCGGGCGTCTGAAGGACGGCTTCCGGCGGGACCAGGACCGCGTCCTCGACCGCGTCCAGTTCCAGCTTCAGCCGGGCAAACTGGTGGGGCATCAGTTCGGCGCCGACTCCCTCCAGCCGCGCCTCAACGGTGCGGGTCCGCGTGGCCTGGTCGAGGCGGGGGTAGGCGCGCACCACTTCGCCGGCGTACCTGCGGCCGGGCAGGGCGTCCAGAGTGACCTCGACGCGGAGCCCGGGGCGCACAGCGGCGGCGTGGGCCTCCGGCACGTTGAACCGCACAACGAGCGAGGCCGGATCGAACATCTCCACCAGCGGGTTGCGGGGGACGGCGAGGTCGCCGGGGCGCACGTGGACCGCCGTTATCCTGCCGTCGAAGGGGGCCCTGACGATGCACTCGGCCAGGTGCGCCTCGGCCTGGGTCAGGCGGGCGGAGGCTTCCTCGACGGCGGCCTCCTGGACGGCTACCTCGGTCGCCGTGGGGCCGGCCTCCAGCATGGCGAGGCTCTGGCGGGCGGATGCCAGTTCGGCCTCGGCGACCTCCATCCGTTCGCGTGCCTGGTCCACGCTCTGGCGCGAGGTGAAGTCCCCGGCTATCAGGTCCATCTGGCGCCGGTAGGTCTCGCGGGCCTCCTGCAGTGTCGCCTCCCAGCGCTTGACGCCGGCGCGGGCCTTCTCTATCTCCTCGCGGCGCGCCCCGGCGCGCAGGTCGGCCAGCCGGGCCCGCGCCACGCTGAGGGCGGCGCGCGCCGTCTCGGCCTCCGCGCGGTGCACCTCGCGGTCGATCTCAACGAGCCTGTCCCCGGCGCCCACTTCGTCTCCCTCCCGCCAGGGACCATAGTTGATGGGGCCCTCCTTGGTCGCGGCGATGACGACCGACTCCGTGGCCACCACCTCCCCGGAACGTTCCAGCGTCAGCACAATATCGCCCATGCGCGCCTCCCGGACTTCGACCAGGGGCGTCCGGTCGCGTCCTCCTGAACCTGGCGCCCCGGCCTCGGTGGGGCGGCCCAGCACGGACCACGCGACGGCCGCGGCGACCAGTATTCCCGCAGAGAGCAGAACCAGATGAACAGCTTTTGGTTTTCTCACGATCCCTATTCCTCCTGCGCATCGGGTTCTGTGCGGTCGGCGAACGACCTGCCGACGGCCCTGTCAAACCTCGCCCGTGCGCTGCGCCGGTCGAGCCGGGCCTGGACCAGGCGGTTCCGGGCGACGGCGCGGGCCGTCTGGGCGTCCACGAGCGCAATGATGCTGCCGGTGCCCTGTCTGTACTCGGCCTCGGCCGCGCGGAGGCTCTCTTCGGCGCTCTCCACGAGGGTCTCCGCTGCCCGGACGGCCTGGCCGGCCTCGATGAGCTGCCAGTGGGTTGTCCAGACCTCCAGTTCCACACCCCTGAGCGCCGATGTCCGCTCGGCCGTCGCGCGGCCAAGTTCCGCTTCGCTGCCGTGAAGCTGGTAGTTGCGGTCGAACCCGGTGAACAGCGGCAGGTCCAGCCCGAGCCCGAGGTTCCAGAGGCGGCGGTCGGGCAGCAGGTGGCTGCCGGCCCAGCCGAGGCGGGCGTCCACCTCCACGGTCGGCCGGTAGCGTGAACGGGCCAATTCTACGTCCGCCTCCCGGCTTCGCACCCGGGCGAGGGCGGCTTTCAGTTCCGGTCGGTTACGGGCGGCCTCTTCCAGCAGCGCCTCAACGCCCTGCATCTCCGCGCCGGTATCTTCCGGCGGTGGCTCGGCCAGACGTAACGGCGTCGAGGCGCGCAGCCCCATTGCGTGGGCCAGCCGGCCCGTGGCCACGTGCACTGCGTTGCGGGCCTGGATGAGATCCAGTTCGGCGGCCGCCTTCTCGGCGCGCGCCCTCAGCACGTCGGAGCGCGCGACCACCCCCGCCTCGTAGCGCGCCTCGGCGAGCCGGAGGTGCTGCTCGCGCTGGGCCACCGTCTCGACGGCGACCTCCTCGAAACTCCCGGCTGCCATGGCCCGGTAGTATGCCTCCTCGACGGAAAAGGCGATATCCTGCAGCGCGGCGTTGTGGAGGAAGCCGGCCGCCAGCACTTCCGCCTCAGCGGCGTCCAGCCTTGCCCGGCGCCCTCCGCCGTCGAACAGCAGCCAGCGGGCGCCGAAAACGGCCTCGTAACGGGTGCGCGTGCCCCTGTCCCGGTCTCGGTCCGTCTCCACCGTCCTGCCGCGCGAGGCGCCGGTCGAGAATCCGAGTGACGGCAGGTAGTCGGCCCCGGCCCGGCCGGCACGCGCCGCGGCGGCCCGCAATTCCTGCCAGGCTGCGGCCGTCTGCGGGTTGTGCTCAAGGGCCACCGCCACGCACTCGGCCAGGGTCAGCTCCCGGCCGGCCAGGTCGGGGGCGGGCTCCACTTCGACCGGATGCTCGATGTCCTCCTGGAACGTCTCGGCGGGCGAGGCCGGCACGGGGTCGAACACGCCCCAGGGGTCAATGCCCGTGCAGCCTGCCAGGAGCGCCGTAGTCGCGAGAGCCAGGATGGCGATGGTGCGGTTCACACGTCACTCCTGCTCGGGGGCGCCGGGTTCGTTGGTGAGCCCTGGCCGTTCATCCGGCCGCGTCCCCGTACCCGCGCGGGGTCGGCCCATCATGCGGCCGGGGCCGGGGCATTCCATGCGACGCCGGAGCAGGGAGAACAGCTTCTCCTGCTGTTCGGGGGTCAGCACGTCCTTTTGCTCGATGATCCGCCGGACGACCAGTTGCTGCATGCGGCCCTGGCCCTCGAGTATCCTCTGCTGCGCCCGGCGCAGGGCCGCCTCGTCCGGCTGCGGGGCGGCCAGCAGGTCGAGCAATTCCTCCCGCGCCTCCCGGAGGGCGGCCCGTTCCTCGTCGCTGCGCCTGTGGAAATCGAGCAGCCTCGGCTCTATCCGGCGCCACTGCTCTGGTGTGATGTCCAGCTCGCGATGGAGGGGGCACCAGACCTCGGTATGCTCCGCCGGCTGCGCCGCCGCCAGGCGCGCGGGCAGCGCGTGCGCCGCCCAGGTCGAGAGCAGCGCAACGTTCAGGGCCAGGGACACGGCCAGCACCACCGGTCGGGCTTTCCTCCACATGGTCATTCCCCCTGCCTCGTCGAAACCAGGTCCACGTAGGCGCCGGCCAGGGAACCGGCGGGCGCCTCGGTCAGGTAGTCGGCGCCGTACAGAAGAGCTGGGTCTGTATCGACCGTCAGGGGCGGTTCAGCGGGGCGCATCATGTCTCTGCCCACCAGCACTCCGACGGCTAGGGCGAGGGCGATCCCGGCGGCCGCGGCGGCCCAGCGCAGCCGACCGAACCTGCGCAGGGTCTTGTCAAGACCGCTCCGCTGCTCGGTCCGCTCGCGGGCGCGGCTCAGCAGGCGCGCCTGGAAGCCGTCGGGCACCGGCGGAGTCCGCCGGGCGGCGAGCAGCGTGCGCATCCGGCGGAGCCGCCTCAGTGCCGCCGCGCACTCCGCGCAGCGTGCCAGGTGCTTATCGACACGCTCGTGCTCCCGGCGGCTGAGTTCGCCGCCCAGCATGGCTTCCAGCTTGCGTTGTGCCTTCCTGCAGCGCATGTTTGCGTCTCCTCTACCCGCTTAAACGAACGAGGCGCTCCCATCCCCCGGTCTATTCCTGGAAAAATCCGTCAAGGCGCGGCTCGAGCGACTTTCTGGCCCGGGCCAGCAGTCGCTCGACGGCCTTGTAGGTGGTATCCATTGCCTCGGCGATGTCGGCCAGGGGCAGTTGCTCATAGTACCGAAGGACGACGGCCAGCCGCTGGCGGTGGGGAAGCGCCTGAAGCGCCTCCCGTACGGCGCACTCGCGTTCTTCTGCCTCCAGACGCTCCTCGGGGCGGGGCGCCCCATCCGGCCGGGGCGAGACGTCCGCCGCGTAGTCCGGCCGCCGCTTGCGGTGCCAGTCGGTGCAGAGGTTCGCGATGACCCGGTAGAGGTAGGTGGCGAAGCGGGCAGTCGGGCGGTAGCGCGGCGCCGCCTCCAGGATCTTCAAGAAGGCATCCTGGGCCAGGTCCTCGGCCTTGGCCTGGTCGGCGACGTAGTGGTAGGCTATGCGCCAGGCGGATGCCTGGTGGCGACGCACAAGCTCGCCGAAGGCCTCCATGTCGCCCTCTGCCGTCGCCTGCATGAGTTCCCGGTCACTGCGCATCGTCGGAGTCCCCGGGCCGGCCCAACAGGAGATAGTGCACCGCCATTCCCGCGATGAAACCCACCGCCATGTTCAGCGCCACCGAGCCGACGATGGTCACCGCTACGGGCACAAGCCCCCTGTCCAGGCGGAGTTCTCGGGCGAACTGCGCCATCCCCACCCCTACCATCAGCATCATGGCCCCGACGATGGCCATGGGGAACGCCTGGAAGAGGGTGGCGATGCTGCCCGCCAGGAACACGCCGAGGACGACCTCGATGGCGCCCTCCAGCAGGTTGGCCCCGCCGGTGCGGGCGCCGAAGTAGTGCTGCCCGGCCAGCCCGCCCGCGCCGTGACAGAGCGGCATGCCGCCCAGGAACGGCAGCACGACGTTGGCGACGCCGACGCTGAGGGAGAGCTGCCGCTCCGTGACGCGTCGGTCCGGCCAGTAGTCCGATATCAGGGCCGCGGTGGCGATGACGGAATTGGTGGCGGTCAGGGGTATCTGCGCCAGGCCCGCGTCCCGAAACGCCGGCCAGATGAGCGCCGGGCTGAACCATGTGCGCGGCGGCAGCGAGAGCGCCAGACCCTCCACCTGCGCCAGGTCGCCCCGAAAGCCCATGATGACAATCCCCGCGCCGACCAGCACCAGGGCGGCCGGCGCAAAGCGGTTGCGCCGAAGGGCCAGTATCACCAGCACCGAGGCCGCTCCCAGCCCCCAGGCCGGGCCCACCATCTGCAGCCCCGTCAACGCCAGCAGCACCCCGAGCGATAGCTGGATGCCCCGCACCACGGTGTTCGGCGTCCACCGGGCCACGTGGCTCATCGCGCCCGTGACGCCCATCAGCAGCCAGACAACGCCCATCGCGAACCCGGCGGCGTAGACCATCTCCGGGCTCCACGCCCGGGCGATGGCCAGCACCGCCAGCACCTTCATCGGTTCGATGGGCATCGGCAGGCGAAAGATGAGCCCCGTGGCGATGTTCGCTGCGCCCATCATCACCAGCAGCCCGGCCGGATCCAT
This sequence comes from Candidatus Brocadiaceae bacterium, assembly GCA_003551305.1. Lineage (GTDB taxonomy): Bacteria > Planctomycetota > Brocadiia > SM23-32 > SM23-32 > B1Sed10-231. Next base: position 29,606 of record PUMJ01000036.1, read on the forward strand.
CTCGCAGACGGTGATGTAGCCGATGGCCAGCGGCAGCAGGGTGCCGAAGTCCCCCATGGATCCGGCCAACTCCCGCAGGTTGAACTGGAACGAACCGATGCGCAAGGTCTCATCCGTCCAACGGTCTCATTGTCATTGAACCGGGACCAACCGGGGCGGCACGCGCGGAGGAGAGCGCAGCCACCGCATCACCACTCGCCCATGGCCTGCTGTTGCCGAAGATACCAGTTGCGGAACTCATCGGCCAGTTGGCGGCTGCGCTCGGACTCGACGAACACCGGCTGCGTCCAGGCCTTTTCCGCCCCCTCGCCGTAGAGCTCGGCCCGCAGAAAGATGTCGTCTTCCCGCACCTCGCAGCTTGCGCTCCTGCCCATGCGGCGGTGGCGCATGCAGCCCCGGTCGGCAAAAAACCGTATCTCCTGGGCGTTGGACGATTCGACGTGCAGCGTGTCGTCCTCCAGCCGGACCGACTCGACCTGCACTCCCGAGGACGCGTAGAAACGGCCGGCCTTGAGCGCCTCGATTATCGCCGACCGGCTGCGCTCCGCCTCGACCATCACCCAGCCCCGGTCACGGTGGTGGGCGTGATGGGCGTCGTCGGTGGCCACACCCCAGATGCGGTAGCCGGTCGTCAGCAACCGGTCCCATTTGTCGGAGCACTCGGCCGCGCCGGGCAGCGCGTCGCAGACCGCGTTATAGACCTCCAGCGCGTGGGCGCGCCGTAGCTTCAGCATCCTGAAGATGGGCCAGTGGTGGATGTGCCACGTGGGGTGGTTGTATATCACGAACGCGCCCGAGCCGACCGCAGCGTCCAGGTACCCGCGGTGTCCGAGTTCCGGCGGAAGGGGCGCGTCAACGCCGATGACGCCCAGCTCCTGGTCGCCGACGCTCCTGCTGCAGCGGTATTCCTCGCCGGGGATGACGACCATGTCGTCCCGGGAGGCCAGTTCCTCGGCGGGCGGCACCGTCCTGTGGTCGGTGAGGGCGATGAAGTCGTAGCCCCGGGCGGCGTAGTCACGGATGACCTCGGCCGGCGGGTCGCCGCCGTCGGAATAGGTCGAGTGCAGGTGAAGCTGCCCCTTCAGCCAGTTTCCTTCGCAGCCATGGTACGGATTGACTACTTTCAAGCCGGTTCTCCTTGCTCTGTTGCGATGGCGGCGAGCGGCGCCACCAGCTCCCCGCCGCGCGGGCCGCCCCTACGCAGGGGGGGCGAACGTGACGCATGTCGGCGATTGGACCCCGGCAACCTCTGCCGCCGGGGCCAGTCGGCCCGACTGGCGGTCCACCCGGAAGACAACGACATTGCCCGAATCCTTGTTGGCCGCCAGCAGCCACCGGCCGTCGGGCGAGATCGTAAAACCGCGGGGAGTCCGTCCCCCTGTGGGCTCGTGTTCGAGCAGCCTCAGCCGCCCCGTCTCGCTGTTGCGCGCGAAGACGGCGATGCTGTCGTGGCCCCGGTTCGAGGCGTAGACGAACCGCCCCGTGGGATGCACGTGGATGTCGGCGGCGATGTTCTGCCCGCTGAAGCCCGGCGGCAGGGCGGAGAGGGTCTGCACCTGCTCCAGCCCCCCGCGGACCGGCCGCCAGCGAAATGCCGTCACGGTCGAGTCGAGTTCGTTGACCAGGTAGGCGAACCACCCGCCCGGGGCGAAAGCGAAGTGCCGCGGCCCGGCCCCTCGCCGGGCCTGGTGCCAGGGGTCGGCGTTGAGCGACAACAGGCCGGTCTCGCGCTCCAGCCTGTAGATCATGACCCGGTCGAGCCCCAGGTCGGCCACCAGCGCGAAAGCGTTGGACGGGTCCAGGGTGACGGAGTGTGTGTGCGGCCCCCTCTGGCGCTTCGGATGCGCGCTGGAGCCCCGGTGCTGGACCAGTTCGGTGCGGTCCCCCAGGCGGCCGTCCGGACCCACGGGCAGCACGCTGACGCTGCCGCCGCCGTAGTTGGCCGCCAGCACGAAGCTCCCTGTCGCATCTACGGTCAGGTGACAGGGGCCGGGTCCGCCGGTGCCCCGGCGGTTCAGCGGGCTCAGAGACCGGCCTGCATCTTCCAGGGCAAAGCCCGCAACCGCCCCGCCTCGCTCGCCCTCGAATCGGGCAACCTCGCTGGTGGCGTAGAGAAACCGCCCGTCCGGATGCGGCACCAGGTAGGAGGGGTTGGCGATGCCTTCCACGCCGCCGGTCCGCTCCAGCGCGCCCGTCAAGAGGTCAAGCTCGAAAACGTGAATGCCCTCGGACTCCTCGTCCGCGTAGCTACCGGCGTAGAGGACTGTCTTCTCGGTCCTGGATGTCATGGCAGAATCTCCTGCGTGAGTGCGGGTCGTGCAAGGTTTTGATGGTACGGTCTGAAGGTTGAAAGTCAAAGGGCTGACCGGGCTTTCGGGATGGTTGTCATAGAATTTGCGAGCCGCAAAACCGGCCAGCGGCCGGCTTTTTATCGGGCGGCGAGTCCGGACGGACAAGGCGGCCTCCGGCGGGTTTGTGCGGCTCCTGTGCGCCCTTCAGACGGGGGACGTGCCTGCTGGAAAACGCCTGTTCTCGCGCCGGCCGCTTGAGTATTGAAGCGCGCTTCCCGCGGGCGTTATCCTGGATGCACGGGAGGGCCTCTGGCATGAGAGCTCGGAGCCGGCCGAGGATGAGTGCGATCCCGGCGCGCGCCGGGCGAACCGATCAGGGCCCGAGGCGCCGGGCGGCCGGGATGCGTCCAGCGAGTGCAGCCGGTTCGCCACGTGCCCGTCCATAGCCGACCACCTGCTTCCGGTAGAGGGGGAAATGGGATGCCTTGCGGCATGGAGTGCAGCAGCAATGACGCACAAGAGGGTGGTGTTCAGAGGCACGCTCTTCGTCACAGGTGGCGCGCCGGAAACAGCCCGGGCGTTGGAAAACATCGAGCATTTCTTCAAGGAGACAGTCAGCGAACCGTACCGGCTCACGGTTGTCGATGTGCAGGAGCAACCCGAACTGGCCGAGAAAGCCCACATCCTGGCAACGCCCACGCTGGTCATGGATGAACCGGTCCCCGGCTGCCGGATCGTCGGCGATTTGTCCGACCGACGGGAGCTTTTGACGGAACTGAGGCTGATGCGCCGCCACGGCGCCTGAACACGGCACAGCCGGAAGGTTCGGGGCCGTGCCACACGCCGGCGCAACCGACGGCACAACACCCTCGGGCAGAGCGCGGGCGGGCTTCCGTTGAAAGCGCGGGTTTCACTGCCCCGCCAGGTTCTCAGCCTTGACAGATGGCGCTCCGGGGGCGTACTTTAGCAAGAGAGACGGGATTTCGATGCCCGGAGTTCGTGCTCCAGAAACAGGCTGACGGGGGAGGGATGAACGCCGAAGAGACGGTTGCTG
>PUMJ01000064.1 GCA_003551305.1 Candidatus Brocadiaceae bacterium
CCGGCGGGGCCGTTCTTCCTGCTGCTTCTGCTCACTGTGGGCGCGAACCTGGTCATCAAGTTGATCAACGAGCGGTGGGCGCTCAAGCAGTCCGAGCTCATGCTGGTCTGGTGCATGATGATCATCTGTGCCACGGTGCCCTCGAGCGGGTTGATGCGGTTCCTTTTTTCGATGCAGGCGGCGCCGGCCTACTACGCGGACGACAGCGGCCTGCCGCACCAGCAGCAGTTGCTGCAGGAAGTGCCCGAGAACCTGGTTCTGACGAAGGACCCGCGTTCGGTGGCGGCTCAGGAGTTTTTCGAGGGGCAGCCGGGCGATGAGGCACCGCGCATCTACATGCGCCGGTGGGTCAGGCCGCTGACCTCCTGGCTCGTGTTGGTGGGGCTGTTTTACCTGGCGACGTTCTTCCTGACGGGCATCTTCCGCAAACAGTGGGTGGACGTGGAGCGGCTCATCTTTCCACTGGCCCGCGTTCCCCTCGATATGACCGAGGGGAGCGCCGGGCCGGAGTGGCTCTCGGCCTTCTTCCGCAGCAAGCCATTTGCCTTCGGGCTGGTGCTGAGTCTCGTGTTCGCTTTCATCCGGGCCGCCCCCGTTCTGACGGGGGCCACGCAGGGATGGCTCCCCAGTGTTGACGTGCAGCAGTTCCTGTGGGATACGCCCCTTGCGCAGATGTCCTTCGGCAGCGCCATCCTGTTCCCGATAGCGGTCGGCATTGCGTTCCTGGTGCCGGCGGACGTTGCCCTGAGCGTCTGGCTGTTCTTTATCTTCACCCGTCTTGAACTGCAGACGTCTCACTGGCTCGGTCGGCCCATCGTGGGGGGCACTTATGGAGAGTGGATGCAGTGGCAGCAGGCGGGGGCGTTCATCGTCTTCACCCTCATGATGTTCTGGGCTGCCCGGCGTCATCTGGGGGATGTTGTCAAGAAGGCCCTGAGGCTGGACAGGTCCATTGACGATTCCGACGAGCCCGTGAGCTATGGAGTCTGTTTCTGGGGACTGCTGCTCTCGACGATGGGTATGGTCGCGTGGTACTGGTTTTACGGCATGCGTGGCCGTTATGTGGTCATGACGGTTGCACTGCTGGCGCTGATGTTCTGCGCCGCGCTGGTGCATGCGCGGCTTATCTCCCAGGGGGGCATATTCTTCACCCAGCACACCTGGAGCCCGACGGTGGTTCTGCACGGCATCTCGGGCGGCTATGCGTTCACGCGGGTGGGCGCCGTCGTGGCCCACATACAGAACGCCATCCTCATCCAGGACGCCCGCGAGATACTGAGCGGTCACGCGATGAACGCCCTGCGCATCTCGTCGGTGTTCGAGAAGCGCAAACGTCTCTTCCTGCCCATCATGCTGTTCGTGCTGGCGGTCGCAATCGGCGTCAGCAGCTACAGCACGCTGCGGATGTACTACTCGGCCGGCGGTTTTAACACCGAGAACACCTACGGCATGCGGTCGCTGCCGAGGCAGATTTTCCGGGAAAGCGGACGGATGATCACCGACCCGCACGGCTCGGCCCAGCCGCAGTGGGGGGCCTTCGGCCTCGGAGGGGGCATCATGTTCTTCCTGACCGTGATGCGGGCTCGCTTCTACTGGTGGCCGGTGCACTCCCTGGGTTTCCTGATCGGTGCCAGTTGGCCGGCGCAGAACCTGTGGTTCCCCTTCATGCTCGGCTGGCTGATCAAGGTGGGCATCATGAAGTTCGGCGGAGGGCGCATGCTGCGCAAGGCGCGCAGCACGTTCATGGGGGTGATTATCGGTGAGTTCACCGCTATCGGTATCTCGACGCTGCTGGGCCTTCTGGCGGGCATTCAGCTCGGCTTTATCTTTATGCCCGGGTAGGCTGTGCCTCAGCGAAAGGGGGCTCGCAGCCAGTCGGCCAGGCGTGTTGCCGGGGTGCGCTCGATGGTGATGGCGTCGCAGGGGCAGACCTCGGCGCAGCAGTAGCAGCTTATGCAGTGGCTCCTGTCAACGCGGTACTGGCCATCGGCTTCCTCGCAGTGAATGGTCTTGCTGGGGCAGTTGCGGGCGCACTCTCCGCAGTTGATGCAGCGGTCCTCCGCTATGCGGGCATAGCGAGTCTGGAATGTCCTCAGCGCGCCCCGCAGGAGCCAGCGGGGCACCAGGCGCGCCAGGGGACTGCTGGTGTAGGTGGGGGGCTTGGCGAAGTCGGCCGGAGCGAACGCCTCGGCGGGCTCGCCGCGCACCTGGATGTCGGCCGGCGCCACGGCGCCCAGGCCGCGTTCTGCGCATTCCGCCAGGAGCGGCACCCGCACCGGGTCGAAGCCCATTACCTGGGCGCAGAAGCTATCCAACGCCACCGGGTCGGCGCTGGCGGCTATCAACTCCAGGTGCCGCAGGGCGCCGTTGCTCGGCCCGTGTCCCTCCATGCCCACCACCCCGTCGGTGAAAGCGACGGCGGGTGGCAGGGCCTCGTAAAGGTCGCACAGCAGCGTGGCGAAATCGCGCGGGTGCGGCGCCTTCACGTGGGCCTGCTTCTTGGCCCCGCCCGGCACCAGGCCGAACAGGTTCTTCACGGGGCCGGTCACCCAGGTGAGCATGTGGGTCTTCAGCTTGGCGACGGAGACGACGAGGTCGAATTCGCCCAGGTTGGCGGGCAGGGGGATCTCGGTGTAAATCCGGCCGTTCTCGAAATGGATGCTCTCGCGGGGCTGGGCGTCCACGTTGTAGAGGGTGGCGCCGGTGCGGCGGGCGACCTCCACGATGCCCGAGCGCTCCATGGCATGGCGGGTGGAATTGTCGCCGAAGGAGCCGCAGGAGTCGCCGAGGGCGATGCGGCAGCCGAAGTCCGACCTCAGCAGTTCCGCCACGGCCTGCACGACGGCCGGATGCGTGTTGACGTGATCCTCGGGCCCGCGCGTGCTGGACAGCAGATTCGGCTTGACCAGCACGGTGTCGGCCTGCGTGAGCGTCTCCTGCAGGTCGGGCAACGCCTGCACGCAACGGCGGATGGCCGCGCGCACCGCCTTTGGCTCATAGCTGATGCAACGGGCTGTCCCGACCGCAGCCCCTGGCTCTGAGCCCTTGGGGGGCGGGCTGCCGACCATCGTTGATTTCGTCTGCGTCATCTTGTGGGGACCTCGCACAACGGGAAGAACCATTGTACGGCTTCGGCCCGGCCCGATGAAAGAAAAGACGCGATGACCGGGGTCACTCGTCGGCGGGGCCGGCATTGTGAGCGCAGAAACACGGCAACCGCCGATGAACGAAGACGGGCAGCGGGCAACTCTGCGCAGCACGATTGTCCGGGCGGGGGTCTCGCCCCGGCCGGTGATGTCTGCCGGGAAAACAGGCCGGGAGGCTGTCAGGGGTCCGCCTCTCCGTCTGCTGCGGAGCACAAGCTACGGCCTGTGGTCTTCGGCGGGCGCCCGTCCCTGCGCCTGGCGGGACGCGCGCCGCACCAGCAGCCCCAGCACGAAAAGCGCCGCCAGCAGGGCGATCCAGACCAGCCAGGAGAACCGTTCGGCCGGGGGCGCCGCTTCGGGAGCTAAGTGGGCGGGATTGTCTGTCACCTGGCCGGCAGTCACGGATGTGAGGCCCTCGTCGCGGAGCTTCTCCACGTAGTGGGCCAGGTCGTAGCGCGGCGGCTGCGCGTCCGGCCGGCCCAGGTAGAGGGTGTATTCGCCCGGGGCCCGGGCAGGAAGCTCCAGGAAGCCCCGGAAGCGGGTCACCTCGGTTCCCACGAGGCCCAGGGGAGGATTGTCCTGGTTGTGGATGCTGATCCGCACGAAGCGGTAGGGGGCGCCGGCCAGGTCGAGCGTCAGGGACTCGTCCACGTCCTCGCCGACTGCGTACCGGAACAACGCCCCTCGCCCGACCGGGTGCCAGGGCTCCTCGACCGTCTGCATAACCGGGGCGGCGTCCTCTCGGGGCCTGGGGACGGTGCGCGTTGTGCGGTTGCGGCCGGTGACGGCAACCCGCCGGAAGAAATTGGCATCCTCGAACTCGGCCCGTACCTGGTGCAGGGGCAGGTGCCGGTAGCCCAGGTCCAGGTCCACGTGCTGCCACCGGCGGTCCTCGCTGTAAGAGACCTCCACCGCCCTGACGGGGACAGGCTTCGTCTGCGGCGGCTCCCGGGTGATTTGCCAGAGGACGACGCTCTCGATGGCGATGCGGTCCGGGTCGTGCTGATCGTTGTAGACGGTAACGCGCAGGTGGCGGTAGTCGTTGCGGGGCAGGTTGATCTCATCCAGTTCGTAGTCCTGGTGGCCCTCCCGCCCCCGGGCGGAGATGATGAAGGCCCCCTCTCGCAACACGCTCCAGCGCCGCCCGTCCGGGCTGCCCTCGACGAGCACTTTCCGGCGGAAGTCAGTGCCCGAGGTCTCGATGCGGATCCGGTCTTTCATGACCGGCCGGCCCAGGTCCACGTTGACGGACGCCTGCCGCCCCGGCACGTGGGTGTGGTTGTAAAGATGCGCTTCGCGCCGTTCACGCTCGAGTCTGCCCCGCGCCAGTCGCACGGCATGGGGCACTTCGGAGCCATCCGGCCCGATGATGCGCCGGTCCGCCAGGTCGGGCCGGGCGTGGTGGAATACCGCGGGCGGAAGCTCCACCTGCACGAGCCCCTCGCCGACGTCAGGCGGAATCCTGAATCGCACCAGGTGCGACCACGCCGCCGGCTCCTCGCCGGCATTCTTCGCCTCCGCCATTCCCGCCGCCAGCAGAGCCAGCAGTGCCAGGGCGGGCACCAGCAGTTTCATGATGCCTCCCTTCCTCCGGCCAGGTCGAGGATGTATCCTTCGGCCCGGCCGTAGAGATAAGCGGCCCCGACCATCAGCAGGCCGAGCACGACGAAGGCCACGATGCGGTAGACCTGTTTGACCCCGGCTATGTCCACCAACACGAGCTTGACGGCGGTGGCCCCGAAGAGCCCGAGGCCCACCAGGCGCAGCGCACGGAACCGCCGCCTGAAGCCCACCACAAGCAGGGCCGTGGCGTAGAGGCCCCAGACCACGCTGACGGACATCAGCGCCACCCACCGCGCCGTCCGTTCCGGCGTGATGGTCTCGATGCAGTACCTGTAGGATTCCGCGCTCAGCAGTGCAAGCAGCCCCGGTACCCCGGCCCAGAAGACGACCCGCACGGCGGTGCTCTCCCGGCCCTGAAGCTCCCGTCCCCCCGAAAGCAGGAAGGGATAGGCGAAGGCCGCCAGTATGACCAGCAGCCCGGCCGCGAACCGGACGTTGGCCACGGGCGCGAACGGTTCGGGGGCCCCTCGGCTGTAGAGGAGCACGCCCAGCGCCGCGGCGACCGCCAGCGGCAGCAGCCCGGCCATCCGTGCGGCGGGGGAGCGCCACCGCAGGCCGCCCAGCAGGTAGAGCGCGGAGCCGGCAGCCCAGAGGGCCGTCACCGCCGCCAGTCCGACGAAGTCCCGATCGATGAACGCCAGGTAGGAGCGCACTTCCGCATGCACTATCACGAGCGCCAGCAAGCCGCCGCCGAGCGCGGCGAACAGCTTGCAGAGGCGGTCACGCGCCGTTCCCGCCCCCGCGTGGCGTTCGTGCAGCAGCGCGGCCACGCCCGCCGCGACCGGCACACTGATGACCGAGCCGAAGGTCGTGTTGAGAAACGGCCGGAACAGCATCGCGTGCAGCGGCCAGTGCGCGGCGAACTGCCAGACGCCCGCCAGCAGCAGCAGCGCAAAGCCCGCCATCCGCACCGGCTCGTAGCGGTAGCGGTAGCCGAGATAGATGAGCACCGGCCCCTCCGCGGCCCAGGCGAGGGTGATGCCGTGGAGGCCGAGGTGGACGGGCACCGCGAGGGTGAGGAAGACCACCGCGAGCCCCAGGAAACCGAAAAGCGCGCGGCTCTCCCCCGCGATCCTCCGGCGCGTCATGGCGCCCATGCCCAGGTAGGCCGCCGACATGATGAGCGCGATGAAGCCAAGGACGCGCTGGTGGTCCTGCCGCAGGACCAGGTAGGCGATCACGAAGGCGAAAGTGGCGTTGGCCAGCGCCAGCAGGAAGCGCTCCAGGGGAATGGGCGTCCTCCGCCGCATGTGACGGGCGAACGGCGTCAGCAGGAAGATCACGTAGAAGACGGCCAGCCAGCCCAGCGTCGGTAGCATCGCGGGCGGCTCATAGAACTGCACGAACCAGGCCCCGAAGAGGGCCACCGTGCCGATGAAGGCGAGCACGTCGAGGGCGCGCCAGCGCTTGAACACCGCCACTCCCAGCACCCCGGCGTTCAGAACCGCCAGATAGCCGAACAGCGCGTCCCGGGCGTCCTCGCCGGTGGAGAGCAGCACGGGCGTCAGCAGGCCCCCCAGCACCGCCAGGAAGCTGATGGGCAGCGCATCGTGCAGGAGCGCGAGCTTCAACCCCCCGGCCGTCACAAGGACCATGGCGCCGAACGCCGCCGGCTGCGGCAGCAATTCGTAGAGGGAGAACGCCGCGAACAATGACAGGTAAAGCACAGCCAGCCCGCCGCCGATCAGCCCCTGGCCCAGCGGTCTCAATTGTCGGCGCAGGGCCCGGTGGCCGCCCGCGACGAGGCCGATGCCGGCCAGGATGCCGAGCGCGACCCGGGTGGTGGGCCCGATCCACTGCTGCTCGAAGGCATACTTGACGAAGAAGCCCAGACCCACCAGCAGGGCCATCACGCCGACCCACGTCAGCCACTGCTGCCCGGCTTTCTTCTCGATGCGTGCCCAGTCCCTGCGCAGCCGCTTGCCCGCTGGCTCAGCTTTTTCGGCCGGCTCCGGGGGCTCGGGTTCGGCGGGTGGGGTGCTTTCGGGCGGGGGCGGTTCCGCCGGGGTTTCGGCTTCCGGAGTGGGCTCCGGCGGGGGCTCGCCCGGTCCGAGGCGCTCCTCCAGGCGCGAGAGCCGGCGCTTGATAGCCACGATATCGCCACGAGACGCCGACGGTTTGCCGCCTCCCAGAACCAGGAAAAACGCGATAATCCCGAGGATCGAGCCCCCGATGACCATCAGCGCGAAGGCTATGCCTATCAGCTCCACCATCGGCCTGGGCCTCTCTGCCCGGTCAAACCGCCCGCCCTTCCGGATCGCCGGCAGCGGCAATACAGCGGAAACCGCTGCCTCAATATAGTGGCGGCCGCCGGGGGCGTCAAGCCCTGTAGAGCTCTTGTCGGGACCCGGCCCGCCCGGAGGAGGGGCGACGTCCCGGGTTCAGCGGGCAGGGCCGTGCCCCGGCGCGGTCGGTGTTGACAGCCCGGCGTGCCTTGTCGTACAGTGCCTCTCAGAGTATCCCCCTGGTGGAAGCGAGGAAGCACAATGGCTGAGCTCCCCCGGCCAGAGCATCCCCGACCCGACCTTCGCCGTGATGACGCCTGGTGGCTGAACCTGAACGGAACCTGGCAGTTCGAGACCGATCGCGCCGTCTCCGGGGAAGCGCGGGGTTACGCCTCAGGGCGCGACCTGGCGGGGGAGATCATCGTGCCGTTCTGTCCCGAGAGCCGGCTCAGCGGCATCGGCGACACCGACTTCCACAACTCCGCCTGGTACCGTCGCTTCCTGCAACTGCCCGATCGGTGGCAGGGGCGCCGTGTGCTGCTGCACATCGGGGCGTGCGATTACGAGACGACCGTCTGGCTCAACGGCCATGAACTGGGCCGCCACACCGGGGGTTACACGCCCTTCACCGTCGAGCTGACCGAAGCCCTGGCCGGCGACGGACGCGACCAACTGGTGGTGCGCGCCGTGGACGAGGTCCGCCGGGGCGGCATCCCCCACGGCAAGCAGTCAGAGCGCTACGAGTCGTACGGCTGCCTTTACACCCGCACCACCGGCATCTGGCAGACCGTCTGGCTGGAGGCCGTGCCGAAGACATACGTGCGGCACGTGCACGCCTGGCCCGACCTGGCGGGTTCGGCCTTCGACCTCGTCCTGCACGTGCGCGGGGCGGGCGAGTGGCACGGCCGCGTGACGGCGCTGGCCGAGGATGAGCCAGTCGGGGACTGCGCATTCGCCGGGGCGGGGCAAGGCGCCGTCCGCGTGCGCCTGCCTCTGAAGGAAGCCCGCACGTGGAGCCCGGCCGATCCTTTCCTCTACCGGCTGCGGTTGGAACTGGAAGGGCAGGGCGGCCGGGACGAACTGAGCACCTGGGCGGGGCTGCGCAGCTTTCGCACCGAAGGAACGCGCCTCCTGCTGAACGGGGAGTCCGTCTTTCTACGTACCGTCCTGGACCAGGGGTTCTATCCGGACGGTATTTACACCGCGCCGACGGCCGGGGCGCTGGAGGCCGACATCGAGAACGCGATGGCGTTCGGCTTCAACGGAGCACGGCTGCACGAGAAGGTCTTCGAGCCCCTGTTCCTGCACATGTGCGATCAAAAGGGCTACCTGGTCTTCGGCGAGTATGCCGACTGGCAGCACGCGATGAACGACGCAGGCTACGTGCACGCGATGGCGGATCAGTGGCGCGAGGCGCTGCTGCGCGACCTGAGCCACCCCGCGATGATCGGCTGGTGCCCGCTGAATGAGACGGGCGGCGCCGACCGCACCCGCTACGGTGAGTGGCTCACCCGCCACCTCTACCGCACCACGAAGGCGCTGGACCCCTCTCGGCCCGCGCTCGACACCTCCGGATACTTCCACTTCGAGACCGATATCGAGGACACGCACGACTACGAGCAGGACGTGGAGCGCTTCGCGGCCCGCTACGAACCCCTGGCGCGGGGAGCGGTGGCGGACCTGAAAGCCGGGCCGGAGCGGCAGAGGCCCTACGACGGCACGCGCCCTTACTTCGTGAGCGAGTTCGGCGGGATAGGCTGGCGTGAGGGCGAGGTGCCGGACAGCTCCTGGGGCTACGGCCGGGGGCCGGCCACGCGCCAGGAGTTCCTGGAGCGCTTCCGCGGGCTGGTCGAGTCCCTGCTGTTCAACCCCGGGGTGGCCGGGTTCTGCTACACGCAGCTTACGGACGTGGAGCAGGAGGTCAACGGGTTGCTGACCTATGACCGGCGCCCCAAGTTCGAGCCCGCCGTGATAGCCTCGATACTCCAGCAGAGGGCGGCCCTGGAATGAGGACGTTCTGGACAGCTGCTGCCGCTGTCGTGATGACCGCGCTGCTGCTGTCGGCCTGCCGCTCGGCTCCGCCGGTTGTGCCTCCACCCCCGCCGCCGCGGACCTACGGCGTTGTCGAACTGGCCGGGCAGGCGTGGGCCTACCGGGGGGACTCGGCCCCCGCCGTGTCCGGCACGGGCTCGTCGGCGCAGCGCGGAGACTACGTGCTGGAGAACGAACTCGCCATATTCGTTGTGGCTGCCGCGGACCGGCTGGAGGGCGGTTCCCCGGCCGGAAACCTGATTGACGCCGCCTTCCAGCGCGGCGAGGACCAGATGCGGCTGCTGGTGCCGCTTCTGGGCCCCGGGGAGGGGATGCACCCGGTTTACGAGAGCGTGCGGGTCGAAGAGGAGGGGGGGCTGCACGAGCGGGCCGTCGTGGTTGCGGAGGGTGGCCTGCCGGACCGGCCGGGCGTGGAGGTCGTGACCACCTACACCTTGGAGCCCGCCGATGAGAGGCTGGTCATCAAGACCACCGTGCGCAACGAAACCGAGAGCATGCTGGCGCGTTTCGGCCTCCGTGACATGCTCTACCACGGGCGGACGTTCCGCTACGTGCCGGGCCCCGGCCTGTTCCCCACGGGTCGGGATAGCACATCGCGGTGGATGGCGTTTTTCCGGGACGGCTATTGCTGGGGGCTCGGCACCGACCCTCCGGACCACGTGGAGGGCTCCCACACCCCGGGCTTCTCGGTGTTGCGCTACAGAACGGTGGACATCCCGCCGGGGGAGGAGCGGTCCTTCACGCGGCGGCTTCTGGCGGGGGTGGGCGGGCCCTTGACGGTATGGAAAGCATGGGAGCAGCAGGAAGACGAAAGGACATCCCGGCTCGTCTTCGAGCTTGCCGACGAGGCGGGGGGCGCGGCGGTGGCGGAGGCGTTTGTGGAGGTGGAGCCCCAGGATGGGCGCCCGCCCTTTGCCATTTCCACGGACAGGGAGGGCAGGGCTGTCGCCGAGGTGCCGGCCGGCCGTTACCAGGCCATGGTGTGGAAGCCCGGGCGCCCGGTGCAGCGTCCCTTCTCGTTCAGTGCCATGGCGGGGTCGGTGCATCGTTTTCCCCTGGCGCTTCAGCCGGCAACTTCGCTTTCGGTTCGGCTTCTGGACGGTACCGGGGAGGAGGCCGAGGCCGTTTACGGCCGACTGCACCTGAGCGGACGCGACCTGGAGGGGTTTGCCGGCCGAGGACCGGCTTTCCAGAGGTGGCCCTGGCTGCCGCAGGCGCTTGTGAGACCGACCGAACACGGCCGGTTGCCGGTGACAACCGGCAGGACTTCGGCTGGCACCGTCACCGCCTTTCGAGGACCGCTCCATGCCGTGGCGAGCACGCGCGTCCCGTCGACGGGGGGACAGGACCTGAGCCTGAGCGCCGCGCTCGAGCGGGTCATCGAGCCGGGGGACTACGTGGCGGTTGACTTCCGGCAGCATTCCGGTGTCAGCCCGGATTGCGCCCTGACGCTGGCCGAGCGGGCGGTTCTGAACGTTTGCGAGGGTCTGCAGGGCGCCGTGGTGTCGGACCCCGTCCTGCACGATATCGCGGAGGGGGTGCTTCCGGAGGGCGCCGGAGCCCTCATACCCGCCTTCAGGTGGGAATGGCCGGGGGCGGGCGCCTTCACCGTCATCCCCCTGGAACAGGTGGATGCCGGCATACCCGCGCGTTTCGTGGAGGCGGCGCGCATCAGCACATCTCCTGACGATGTGCTGGAGACGGTGAGGCAGTTCTTCCGAGGCGCCATAGTGCAGATTGACAAACCGCTGGACCCCCGCTCCGGCGTGCTGGCGCTGCACGGCGTGTTGCCCGGGCGGGAGTTTCACCTGCTGGAAGTGCTCAGCGGGGGTGATGTCGCCTCGGCGCGGCGCGTGATGCACCGGTGGTTCGACCTGTTGAATGAGGGCAGACGTGTTGTCGCCGTGGCGGGCTCCGGCTCGGTGGGGCTGCACCCGCCCGTGGCCGGCCAGGGGCGCACCTTCATCCATTGCCCCGACCCTGACGAGCATGGAGCCGTCCTGTCGGCCATAGAGCGGCTGCGCCGGAGTCCGAATGCCTTCATAACCAACGGCCCGTTCCTGGAAGTCACGTTGAACGGAGAGCCGATCGGCTCGACACAGACGGTGCCGCCCGGGCGAGTACGGATGGACCTGCGCGTGCGCGCCGCGCCCTGGGTAGACCTGGCGTGGGGGCGGGTGTTCCGCAACGGCGAACTGGTCAGGGAGTTCCCGATCGAGCCTTCCCGCCGCGTGCTGCGTAGCGAGCGGACGTTCGAGTTCGAGGTGACAGGCGACTGCTGGTTTGTGGTGCAGGTGACCGGGGAGGAGCCGATGGACACTGTCTACGCCGGCCCGCAGGCGCCCACGCCCTTCGCCCTGACCAACCCGTTCTGGGTGGAGGTGGCGCCCCAGGAGGATGAGACTTGAAAAAGCTCCCCATGCCAATACAATCACCGTTACCTGTTTTCTGACGTCTCGGAGGGCTGACCCGGATGAAACCCCGAGCGCTGGTTCTGCGCACCGCCGGCACCAACTGCGACCAGGAGACCGTCTTCGCCTTCCGTCTGGCCGGTGCGGAGGTGGACTTGCTTCACGTGAACCGCTTGCGCGAGGCGCCCGAGCGCCTGGCGGCCTATCACATCCTGAGCATCCCCGGCGGGTTCAGCTACGGGGACGACCTGGGAGGCGGGCAGATACTGGCCAACGAACTGCTCACCACCCTGTGCGAGCCCATAGAGCGGCACCTGGAGCGAGGGCGTCTCATTCTCGGCATCTGCAATGGCTTCCAGGTGCTGGTCAAGACCGGCCTGTTGCCGGGGCTGGAGCGCTGGAAGCAGCAGGCGACACTCACCGCCAACGATTCCCACACGTTCGAAGACCGCTGGACACACCTGGAGGCGCCCGAGACGCGTTGCGTGCTGGTCGAGAGCGGCGAACGCATATACATGCCCGTCGCCCACTCCGAGGGTAAGTTCGTGGTCGCCGACCGGGAGGTGCTGGAGCGCATCGTCGCCGGCGGGCAGGTCGTCTACCGCTACACCGACCCGGACGGCCGTCCGGCAGGCTATCCCTGGAACCCGAACGGTTCGACGGACAACATCGCGGGCATCTGCGACCCGACGGGACGCGTGGTGGGCATGATGCCGCACCCGGAGCGCCACTGCCTTCCTGTGCATGACCCCCGCTGGCCGCGTCGAGGTCTGCAGGAGGAGGGCGAGGGGCTGCGCATCTTCCGCCGCGCTGTCAACTTCGCTCGCGACGAGTTGATGGCGCCCACCGACTGAGGCGTGCCCCCCGGCCGGTGCACGGCCCCGGGCCCTGAGACAGAGACCCTCCGCACACGGGAGCCATACCATGACGCACTACAGCATCGGACTTGACTTCGGCACCGAGTCGGTGCGCGGGATACTGGTGAGCCTGACGGACGGCACCGAGGCGGCCACGGCGGTCTTCGAATACCCCCACGGCGTCATCAGCGAACGCCTGCCCCTTGATGAGGATGTTCCGCTGGGTCGGGACTGGTTCCTGCAGGACCCGGCGGACTACCTGGCCGGGCTGCAAGCGGTGATCCCCGCACTGCTGCAGGAGGCGGGTGTCGAGGGCTCGCGCGTGGTGGGGCTGGGCCTGGACTTCACCTCCTGCACGCTGATGCCCTGCGACGAGGCGGGCGAGCCGCTGTGTGCGAAGCCCGCGTTTCGCGCCGACCCGCAGGCGTGGGTCAAGCTGTGGAAGCACCACGGTGCCGCCGCCGAAGCCGAACAGATACTGCAGACTGCCCGCCGCCGGAGCGAGAGCTTCCTGGACTATTACGCAGGCACGATCTCCAGTGAATGGCTGATGCCGAAGGTCCTGGAGACAATACACCGCTCCCCCCGGGTGCACGACGCGGCCTTTACATACGTCGAGGGCGCCGACTGGGTCGTGTGGCGGCTCACCGGAGAGCTGGCGCGCAACGCCTGCTGCGCCGGCTACAAGGCCCAGCACGTGGCGGAGTTAGGCTGGCCCTCGGCGGACTTCCTGGCCGAGCTGGACCCCCGCATGGAGCGCCTTTTCGAGGAGAAGATGCCCGGCCCGATCGTGGCCCCCGGCACCCGCGTCGGCGGCCTGACGGCCCGATGGGCCGCGCGCCTGGGCCTGCCCGAGGGTATGCCCGTGGCCGCCCCTTTCATTGACGCCCACGCCGCCGTGCCCGCCTGCGGCGTCACGACACCCGGCCGGATGGTGCTCGTGCTGGGTACGTCCTTCTGCCACATGCTGCTCGCCGAGGAGGCCCGTTTCTTCGAGGGAGTGGCCGGCATGGTCAAAGACGGCATCGTGCCGGGCCACTACGGCTACGAGTCCGGCCAGACGGCCGGCGGTGACACCTATGCCTGGTTCATCGAGAACTGCGTTCCGGCACGCTATGAGCGGAAGGCCGAGGCGGAGGGCGTCTCGCTGCACGAGCTTCTGAGTCGGATGGCGGCCGAACTGAGTCCCGGCGAGAGCGGCCTGGTGGCGCTGGACTGGTGGAACGGCAACCGCAGCGTGCTGATGGACCCCGACCTGAGCGGGCTCATTGTGGGGCTCACGCTGGACACCCGGCCCGAGCAGATGTATCGGGCCTGCATCGAGGGAACGATGTTCGGCACGCGCCGCATCGTGGAGGCTTACGTGTGGGCGGGCATCGGCGTGGACGGTTTTGTGGCCTGCGGCGGGCTGCCTCATCGGAATGCCTTCGCCATGCAGGTGCTTGCCGATGTGCTGAAACGCCCTGTGCAGGTGGCCGCCTCCCGGGAGACGGCGGCGCTGGGCAGCGCGATGCTGGGGGCCACGGCGGCCGGCGAGAAAGGGGGCGAGTATGCCACCCTGAGGCAGGCGGCCGAGGCGTTGGTGAAACCGCCGTCACGGACCTTCGAGCCCGACCGCGTGTCCGCCCGCGCTTATGACCGGCTCTACGCCGAGTATCTGCTGCTGCACGACCAGTTCGGGAGGCGGGAGCGGCTGATGCACCGGCTGCGGCAGGGAGGCCGCTGAGGTCAGCCCGTCGGCGGCTCGTCGCGGTAAAGGTGGGAGACATGGTTGCACAGGTCCAGCACTTCGTTCGCGATGCGCTCCAGGCGCACCAGGACGCCGCCCAGGGCGACGGCGCAGCGGGGTTCCAGTTTCTGTTCGCTCACCGCGCCGGCCAGTTGGGCTGCGGCCCGTTTCTGCAGGTCGACCACTTCGCGGAAGACCAGGTGCAGGGCCGCGGCCTCAGTGGCGTCCTCGTTCACCAGCGCTTCCATGCCGTCGCCGAGCATGCCCTGGATGAGTTCGGCCAGGCGCACAAGGGAGTCGGCGGGGCTTGATGACCGCCGCAGCGCCTCGGCGCAACCGCCCAGGCTCTGCCCGATGCGGAGGCATTCGTCGGCGGTGCGTTTCAGATCGGCGGACATCCGGGCGGCGGCGTCCACGAAACGCACGTGCGGAGCGCTGAGGGTGTCCTCGGTCAGCAGTTCGATGCAGAGGGCATCTATCTCGAGGCACTGTTCGTGGACTTTGCAGTCCTCGGCGCGCAGTTCGTCCGGAGACTGGCCTTCACCGGCCAGGAGCGTCATCACCGCGTCGGCGAAAAGCGACTCGACGCTGTTGCCGAGCGCCAGCAGGCGCTGACGCAGCTCGGCGCACCGCGCGACCGCTTTGAGGGATGGGGTTTCCTCGCTCATGTTCCACGGATTGTAGAGCATCTTGCGGCGCCGATGCAATGCTCCGTCCGGCGAGACCCCTTTTGATTCTCCGGGGGTAGCCGCGTATAATGAGTCCGTGGGTGGCGTCCTTTTCTCAATGTCCTCGTGCTCCCGCAGTCAACCTTAAGTTACTTGCAAGATATAATGAATAAACATGTTATGGCAAGGCGCGCCACGCGCACCGTTCGTGTCGGCGACATCGCCATCGGATCGGGCGCGCCGGTGAGCGTCCAGTCTATGACCAAGACTCATACCGCCGACGTGGACGAGACGCTGGCCCAGATCTGCGAGCTGGCGGAGCTGGGCTGCCAGATAACGCGTTGCGCCGTGCCGAACCGGGCGGCCGTGCAGTCTTTGCGGGACATCGTGGCCGGTTCTCCGCTGCCCGTGGTGGCCGACATCCATTTCGATCATCGTCTGGCGCTGGCGGCGCTGGAGGCCGGCGCCCAGGGCGTGCGCATAAATCCGGGTAACATGAAGGACAGGGTAGGGTTGCGGGCGTTCTACCGGGCCGCCTCCCAGCGGGCCGGCGTCAAGGTCCGCATAGGGGTCAACTCGGGTTCCATCCGCGGGCGCAAGGGCCTGGAGGTCTGCGAGCACGAGGGCGACCTGGCCGAACTGATGGTGAGCGAGACCCTGGAATACTGCCGGGATGCCGAAGAGCAAGGGCTGCACAACATCGTCATCAGCCTGAAAGGCAGCGACGTGCCGAGCACCATCGCGGCATATCGCCTGGCGGCCGGGCGGTGTGACTATCCGTTTCACCTCGGCATAACGGCGGCCGGTCCGCCGGCGGCGAGCATCATCAAGAGCGCTATTGGCATAGGTACTTTGCTGGCGGAGGGTATCGGGGACACCATCCGCGTCTCGATGACGGGCAGTCCGCACGAGGAGGTGCGCGCCGGCCTGGCCATTCTGGAGGCGCTGGAGTTGAGGCAGCAGCGCGGTGTGGAGATCATCTCTTGTCCGACCTGCGCCCGCTGCGAGATTGACCTGTGTGAACTGGTCGAGGAGGTGGAACGCCGGCTGGACGGACTGCCGCTGAAGGCCCGCGTGGCGGTGATGGGGTGCGTGGTGAACGGCCCCGGTGAAGCGGCCGAGGCCGACGTGGCCGTGGCCGGCGGCCGGGAGTTCGGCTACCTGTTCCTCGACGGCAGAAAGCTCAGGAAAGTGCCGGCGGCGGAGCTGGCCGACGCCGTGGTGGCGGAGGTTCGCCGACTTCAACCCCGGGAGGATAGGGCCTGAGACCCTCAGCCATGCCCGACGATAAGACCAGGCGTATCGTAGTGCTGGGCAGCACCGGCTCGGTGGGCCGGCAGACCCTGGAGGTGGTCCGTGCCATGCCTGAGCGATTTCGCGTTGTCGGGCTCTCCGGCCATTCGAAATGGGAACTGCTGGCCAGTCAGGTGGAAGAGTTCGGGCCGGACGTGGTCGCCATGACCGACCCGGACCGTGTGGACCGGCTGGCCACCTGCCTGAACGGCTGCGCCGTGCGGATGCTGGCCGGCCCGGAGGGGCTGAGCCGCCTTGCCGGGTGGGAGACCGCGGACGTCATCGTCAGCGCCGTCAGCGGAGGGGCCGGGCTTCCCGCGGCGGTGGCCGCCCTGCGCGGCGACAAGGTGCTGGCCCTGGCCAACAAGGAGTCGGTTGTCATGTGCGGCGGTTTGCTCAACGGCCTGGTCCGCCGCAACGGCGGCGCCATCCTGCCGGTGGACAGCGAGCACAGTGCCCTTTTCCAGATGCTGCAGGCCGTCAGTCCGGAAAGCGTCAGGAAGGTGTGGTTGACCGCCAGCGGAGGCCCTTTCTTTGGCCGTTCCCCGGCGGACCTCGAATCCGTGACTCCGCAGCAGGCCCTCTCGCATCCGAACTGGCAGATGGGGCGGAGGATTTCCGTGGACAGCGCCACAATGATGAACAAGGCGCTGGAAGTAGTGGAGGCCCGGTGGCTGTTCGGGCTCTCGGCCCGGCAGATCGGCGTGCTGATTCATCCGCAGTCCCTCGTGCACGCGGTTGTTGAACTGGTGGACGGCAGTTCGCTGGCGCACATGGGCGTGCCGGACATGCGGATTCCCATACACTACGCGTTGAGCTATCCCGAACGGACGGCCGGATGCGTGGGCGGGCTGGACCTGGCGCAGGCGGGCCGGCTGGAGTTCTACGAGCCGGACCCGGAGCAGTTCCCGGCCCTCGAACTCGGTTTTCGTGTTGCGCAGGCCGGAGGCACCAGCGGTGCGGTGCTGAACGCCGCCGACGAGACGGCGGTGGCCGCCTTCCTGGCGGGCCGCATCCGATTCACGCAGATCGTCCCCCTGGTCAGGGATGTCCTTGACCGACACCAACTCCGAGAAGCGCCGAGCGTGGAGGCGGCCATGGCCGCCGACCGGTGGGCCCGGCAGGAGGCAGAGCAGTGTTTGGAGTCGTTGTGAACATACTGCTCACCGTGATAGCGGTGAGCTTGATCATTGTGGTGCACGAGTTCGGTCACTTTCTGGGTGCCAGGCTCGTCGGCATGAGGGTGGAGGTCTTCTCCATCGGTTTCTGGAAGCGGCTGGTCGGTTTCAAGAAAGGCCACACCGACTACCGCATCTCTCTCGTCCCCCTGGGGGGATATCTGAAAGTCGCCGGCGAGTCGCCGGAAGAGGGCAAGGGCAAGCCCTACGAGTTCTGGTCGAAGTCCCCGGGCCAGCGGGCCATATTCATCGCCGGCGGGGTCCTGATGAACTTCGTCCTCGCGATAGTGCTGTTCATCGTGGCCTTTTCCATTGGCGTGCCCTTCACCGTTGCCGACGTGGGGGAGGTCGTCCGAGGTGAGCCGGCCTGGCACGCGGGGCTCGAGCCCCGCGACCGCATCGTAGAGGTGGACGGACGGCGGAACCCCGTCTTCAACGACGTGACCATGGCCATCGCGTTGGGCGGCAAGGAGGAGGTGGGGGTGCGCGTGCTGAGGGACGGGCAGGAACGTGACTTCACCCTGCGCCCTGAGTATGCGCCGGATGTCGGGTTGCGCCTGGTGGGCATCGTGCCGGCCATCGAGCCGCTCGTCACCGGTTACGCAGAAGTGGGAGGCGAGGGGGGCCGTTCTCCGGCTCGTGAGGCCGGCATCGAACCGGGCGACCGCATACTGGCCATCAACGAGCGTCCCGTGCGGACCGCCCAGGAACTGGAAGCGGAACTGAGCCGCTACCCCCATGACGAGGTGGAACTGCTGGTGCGCCGCGGCAATGCTGAGATGACCTTTCGCGTGCTCACCGAGCCGCTGCCTCGCTACGTCTTCGGCATCGTCACCACCACGACCAGGATAGAGGCGCTGCACCCGAGCGGCCCGGCCCGGCAGGCCGGCTTCCGGGTCGGCGACGTCATAGCAGAAGTCAATGGCCGGCCCGTGCAGAGCGTCATCGCCCTCGAACGCAACATCAAGGGCAACTGGGGCCCGGTCGAGTTCACGGTCCGGCGCGACGGGCAGACGGTCCGCCTCCGGCATGATGTGCCTGACGTGGTGGCCTTGAACCGGTTCACAGACAGCCTGGTGACCGAGAGCGGGACTGTGCTCACCTGGGTTGACGAGGGGGGACCCGCCTGGGAGGCGGGCCTGCGCCCCGGCGACCGCCTCGCGGCGGTGGGGGGCGAGCCGGTGGATAGCTGGAGCGACATCCTGCGCCAGACCCAGGCGGCGCGTGGCAGCCCCCTTGAGTTCCAGTGGGTGCGAGAGGGGGACATGTTGAGTCAGACGGTTGCGCCCGTGCGCAGCACCGACTCCTCCCGCGGGCATCTGGGCATCGCCATGACCAGCCCGGTAACCGAGCCGAGGCGTTACGGGCCGGTCGGGGCCGTGGTGCGGGGCGTGGAGCACGTCTGGCATCGCCTGGCGGAGTTCGTGCTGACGGTGCGCGGCTTTGCTACACAGCAGGTCAGCCCGCGCCATATGGGCGGCATCGTGGCCATAGTTCACGTTGCCTACTGGGCCGCGGCGGAGGGTGCCGGCAAACTGCTCTACATCACCGCCGTCATCAGCGTTGCCATCGCCTTCTTGAATCTGCTGCCCATACCCGTGCTGGACGGTGGCCACCTGCTGTTCCTGGCCGTGGAGAAGATACGGGGGCGGCGCGTGGCCGAAAACATCATGATCGCGGCCCAGACGGTCGGCCTCGTGCTCCTGGGCGCGCTGGTCCTCTACGTGACGTGGAACGATATCCTGCGCTATTTCACCGGGTTCTGACCGCGGCCGGCCCCTGTGTGGCCGGAGCGACAAGAACCGGCGGCAAAGGGCGTGTGACCCGTTACCTGGGGCCGGCCCGGCGCGACCCGGGCGAGACTCCTTTTCAGGCCCCGCCCGTGATCTCCTTGAGCCGGCCGAAAAACGCCCTCTTGATGGGGGTGTTGATGCCCCAGTTGACCGGGAGGGTCTGGTAGCCGCTCAGTTCCTCCCAGCGGTTCTCCCGGCCTTGCTCCTTCCAGTTCATCCGGTCCTGATACTCGCTGCCGTAGCCCTGGCAGTAGAAGCCCCAGGAGCAGTATTCCTCGACCGCCGCCTCCAGGTTCTCGACGAACACGCTGTCCTCGTTGACTACGATGGGGCGCGGGTGCTCCCGGTACTGGTCCGTGGCCTTCAACGTCCGCAACTTGTCCCTGAGCTGTTCCGGCGTGCAGCCGTTGCCGTGGGGCATTGAGAAGTCCTCCGTGGCCAGCCACCTGTCGCGCGGGAGGGAGGCACCCCCGCCGCTGCTGGAGCCGGCCGGCAGACGGCGACCGTCCAGAGTGGTCTCCTGCACGATGCGGATGAACTCGTGGATGCGGTCCGGCTGCATGCACGGGATGTCGGACCACAGCCCGGGGTGCGACTCGTTGGCCACATCCACCAGGATGTTGCGGTGTCCGGTGCGCAGCAGCCATTCGGTGACGCGTCGCGTGACGTCGCGCAGCACCTCCTCATCCTCGATGCGGGCGGCCTGCTTCCAGTAGAAGTAGTTGACGATGAGCACCATGCCGCAGTCGTCGGCCGCCCTCAGAACGCGCGCCAGGCGTTCGAAGTAGGGCTCGCGGAAGGAGCCGTCCGGCCGGTAGGCGGAGTTGACGTAGTTGTCGTAGACCTCGGGGATGAAGACGGCGCCCCCGCCCTGGAGGCCGACGGTGACGGCCCGCAGCCCGTGCTCGCGGTACTCGGGCAGGTGGGCGCAGAACTCGTCCGTGTTGCGGTCGGGGTCCCACTCGCCTGTGTCCGGGTAGGACCACAGTGTCCGCGTGTCCGGACAGCAGTCGTCGAAAACGGCCTGTATCATCCGCGAGTTCAGCAGCAGCCCCTCGACGGGGTGCCCGTTCCACTCGCGTCCTTCGTAGGTCGGTCTGCCGTTGACGAGCCACTTCGTGCCGTCGAGCGCTATCTCCGTAGCCATTCCTCGTCTCCCCGGGCGGCGGCAAGAACGCGCGCATTATACGCGAGGGCGGTACGCGCACAAATCGTCCCTGCCCTTGAGAGCATGATCTGCCCATCGGGGGGTGCCCCCGCAATGCCCGCTCACGGCCGGGCGCCGCGTTTTGTCGCCCGGGGCCGCAGGTTGTAGAATCCCCGCGGAACCAATCGCGACCAGACGAGAAGGGGGAGGACACCATGGAGTACGTGAACCTGGGCAGCAGCGGACTGAAGGTCTCGAGGGTCTGCATGGGCACGATGACCTTCGGAGACCAGGCGAACGAGAGGCAGTCCGGGCGCATGGTCGAGATGTGCCTGGACGCGGGCGTCAACTTCTTCGACACCGCCAACATCTACAACGCCGGCCGCTCCGAGGAGATACTCGGCCGCGCCCTGAAGGGCCGCCGGGACGAGGTCGTGCTGGCCACGAAGGTGCGCGGGCGCACGGGCCCCGGGCCGAACGACGTGGGCCTTTCCCGCCGCCACATACTCGGTGCGGCCGATGACAGCCTCCGGCGTCTGGGCACGGACCACGTTGACCTGTATCAACTCCACCAGCCGGACTACGGGACACCCATCGAGGAGACGATGGGGGCCATGGACACGCTGGTGAGGCAGGGGAAGGTGCGCTACGTGGGGGTCTCCAACTACGCCGCCTGGCAGATATGCGAGGCCCTCGGCGTCTGCGAGCGGCGGAACCTGGCGCCCATCGTCTGCGTGCAGCCCATGTATAACCTGATAGCGCGCGGCGTCGAGCAGGAGTTGCTGCCGTTCTGCCGCGAGTTCCGGCTCGGCGTCATCCCCTACAACCCGCTGGCGGGGGGCCTGTTGACCGGCAAGCATACGAAGAATCGGCCGCCGCAGCAGGGCACGCGCTTCGACCTGAAAGAGACTTACCGGGAGCGCTACTGGCACCCGCGCCTGTTCGACGCGGCCGAGCGGCTGTGCGGGCTCGCCGAGCAGGCCGGGCTGACGCCCGTGCAACTGGCCCTGCGGTGGCTGCTGGCCCGGCCGGAGGTGACCGGCATCATCCTGGGAGCCAGCGGGCCGGACCAATTGGAGGAGAACCTGGCCGCCTGCCAGGGCGCGCGGCCGTCCGGTGTCGAAGAAGCCTGCGATGAGGTCTGGGAGGAGCTGCGCGGCCCGATTCCGCAGCACAACCGCTGACCGCGGGGTCTGGCAGGACTCTCTGAACACGGAGGACGGCGGAGGCATGCTAACCACCACGGGCCCGACGGAACGGCAGGCCGTCCACGCGCGTCCGTGTGCCTACGCGTTGGGCCCATAGTCATGTCGGCGTCAGCCGTGTCTATTGACGATGCGCAGGTCGGTCTCGCCGCTCTCGGCGTCTATGAACTTGACCAGCAGCGAGACCTTGTTGTCCTCGTTCAGCGCTTGCCAGTAGAGGTCCAGCACTTCGTCAATGTCGTCGCGCAGCTCGACCATTTTGGGTTCGCCCTCGAAGGCGGGCAGCGGGTGGCCGTCGCCCGCGTATGTCGTCACACAGTGGCCGACGCCGGGGATGGCCGTCTCGTAGGCGAAGAACTGGCGGGTGCAGTGGCCGGCGTGGTTGGCAATGGCCTTCAGGATGCCCAGCTTGTAGGCGTGAACCGGGTCGTCCAGGTCCAACACGCCCGCGATGCGGGGGGTGAAGTTGGGCGCGTCGGGCTCGAAGGTCCGTGTGGAGAGCGCCTCCTCGAAACCGCTGTCGCTTCGCATGGCGTCGAACAGGGTGTCGGTCTGGTCCCCGTTGGAGACGATGTGGCAGCGGGAAAACGAGCGGATGCAGTTATAGATTATCAGGGACGGGTCCTCGACCTTCGACTCGTCGAAGGGGGCGGTGCGCACGAGGTCGTCCTCGGCTGCGAAAACGCGGTTGCGGCTGTTGGCGCTGCGGCCCATAATCCAGTAGACCTGCGCGAAGCGCCGTGCGTCCGGCGACATGCCGATTACGATGCCGCGGCCGGGGTAGGGGTTGCGCGCCAGGGCCTCCATGTTGCCCGCGACGACGGATGAGATGTCCATGATGTGGTCCTTCCTGTTGTGCGAGGTAGAAGCGGCGCAGGCGGGGGCATCCCACGCCGGGCGATTATAGGGCAACGCCGGCAGCGCGGAAAGCGGAACGGGCGGTCGGCTGCTCCTCATGGGGGCTTGTGGGCGAGGAAGATCATGCGGTCGCCGCTGGTCTCGTTCTGCAGGGAGAGATCGTAGCTGGGATAGGCGGCGACGCGGCCGAAGCCGGCCGACGCCAGGTGCATGAGCACCTCGTCAACGGTCATCACTTTCAGCGCCTCGTCGCTGCGGAACCCGTAGCTGCGGCTGTCCTCGGTGACGGTCGCCTCGATCTCGACGTGGTAGATGCCGGCGAAATCCTCCATCCAGTGGTGCGCCCGGTACTCGAGGCAAACGCCTCCCTGCCGTCGGACCTCGCCGTAGTCCTCCTCGAGCCGGTACCACTGGGCCAGCAGGTTCCAGTTGTCCAGCACCAGCAGCCCGCCCGGCCGCAGGGCCCGGTGCAGGCGGCCGAGCACGTCCCTGACGGCCGCCGCCCGGTGGACGTAGCAGAGGACCGAGTTCATCGCCAGGACGGTGTCGAAGTCGTCCTCGGCCCGGATGTCCCGCATGTCCCGCTCCCCGAGTTCGGCGCGCAGGCCGGCCTGCCGGAGCTTGCGGCGGCATTCGGCCAGCATGGCGGAGCTGCAGTCCACGCCCCGCACGCCGTAGCCGCGCCGCACCAGCGGCAGCAGGTGATAGCCTGTGCCGCACCCGACGTCCAGCACGTCGCGCACCGGGCAGCGGCACGCATCCTCCAGCGCCCGCAGCAGGAAGTCGAGTTCGGAGCCCTGTGCTTCCGCGTCCGGGTGGCCGTAGACCAGCAGGTCATAGACCCGGGCCACTTCGCCGCTGTAGGAGCTATCTTCGGCCATGCGTCCTCCGGGCGGCGATCACTCGCGGACGAGCCGTTGGAACGGTTCGCCCAGCAGTTGCTCGATGGCGGGGGTGACCTTCCAGAACTGTTTCAGTTCGCGGTATTCGCGCACGAAGCTCGGGTGGCCAGGCTCGGGCCCGGCCTCGGCGCGTATCATCAGGTTCTTGGCCGTCGCCTCGGGGTCCACGAACTCGATGACGTCAGTGCTGTAGCCCATGATGCGCAGGGCCAGCGCGCGGAAGCAATCCGTAAGAAGGTCCGCCAGCCGCTGGCGCAGGATGCCGTGCCGCAGCAGGGGCCTGAACAGCCGCGCCTCGATCCTGTCGTGCAGCTCATGCTGGCAGCAGGGGGCGGCCAGGATGACCCGGCTGCTCCACCGGACGCCCCGGGCGATGGCCTCGTCGGTGGCCGTGTCGCAGGCATGCAGGCTGAGGACCACCTCCGGCGGTTCCTCGGGCCGGAAGTCACGGATGCTGGAGACGCGGAACTCGAGGTGATCCCAGCCAAGTTCGTCTCTGAGCCCGCGCACGTCCTCGATCAGGTCTTCGTTGACGTCTATGCCGACCACGCGGGTGGGGATGGAGCGGATGTCGTTCAGGTAATGGTAGGCGGCGAAGGTGAGGTAGGCCTTGCCGCAGCCGCAGTCGGCCAGGCGCACGATGCCTCCGGGCCGGTCGGCGTCCGCCACGGTGTGGCCGACTATGTCGAGGAACTCGTTGATCTGGCGGAACTTGCCCTGCATGGAGGCGCGGACTTCCCCCTCCGGGGTCATCACGCCGAGCGCCTGGAGGAAGCGGTCCGGCCGGCCGGCGGCCAGGGGGCGCTCCTTGCGCCGGTCGTGGGCTGTCTCCGGCGCCCGGTCGGGGCGGGACGGCTTGCCCTCCGTCACGTGCGGACGGCCCTTGCGCGAGAGCCTCACGTGCAGATCGCGCGTGGAGGTCTGCACGTGGATCTGGCGGTAGGTCCCCGACATCAGGCCGCGCAGGCGCTCCAGGGCCTCCTCGGGGTCGCAGTTCTTGTGGAGGGCTTGCTTCTCACCGAAGTAGGAGAACTGGAGGCGGCGCCGTCCTTTGACCACCACGGGGCGGACGCTGATTTTGCGCCACTTCGCCCCGCCCCGGGGCCGGCTGAGGGTGACCTGGTGGAAGGTGTCCCTGTCGCGGACGGCCTCCAGCACGACGTCACGGTAGTCCTGTTCGCTGCTGTTCTGTTCGTTGCTCATGGAGATTACGGTAATCGAGCGGTGCTGCGAATGCAATGCAGAGGGGATGCCCCACCCGCGGCTGCCGAGGGCAGCGGGGCACAGCAGGGGGGCATCCGCCAGACCGGGGATTACTCCGGGCGTCTTTCCCGGCGTCGCGGGTCGGCTCGCCTTCGTCTTCAACTCTAAGCTTGATTTTCGGCCCCCGTCCGGCCTATGCTGACGGACAGGATCCAGACCCCTGAGCCGGAGAGACACCCCATGTCGGCCGAGCAGACGAAGAGCGCTATCACCAACTGCGCGGAGGATATCCGCCGGCGGATCGCGAAGAAGAAAAAGCCAAGCCTGAAGTTTCCCCGCCGCACCCTCAGCAACGTCACCTACGACGCAGAAGAGGGCTACTTCAAGCTGAAGAAAGGCAGGATAACCCGCACCCTTACGTACAACACCGTCAAGACCTTCGCCCAGACCCTGCGCATGATGGCCCTGAGCAAAGAGGCCATTGACAGCGACGAGGAGGTGACCAAGAGGGAGGCGTACTACGTCTCGAAGAACTGGGACGAGGCGCGCTTCGAGGAGCAGCCCGAATCCGACACCGTGATGGAGGACATCGAGGCGCTGTTCGCCGTCAACCGGGAACAGCTCGGCTTCATCCCAGAGGAGAAGGGCGGCGAGGTGGCAGGCGAACTGGTGGTCATAGACCGCAACCGCATCACCGGCCGGCGCGTGGAGATTGACTGCACCCAGTTCGGCAGCGGCGCCTACTCCGTGCCCATCTCCGTTGAGGAACTGCAGTTCAGGACGGAGGCGGAGTTTGTCCTGGTCATCGAGACGGCCGGCATGTTCCAGCGGCTCAACAACCACGCCTTCTGGCAGGACGCCAACTGCATCCTCGTCTCGATGGGCGGCGTGCCGACGCGGGCGTGCCGCCGGTTCGTGCGCCGCCTCAGCGAGGAAAACGATATGCCGGTCTACGCCTTCGTGGACGGCGACCCATACGGCTACGGCAATATCTACCGTACCCTGAAGGTGGGCAGCGGCAACGCGGCGCACATCAACGAGTTCTTCTGCGTGCCGGCCGCCCGCTTCCTGGGCGTCACGCCGGACGACGTGGAGAAGTACGACCTGCCGACCCATCCGCTGACCGAGACGGACATCAAGCGGGCGAAGGACCTCATCAAGAACGACCCCTTCTTCAGACACCACAAGCCCTGGCAGCGGGCCATAAAGAGGATGCTGAAGATGGGCGTCCGCGTCGAACAGCAGGCGTTCGCCAAGCACAGCCTCAACTACGTGCTGGAATCCTACCTGCCGGAGAAGCTGGAGAACGTGGATAAGTTCCTGCCCTGAGCCGCGCCATAAGCGGCCTCCTCCGCGTCCGGCCTGACGGACGCTGACGGCAGTACCCGTGCGCCTCAGCCTGTTAGTCCCCCCGCCCCCGGCCGTTCTTTGGCCGGTCCCCGCAGCGGTGTGCCGAAAAAAAGCCTAAAGTCCCGGGCCGTTTCTCCGAAAATATTGGTAGAGGAAGCTCGAGCTCGGACCATCTTCAGTGCGGCGACCCCTTGTAAGGCGGCCGTCGCGGGACACTGCGGCACTTTCTTTGATGTTTTTTGGAGGATAGTGTTATGGGCCTGGTTATCAACCACAACATGGCGGCTCAGACGGCGCACCGGAACCTGTCAGCGACTTACCGGACGCTGGCCGATTCGGTGCGGTCACTCTCGTCCGGTCTGCGCATCAACACGGCCGCCGATGACGCGGCCGGCCTGGCCGTGCGCGAGCTGATGCGCGCCGAGGTCGCCAGCCTCGGGCAGGGCATCCGGAACGCCAACGACGCCATCTCGATGCTGCAGACGTTCGACGGCGCCGCCCAGGTGATCGACGAGAAGCTGATCCGCATGAAGGAACTGGCCATGCAGGCCGCCACCGGCACGTACAGTGACGAGCAGCGCGCCATCATGCAGGACGAGTTCGCGGAGATGCGCAACGAGATCGAGCGCATCGCCACCGCGACCAGCTTCAACGACATCCAGGGGCTGAACGCCGATGGCACCATCAAGATTCACTTCGGCCCGGGCAACGACTCGGCCGCCGACTACTACCACATCGAGCAGCAGGACATGACCAGCGAAGCGCTGGGGCTGAACGACCTGAGCATCGCCTCGCAGGATGGCGCGCAGTCCGCGCTGGAACCCGGGGCGCTCGACTCCGCCATCACGGCGAAGGAAACCGGCCGGGCGCACTTCGGCGCCATGATCAACAGGCTGGAGAACACCATCACGAACCTGGAGATCCAGCGTGAGAACATACAGGCCGCCGAGTCCCAGATATCGGACGTGGACGTGGCCTGGGAGATGACGCAGCTCACAAGGTCCCAGGTGCTGGCCCAGGCCGGTGTGGCCATGCTCGCGCAGGCCAATGCCATCCCCAACATGGCCCTGACCCTGCTGGGCGGCTGAGCCTGAACTCCCTTTTCGTGGGCGGCCTCCCTGTCCCGGCGGGGAGGCCGCTTTACTCCGGACGGCACCCGCTTTGCATTCTCTCTGAGGGCGCGCAGCATCGAAGCCGCCGCTTGGCGCTCGGGTATTGCGCGCTGATGGCGACAAGACCGACCTGGAGTCGACGCTTCGGTCCATCCAACGGCGGTTCGTAGCGGCCGGCGCCACCAGCAAAAGGCGGAAGAGGCTTCCCGGCGAAGGAAAGGATTTCGCACATGGGCTCGATCAACTTCTCCGGCATGGGCTCCGGCATAGACTGGGACATGCTCATCGAGCATCAGATCCAGGCACGGAGCGCCCATATCATAGAGCCCATCGAGAGGTGGAAGTCTTCCTGGGAGGAGAAGCTCACCGCGTTCGACCAGCTCAGCGGCCGGCTGCAGAACCTGCAGTCCGCCGCCGAAGCCATGGACACCCCCACCAAGCTGCGCTCCTACATCGCCCAGAGCAGCAACGAGTCGGTTGTTGACGCCACCGCCACCGGCACGGCCTCCCCCGGCCATTACTCCATGGAGATAGACCGCCTCGCCACGGCAGCGGTCCAGATACACTCCGGCGTCCACGGCGCCGACACCGTCATCAACAACAGCGGCAGCACACAGCAGTTCGTCTACACCTACGGGCAGGAGAGTGTCACCCTCTACGTGCCTCACGGCACCACGCTGTCGGAGCTTGTGACACTGGTAAACACCCACTCGGCCAACCCCGGAGTCACCGCCTCCATCCTGGACGACGGGAGCAGCAGCGGCACCTCCCACCACCTGGTGCTGCGCGGGCGCGACACAGGCGCCCCGCACACCATCACTGTCGGCGAGGGCACGACGCTATCCGGCGAGTGGAGCGCCCTGACCGCCGACGCCGGCGCGGGCAGCAGTTCGCTGGCAGTGGACGACGCCTCGTCCTTGCGGCAGTACCAGGCCATACTGGTCAACGACGACGGGGGCCCCGCCGAATACCACATCATTGACTCGATCTCGGGCGAAACGCTCAGCCTGCAGGGAACGCTGTCGAGGTCCTTCACGGTGGACCAGAACGCGTACGCCACGGCCCGGGGGCTGGGCAGCGGGCTGGCTGAGGCGGCCTCAGCCGGCACAAACGAGTTGGCGGTTGACGACGCGTCGGCCTTTTATGTCGGCGCGACGGTCCTGGTGGCGGACGGCAACGGCCACGAGGAGCTCACCATCGCCGCCATCGACACGACGACCAACACCCTGACCTTCGAGTCGAACGTCCTGAACGACTACGCCGCCGACGCCTACGTGACGCAGATCGAGGGGGGGCGGCGGTTCACCTTTGCGGACTCGGACTTCGCGGAGCAGCAGGCCGCCCGGAATGCCCGGTTCCGCGTAGACGGCTTCCCCGCCGAGGGCTGGATAGAGCGGGAGCGGAATGTCGTCAACGACGTGGTGCCCGGCCTGACGCTGAGCCTGACGGGGACCACCGGCGGCAGCCCGGTGTCGGTCTCGGTCACTGAAGACCATGAGGCCGTCAAGGAGAAGATCCACGCCTTCGTGAACGCCTACAACGAAGTGAAGACGTTCCTGAACAAGCAAACCGACTATGACCCGGCCTCCGAAGAGGCGGGGCTCCTGCTCGGCAACTACGCGGCCGACCTGGTGAACCAGCAGTTGCGCAACATCATCATCCATCAGGTGCCGGGGTTCGAGGACGGGACGGACGCCTTCGCACACCTGGGCCAGATCGGCATCGAGACGGTGGGCAGAACCAGCGACGAGGCGGCGCTGGGAACGCTGCGACTGGACGAGCAGACGCTTGATGAAGCGCTGGCCCGCAACTTCGACGGCGTTATCGACCTGCTCTCGGCCAGCTTCCAGGGCGAGTCCAGCAGCGGGCACCTGACCTTCTACCAGTCCCGCCCGGACAGGACCGTGCCGGGGACCTATGAGGTGGAGGCGGACTTCGACGAGAGCGGCAGCCTGGTCGGCGGCCGCATGCGGCTGGCCTCGGAGTCCGAGTTCCGGGATGCCACCGTGTCGGGCTCCTACCTGGTGGGGGCGACCGGCAGTCCGGAGGAAGGTCTGTGGGTGGGGGCGAGCTGGGACGGTGTCTCGGCGACCCAGGCCGCCACCATCCGCCTCAAACACGGCATAGGCGGGCAGATGGCGAACTCCGTCTCGGACATCCTCGACCCGACAGAAGGCATCCTGCGCAATATAGACAGCAGTTACAGGGACATCGTTGCGCAGATAGACGACCGCATCGAGCGGGAACAGGCGCGGCTGGAGTCGCTCCGAGAGCGCCTGACGCGCAAGTATGCCCGCCTGGAGCAGATGCTCGTCCAGATGCAAGGGCAGCAGGAGTGGACCCAGTCCATGATCCAGACCATGAGCTGGCAAAGCTGACGCTTTGAGTCTTTTACAAAAGCAAGGAGCGTGGGCAGATGAATGCTTCCGAACACTACGAGCAGAACGCCGTAACCACCCAGCAACGGGGCAAGCTCATCGTGATGCTCTACGAGGGCGCCATCAGGTTCCTCAACATCGCCAGGGAGAAGCTCCAGGAGGGCGACTACGCCCTCAAAGGGGTCTACATCGGTAAGGCGCAGGACATTGTGCTGGAGCTGAACAACTCCTTGAACATGGACGCCGCACCCGAGATGGCCAACGACCTGCGCGCCCTCTACAACTTCATCTACCGCACCCTGAACGAGGCGAACATCGAGCGCTCCGACACGAAGATCAGTCAGTGCGTCGACATACTGAGCGAACTGCACGGCGCCTGGGAACAGGTCGTCGAGAAGGTGGGCGCCGGCGCCCCCGCCGCCGGCATAGAGCGCACGCGGGCCGTCTTCGACGCCTGAAAGCTCGCGGTTACCCGACCACAGCCCGCGCCCGCTCACTGACCGTCCTGGCCCTCTCATCCTCCGGGGCCAGGGCGGTCGCCCTTTCGGCCAGCTCCGCCGCCTCCCCCGCTCGACCGGTCCGCATGCATACCTCTGCCAGAGCCACCAGTGTCGGCACGTGGCCGGGCCGGTATTCCAGGAACCGGCGATACGCCGCTGCCAGATCGTCGAGCTCCTCGGCGGCTGCGGCTGTCCTCCTGAGTCCGCAGACGGCCTCTTCATGGTCCGGCGCCCGCTCCAGCGTCAGCCGCCAGAGCCTGCAGGCCTGCGCGGGCTGACCGTGCGCCTCCTGAACGCGTGCCAGGCCGCTCAGGGCTGCCACCTCGACACCTTCTCCGTCCAGGGCGAGGGCGCGCTGAAATGCCTGTTCGGCCTCGTCCGGCTGCCCCGTTTGCAGGAAGAGCCGCCCGAAGCCCAGCCAGGGCCGCGCGTCGTTGGCCCGCAGCCGGGACGCCCTGTGCAGGGCGCGCGCCGCCCCGGCGCCGTCCCCGAGTTCGAGCAGACACTCTCCGAGCCCCAGCATCGCGGTGAAGACGCTGAACTGCGCCTTTCCTGCCAGCGGGAAGGGCGCGCCGTGCAGCGCCGCTTCCGGCAGGCCGATCATGCGCAGGCCGCTGCGGAAGGCCTCGGCTGCCGGGCGCCACTCACAGCGCCTCTGGAGCATCTGCCCCAGCCGGACCCAGTTCTCCGCGCCGTAGCCGGCTTCTATCAGCTCGCGGCACATGGTCTCGGCGGGCCCGTAGTCGTCCAGCGCAAAGGCAACCGCCGCCAGCCGCTGCACCAGGTAGGGGCTGCCGGTGCCGCCGGAGCGCACCTGCGCCGCGCGCCGCAGCAGAGCCAGAGCCGTGCGGTAGTCGCCCTCTTCCTCGCAGCGCCGGGCGAAGTGGAGCAGGTAATCCGTTTGCAGGGCTTCCGGCATCCAGTCTCGCGGCACCGTGCGCAATCCCGGCCACTCGCCCCGGGGCGTTCGGTCGGCCGCCCAAAGGGCTTCGCTTCGGAGTAGC
The DNA here is from genome assembly GCA_003551305.1 of Candidatus Brocadiaceae bacterium. Lineage (GTDB taxonomy): Bacteria > Planctomycetota > Brocadiia > SM23-32 > SM23-32 > B1Sed10-231. Next base: position 30,635 of record PUMJ01000064.1, read on the forward strand.
ACGTCATAGGGTCGGTCGGCCCGGCCGTCGCACCCCCACCTCAGCCCGGCGCAGCCGTGCTGCTCCAGGAAGGATAGCCCCTCGATAAGGCGCAGTTCTTTGGTCGGGTCCAGCGCGGGAGTCGGCAGGTAGTAGAACTCGGCCCCGACGGCCCGGCAGCCGGCCAGGTAGGCGCCGTGCAGGTCGGCTTCGTGCGGCGCGTGCGTCACGCTCAGATGGGCGGGCTCGGCCAGCGGCCCGAGCGCCCGGCGGCAGGCGGTCGTGTCGCGGCCGGCGTCCCGGTTCACAAGCACGATGCGGCAGGGGTAGTCGAGCCTGTCCAGCAGGCACTTCACCACCCCCCGGGCCGCGTCATCCCAGCGCTTTAGCGGCAGCACAGCGGCCACGGTTTGCACCTTCGGCCAGGGCCCGGGCGGCAGGTCGCCGCGTATGCGCCTCAGGTTCCGGCGGTAGCTCTCCTCGTCCCGCCGCTGCACGTCCGAGATGCGGTCGGAGTCCTTTATCGGCACGTAATACTCGCCCGTGACGGTGCGCACGTGGCGGAAGTCGCAGAAGAAGCACAGCTTGCGGGTGATGTTCCAGTCAATCAGAACGCGCACGTCCTCGCGATAGCCGCCGGCCCGGAGGGCCAGGTCCTTCCTGTGCATCAGGCTCACGTGCAGGGTGTGGTTGAAGTGGAACATGAACATGCGGTTGAAGTCGCGGCATATGTCCACGCGTTTCTCCAGCGGGTAGCGCCGGCCGTCTTCGCCGGGCAGCACGATGACCTTGTAAAGATCGCTGTAGGCCGCGCCGATGGCGGGGTCCTCATCCAGCGCCGCGGCCAGGGTACCGAGGTGATTCGGGTACCAGACGTCATCATCGTCCAGGTAGGCGATGTAGTCGCCGCGGGCGCGGCGGAGGCCGAAGTTCAGGCAGGCCGCCTTGCCGACGTTCTCGGGGCGGTTGTGGTAGCGCACGCGTTCGTCGCCCGCGCCGCGCACGACGTCGGCCACGTCCGTGCCGCCGTCGTTGATGACGAGCATCTCCCAGTCGGTGAACTCCTGGTTCACCACGCTGCGGACGGCCTGAGCCAGGTAGTCGGGGCGGTTGTAAGTGGGGGTCAGGACGGTGACTTTGGGGCGTTCAGGCATGCTGGGTGGCTCCCTCGCCGCCGGTGTTTCGGCCGGCCGCACTGCCCGACAGCGCTGCATCTGCGGCGGCGGCCAGACTCTGGCCATGTAGCGCGGCCAGGCAGCGGTCCAGCAGGTCGAACCGGCTGTGGACGGGCACGATGCAGGAGATGTCCGGACCGTCTGTTGCGTGGCCGTGGCGCCCCCGAGTGCAGGTCACTACGCGGGGCGGTTTTCTCATTCCCCGTGGTCTCATGATAGCGCGGTTCACTTTTCCGAGGCCATCCGGAGCAGATTTCTGATCCTTCGTTTCTGCGCTTCGGCGAGCCGGGGGTCCTGCAGCAGCCCTTCCAGGTTCGCCCGGGTGTCTGCGCGCCTCGGGCCCAGTCTCCAGGCGGACAGGAAGTGGTCTATGCTTTGCTCGACCCTGCCCATCGAGTAAAGCACCACCCCCATATCGTTCTGCGCCTCCGCGTCTTCGGGGTGTTGTTCAAGTAGTTCGGTGAGTATTCTCTGGGCTTCCTCGTGCTCGCCCCGGGCATGGCAGGATCCGGCCATCTCTATGCGCGCGGCCCTTTGTGACCTCTTGTCCTTTCGCAAATGGCGCTCGCCGCGTTCCTCGGCGCGCGTTGCGTCCCCCCCGGGCGGCAAAATGGCAGCGTCCACCCGCTCCCACATGCTGATCGTCAGCTTCTCTTGCTCTTCGGCCCTGTCCAGCAACCTGGCCCGCAGCGCGGCGCGTAGCTGCGGGTCGAGGACGGTCTCCATCTTCTCTTCACGCGTCTCGACCTCACCGTCACGCAGGTCCAGGAGGCATTCCGGGCAGCCGTATTGCTCGAAAAGCATCCTGTACTTGTGGCTCC
>PUMJ01000265.1 GCA_003551305.1 Candidatus Brocadiaceae bacterium
GCAGCCGCTTGGCAGGCCGAGCCGCGCGGCGGCCCTGCGGCTCAGTTCGCCCACGACGGCGCCGGTGGGCACGGGCGGGCTAAAGAGGTCCCGCCGCACTCCGGCCCGCTCGCACAGGGCGTCGCTGAAAGTCTTTTCGTGGATGTCGAACGCCATCGTGCGTGCGGCCATCGAGTAGTCGATGCGGGGCTCCAGGCCCATCATGGCGTGGGCGAAGTCGCCGAAGCAGACGTAGCGGTCCATGCGGCGGTAGAGTTCGGGCTGGTTCTGCTTGATCCACATCAGCTTGACGATGGTGAACATCTGGCTGGGCGGCTGGCCGCAGATGCGCATTATCTCGGCGGGATTCTGCCCGGCAATCCAGCGGTCGAAGAGGGGGGCGGCGCGGCTGTCGGCCCCGAGGATGCTGTTGCCCAGGATGCGCCCCGCCTCGTCCAGGGGCACGGCGGCCTCGCCCAGAGTGCTGATGGCCAGGGCCTGGACGGGGTCGCCGGGGGCGCCTGCTGCGGCTTCGGCGCTGGCCTGGCAGACCATATCCCAGACGTGGGCGGGGTCCAGTTCCAGGCGGCCGGGGCCGGGGTGCAGCAGGGGATATTCGCGGTAGGCGGCGCTCAACAGATCGCCTTGCTCGTTCAGGACGGTTGCCTTTGTGCCGGTGGTGCCGATGTCGAGTCCCATCAGGCTCATCAGCGGTCTCCGTGCAAGGGTTGGCATAATTTGCGGGCAGGTTACATCTGCGGAGTGCTTTTTGCAAGTGTTGTCGGGGGCGAGTCTTGTGGCACATTGAGGCGGCCCTGTCGGCGGCGGCCAGCCGGGCGCGATTGTTCTTGACAAGGTGGGCGAGTTGGCTTAAAATCATTCACCGCTTGTCGGAAGTACAGCAAAATCAACGAGTTCCCACTACATCTGTGTTCTGCCAGGGTGAAAGGGGTGTCATTGGTGGCCAACAGAACCGTGACGAAGCGCGAGCTATGTGAAAGAATCGCCAAGAAGACAGGATACTCGCAGGTTCTCACCAAGGAAGTGGTCCAGCAGTTCCTCGATGAGATCATCGCCGAACTGGCCAAGGGCAACCGGATGGAATTTCGCAACTTCGGCGTCTTCGATACTCGCCTGCAGAAGCCACGCAAGGCGCGCAACCCCAGAACCGACGACGTCGTGCAGGTGCCCGCAAAGGCCGTCGTCTCATTCAAGGTCGGCAAGAAGATGCAGGAAGATGCCCAGGCCGCCTTGCCCATCCTGAAGGAAGACGAGGCATGAGCTGCGGGGGGCCCACCTCCCCCCCCAGCCCGTTGCTGAACCGGCGCGCCGAAGCCCCGCCCGATGGTAGGCAATCTGTCCCACCGGGGGAAGAGACCGGCGAATCGGCCCTGACCGTGCCTGCCGGGCCTGCGTAGCCGTTGTGACAAAACGGCCGTCATGCCTTGCGGGCGGGGGGTGGTGCGGTCATACTTGAGGCGTTCCGTATCGCCATCCTCCGGTACATTCAGCCGGGAGCAATGCCCGTGGCCGAGCATCCCGTGACCCGAGACGGCCGTGCCCTGACCGCAGAGACCCTGGAGCCGCTGCTCAGCGCCGCAGGAGAAGTCCCCCTGCCTCCCGTCGCCGACAGAGCTGCCTGGTCAGAGGTGGCAGAGCGCCCGTGGATCGCCCGCGTCCTGCCCGACATCCTGGAGCGCGCCGAGAGGGTCGCCCACGATGGGCCGGGGACCGTGAAGGCGACCGACTACCTGGACTTCTTCCGGACCGGCTCGCGCGCGGCACACCAGGCGAGCGCCCGTCCTCGCGCCGCCCGCCTCGGCCTCCTGCTCACCGCCGAGTGCCTTGAGGGGGAGGGCCGGTTCCTGGACGCCATGCTGGACCTTTCCTGGGCCATGGCCGAGGAGACCTCCTGGGTCATGCCACCGCACCTGCAGCAGTTCGTGGACGACGTCCTGCCGGACGTGACGCGCCCCGGCATGGACCTGCGCACGGCCCGCGTTGCGGCCACCCTGGGGGAGATGATGTGGCTGCTCGGCGAGCAGATGGACGCCGTCAGCCCCAACTGGCGCAAGCGCATACAGTTCGAACTGCAGCGTCAGGCCGTCGGGCCCTACCTCGAGCACGACTTCCACTGGCAGCAGTCCACCTCCAACTGGAACGCCGTCTGCACCGGGGGGCCGGTGACGGCGGCCCTGCTGGCGGACTTCGACACGGTCACGCGGGCGCGGGTCCTGGCCAAGGCACTGCGGTCGGTCGGCCCCTTCCTCCGCGGTTTCGCCTCCGACGGCGGCTGCTCAGAAGGGCCGGGTTACTGGTCCTACGGCGTCGGCCACTACAGCCGCACCGCTTACTACGTTCACTGCGCCACTGGCGGGGAGGTGGACCTGCTGGCCGACCCCCGCATGCCGGCCATATACGCCTACCCGGCGAAAATGGTGCTGCACGGGCAGCGCGTGGTGAACTTTGCCGATTCGGCCTGGACGGTGGGCTTCCGCAACGGGGCCGTGGCCTGGGCCGCCGAGAGGCTGGGCGTTCTCGATACCCGCACCCTTGCCTCCCGGGCTGATGGAGAGAACCTCTACCCGACCCATCCTCTGAATGCCTGGCTGAGCCCGGAGCCGGCCGAGTTCCGGCCGTCCGCTCAGGCCGTCATGCCCGACCTGCAGGTGGCTGTGGCCCGCGCCGAGGCTGAGGACGGACGAGAGATGGTGCTGGCCGGGAAAGGCGGCCATAACGGCGAACACCACAACCACAACGACGTGGGCAGCTTCATCGTCTGCGTGGACGGCGAGTCGCTCATCTGCGACCTGGGCAAGGGCGAATACGTCAAGGAGTTCTTCGGTCCCCGGCGCTACGAGTTCCTCACCACCCGCTCCTTGGGCCACAACGTGCCGCTGCTGAACGGTTGCGAGCAGGCCCCGGGCGCCGAGTTCAGAGCCCGAGGCTTCGACGCGCAGGTCGGCCCGGAGGGTCTGACCGTCGCGATGGACCTGGCAGCCGCCTATCCCCCCGAGGCCGGCATCGGCCGGCTGGAGCGAACGCTGACCCTGCGCCGCGGCGGCGAACCCGCCGTGGAGCTTCTGGACGCCTTTTCTTTCCGGGAGGGGGCGGGCACCTACGAGCTGCCCCTCTACACGGAGGGTCGCTTCGAGGCCGCCCCAGAGGGCGGTTTCATCGCCCGGGGGCGGCATGGGGCGCTACGGGTTGAAGTGGCCGGCGCCGAAGTGTCTCTGGAAGTGGAACAGGTCGAGCACGAAGACGCCACACTGCGGAAGCGTTTCGGCGAGACCCTGCCGCGATGCCGCCTGCGGGTCCGCCCCGGCTCGGCCGGCGCCGAGGTGCGCATCAACTTCCGTCCCGGCCCGTAGGGGGCGAGCGCATGGCGACCGAACGACCCGTGAGCACCCGCCACCTGACCGTGGCAGCCTGGCTGTCGCTGATCGTTTTCGCGGCGAACTCCACCCTGCTGTCCGTCTCGCTCAGGCATATTGGCACGGACTTCGGCGTTGGTTACGCCCGGAGGGGTGCCCTGACGCTGGCCCGTTCGGTGACGCTCGCGCTGGTCTGCCTCGTGGTGGGCCGGGCGGCCGACTGGCTGGGCAAGAAGTGGTTTCTCAGTGCCGGGATGGCCCTGACGGCTTTCGGGCTGGTCTGGACGGGCATGAGCCAGAGCTACTGGTGGCTCCTGCTGGGCATGGTCCTGATTGCGGCCGGGCTGGGCAGCCTGGAATCCCTGGTCAGCCCCCTGGTGGCGGAACTGCACATTGACCAGGTCGCCGCGCATCTGAACCTGCTGCATGCCTTCTACCCCGCGGGCATCGTCCTGACTTCTCTGCTGGTGGGCACCGCGCTGGACGGCGGGGTGGCATGGCAACTGCCCTTCGCCGTCACGGCCCTGCCCGTGCTTGTGGTGGGGGCGTTGTTCGCCACCGCCCGCTACCCGGATGCCGACCGCGCCGCGCGCCAGCGTCCGATCGCGATGAGCGCCGTGCTGAAAAACCCCCGGTTCTGGCTCCTGGCTGCCGCCATGATCCTGGGGGCCGGCTCGGAAGGCAGCCTCTTTTTCTGGACGCCGAACTTCATCGAGGCCGAGTACGGCACCAGCGCCCTGATGGGCGCCGCCGGCCTGATGCTTTACAGCGGCACCATGGTGCTGGGCCGTTTCGGGATGGGGTTCGTCACGCGCTACATCTCGCTGAACAAGATGCTGGTGGTGCTGGCCGCCGTCGGGGGGCTGGCCACGGCGGCCCTGTCGGTGGTGGAGAGCCTGCCGGGCACGCTGGCCCTGCTTTGCGTGGCGGGCCTGTGCGTCTGTTCCTTCTGGCCGGGCACCCTCTCGCTGGCCGCCCGCGACATCTCCGTCAGTTCAAGCACGGTCTACGGGATGCTGGCGGTGGGGGGCATTTTCGGTTTCGGCGTCATCCCGTACGTGGTCGGGCTGGTGGGGGAGTGGTTCGGCCTGCGGGCGGGGATTTCTGTGATTCCCATCGCCTTCGCCGGCGCCCTGCTTATCTACATCGTCGCCCTGCTGGCGGGGCGGCCGGAGACACAGAGTTGAGCGGAAGCCCTCGCTGTGCTATATTCCGCGGTAGTGGGGGGCGCGGCGCGCCGGTAGCTCAGCGGATAGAGCAACGGACTTCTAATCCGTAGGTCGAGGGTTCGAATCCTTCCCGGCGCGCCATTCTATCTGTTTATCCGCTAATGGCTTACGGCAGTTACGGCCGCGCGGAGGTGCCGTCCTTGCCGAGCGCATTGCGCATCCTGGCCTGCGCCTGCTGGATCTTCAGGGCCTGGTACTCTCGCACCAGCTGCCGGCTGTACTTGCGGTGTCCGGCGCCGATCATGCCGTGCTCGAAGATCCCGAGCTTGCCCGTGCCGGCCCAGCGGCTGGCGGTCTCGGGCGCGATGCCGAGCAGGTCCGCGAGCTGGCGCTGGTTGATCCAATCCGCCTCGGCATCGTAGTCCAGCGGCGGGGACTGGGCCTGCGGGCGAACCTCCGACCGGTCCGGACGCTGCCCTTCCCCATGGTCTCTGCGTTCCATGTTTTCCACCTCCGTTGGGTTGTGCAAACTCTTTTCCCCGGCCAATGACGGATCTCCGTCTGTGCCTCTACGCTGCTTACGGAACGAAAGCAAGGTGGAAGAGCCAGACCGCCAAGAGCCGCACGAGCAGCAGACCGGCCAGGACGGCTCCCGCTGCATGGCGGGCCGCGACCGGCCGGTTCCCGAGGTCTTCCAGACGCTCCTGAATCCCCTGAACGAGGCAGTCCACAAGCGGCTTCCCGGCGCGCTCAAGGGCCTCCAGGGGTTTCCACGTGAAGCGACAGGTCAGCAGATGCACCACGTGAAATGCGATGGCCACATCGAGCAGAACCACCGCCAGGTGAACCACGCCGGCCACGAATCCGGTCAGTATGCCCATCTTCCCCTCCTATTCGCCCGAGCGCTCTCGGCTCTCCCGGCAGCCGCTCATCTCGAAGAGCACGTCCAGGTACAGGCAGCATCTTCTGCCCACGCAGAACTCCGGCATGATCTCCGCCAGCAGCCCTGTCCAGTGGCAGCCGAACTCGTATCTGTCCCCGGGCCGGTAGGCGCTTGCGAGGACCGCGGCCAGCTCCGGGGCGAGCAGGGGCAGGCGGTTGCGCGTGTTCCAGGCCGAAAGGACTCCGGCCGCGGTCGCCCGGCCGGCCCCGATGCGCCTCATCTCGGTTGCGATCAGAAACCCCGCCCGGTTGCGGTAGCCCTGGGCGGTGCCCTCGCGGATCAGCGTCTCCACGCATGGCTTCATCATGCCCGGGGTCGCGCCCGCCGGGGTCCCATCCGGTGCTGTCGGCCGGCTCCTCGTGGGGCGTGAACTTCTCAGCCCGAGGGCCCCCGTCAGATGAGCAGGGGCGATGGTCCGCATCCGACACAGGAGTCCGAGCTGTTCCGGCAGGGTCTCTCCTGAGTCGCTGGCGAAGGTGCAGCGCCGGCCGGTGGCCTGGTGGATGCCGAGGGGCAGTTTGATCAGGCTGCCGGGTCTATCCCGGGAGACGCGGTCCTGCTTGGGGAACACCTCGACGCCCTCCAGCCCGGCGCGCTTCAGCAGGTCCCTGCCCGCCCTTCTGGCGGCGGTGTTCGGCGCATGAGGGCGGAAAAAGACCCAGAGGTGCCAGCCCTTGCGGCCGCTGAACTCGATATAGCTCTCCGCCCCGAGGTCCCGGAGGGCGGCCTTCAGCCTCAGCACCGGGGCGAGGTCCAGACGGTCGAAATCAAACGCCAGCCACTTCGTGGTGCCGGGGACGGCGCTGTAGCTGCCGATGTCAGCCCGCCGCGCAGGTGCCGGGCGATGATCTCATCGGTGATCGCCTCCTCTACGGCGCGGTAGCCCGTGCTCGCTTCGCGACACCACTGCAGGGCGTACCGGTCCTCGCGGCAGACGAAGAGCCTGCGGAAGAATTTGATGTGCCGGTCTGTGATTCTCAGGGTGCTCATGGGCATCGTGCCCTTTCAGCAGGTCGCTGTGAAACCGGCGATGAGCCGGTCACCGGCCGGAGTTTGTGTCTATCTGATCAGCCTCCCGATCCACGTGTTGACTGAGTCGGATGCCGCGCGCACCTGCGCTGTCAGGGACGGAACACCCCCTGTCAGCAGGGTCCAAGAGAGCCAGACCAGCAGGGCCACCAGCGTGAGGCTGAGGGCGGAGCGCACGAGCTTTCGCTCGACAAGGCAGCGGACCGGGCAGGTCAGCAGCCACCAAACCACCACCACCAGGTCCCAGAAGGCCCGCAAGGCCCTCTTCAGCATGGTCCAGGCGCTGGCAGGGGAGACCGTCGCTGCCGTGGAGACCGGCGCGGGAGGGGCCGGGGCGACCGGGCTTTGCCCTCCGGCCCGTGCCGCAGGCGTTCCCGAAGCCGGACGCACGGGGGCGGCGGGCGCCGTTGGGCGGGGCTGAACGCACAGCTTGCCGCCCGTGATCTCAGCCATGAGCACCCCGGCTGCCTTTTGGACAAGGAGCAGTTTCTTCCTGGCCTCTTCCTGCCTTGCCAGGTCTCCTGCCGGGAACCTGAAGATGGCGCGCGCCCTTGCTTCCTCCTGTGCGGCGGCTTCCTTCAGCTGGGTGGCGCTATAGGTTCTCCCGGGCTGGAGGCCGAGGATCATGCATGCGTCGAGGGGCGACATCTCACTCCTCCAGGTGGTAGAGTCCGGTCATGCGGAGGAAGGCGCCGGCGATGGCTGCCGGGCCGTCGTAGTTCCCGATGAAGACGTACTGCTCCGGGCGCGAGACCATCTTCAAGAGCAGTTTCTCGTCGACGTCCGCGCCCCTGGCCCCGATGCCAATGGCCCACAGGTCCATTCCGGCTTCCCTGGCCGCCTGGCTCGCCCTGACGGGGCTGGGGCCGGTGTTATGGCCGTCGGTCAGAAGGACTGCGCGCACCTCCATGCCGGGCGGGCAGGAGCGCATCATGCCGTGCAGCCCCTCGATGCCGGCCTTCATCTCGGTGGAGCCTGTTTCGCCGAGATCGCCCAGACCGGCCAGGAGCGCTTCGTAGCGGTCTTTGACCGGGACGGGATTGGTGCAGAGGTGGAACTCGTCGGCAAATGTGCCGACGCCAACGTAGCTGTTCGGAGAGCGCCGCAGGAGGAACTCGGACAGCTCCACCGACGCCCTGCGGGCCGCCGCGATCCGGGACGGCGGGAAGTCTTTCTCCTGCATTGACCCGGAATTGTCGATGCAGATGAGGACGCAGAGAGAGCGGATTGGGGCCGACAGCACGTCGCCGGCCCCCTGCTGCTCTGCACGGTCTTTGTCCTCGTACTGCTTCTTCTCATCCAGGAAAAACAGCCTGTGGAGGAAGCCTCTCATGATCCTACTCCTGTTCAATGGCCTTGCGCTCGATGCGCTGAGTGATCCTGCGCCCCGACTCGAGGTCCGTGGCCTCGGCCGTGGCGATGCCGCTGGCATCCACGGCGATCTGGACCTCGATGCGGGATTCGGTCGGGTCCGCGCTCGGTTCGAGGCCATCCATGGGAAACACCTGGATCGTCATATCGTCGCTGTGGGGCTGCCCCTCTTCGCCCTCTGAGACGATGACCTCAGCCGCCTGCCCGGAAGCGCCGGGCATGCTGGCCAGCCCGAACCGCCGGGAGGCCCGGGCGGGGATGGGCGTGCCTTTGGGGATGATGCAGCCGACTTGGAGCTGCTCGGGTGCACCTTCCAGTGCTCTGTAGGCCGCCACGCCGATGGCGAAGGACGTGACGTCCTTCATCTTTCGTGTGGGGAGAAAGTGCGTGGGCTGTCCGCTGAGCTCGTAGGCCTCTATAGCGGTCCCCTGGGCCACGGCGGTGTCCACCGGCACATCCCGGAGGATGGGCACGCTTCCGGCTGTGAGTTCATCGAGCATCTGCTGGATGCAGGCCATGCGCGTGGCCCCGCCCACCGGGACGATGCCGCTGAGCCGGCCCACGTCACCCACGCTCTGCTCGATGGCGCTGAGGCACTTCTCCCGGATCCTGTCCACGTACTCGCGGGTGAGTTCCTCGAACCTCTCGCGCGTGAGCTCGAAGATCACCTGTACACCTCTGGCCATCAGGGCGATGGTAGTGCTCTCCAGGCGTGACAGGTCCCTCTTGGCCCGCTCGGCCTTCTCGCGGATGTCCTGCAGGAAGGCCGCGTCCCCGGGGGCAGCGGGGTCGAACTCCACCCCGTGCTCCGCCTTGAACTGCTCGATAATGAGTTTTTCGACGGGCATGGTGAAGTCGGTGCCGCCGAGGCGCCTGTCGCCGTCGCTCAGCAGCACATCGCCCTGGCTCTCCCGCACTTGCGCGATCGAGCAGTCCATGGTCCCGCCACCCAGGTCCAGGACGGCGTAGTTGCCCTTCAAGGCCGCGTGGCTGAACATATACGCCCTCAGGCCATGGAGGGCTCATTGGCGATCTTGAGGACCTCGAGGCCGGCCGTCTCGGCGGCCCGCCTGGTGGCGTCCCTCTGGGTGCTGTTGAAGTAAGCCGGCACAGAGACCACCGCCCCCTCGACCGGCTCGCCGAAGAAGGTCTCTGCGGACTCCTTCAAGTCTTTCAGGATGAAGCTGCTGATCTCCACAGGGGAGTATTCCCGGCCCGTGTCGGGGTGGACGAACGCCGTGACGTCATCGCCCATCTGGCGCTTGACCTCCCAGACGCAGTGGGCGGCGAAGATGATCAGCATCTGCAGGGCCCGCTCACCCACCACGATCAAGCCATCGCTGGCGAAGTGCACCACCGAGGGGGTCAGGATGTTGCCCTCCCTGTTCTCTGCCATCACGATCTTGCCGTCTTTCACCGCGGCCACCGCCGAGTTGGTGGTGCCGAGGTCGATACCGATTACCGTTTTCATCGCTTCTGCCTCCGTCTGATAGTCAAGAAAAACTCCTGCTCCCGGGGCGTCCGTGTGTCTGCGGTGATCACCCCCTTTCCGTGAGCTGCGCCTTCACGTCCTGGTAGAGGACGATGGAGGCGGGTTTGA
>PUMJ01000255.1 GCA_003551305.1 Candidatus Brocadiaceae bacterium
GCCATCGGTCATGCGGCCGTCGTCCAGCACCTGCAGCAGGGCGTTGAAGACCTCGCGGTGCGCCTTCTCTATCTCGTCGAACAGCACCACGCAGTAGGGGCGGCGCCGGACGGCCTCTGTCAGCCGGCCCCCCTCCTCGTAGCCGACGTAGCCGGGCGGGGCGCCGATGAGCCGCGCCACCGAGTGCTGCTCCATGAACTCGCTCATATCCAGCCGCACCAGCGCGTCCTCGTCGTCGAACAGGAACTCGGCCAGCGCTTTGCACAGTTCCGTCTTGCCCACGCCCGTGGGGCCCAGGAAGATGAAAGAGCCGAGCGGGCGGCTCGGGTCCTGCAGGCCGGCCCGCGCGCGCCGCACGGTGTTGCTGACGGCGCTTATGGCTTCCTCCTGGCCCACTACGCGCTTGCGCAGCTCGTCCTCCATGTGCAGCAGCTTCTCGCGCTCGGTCTCCAGCATCTTCTGCACGGGGATGCCCGTCCAGCTTGACACTATCTGGGCGATGTCCTCGCTGTCCACCTCCTCGCGCAAAAGGGCGCCCTCCTGCTGGATCTCGGCCAGGCGCTCCCGCTGCTCCTTCAGTTCCTGCTGGGTCTCCGGTATGCGGCCGTAACGAATCTCGCCCACCTTCTGCAGGTCGCCGGCGCGCCGGGCGGCCTGCTGTTCGGAGTGGGCATGCTCCAACTGCTCGTTCAGCTCCTGGATGCGCGCGATGACGTCCTTCTCGTTCTGCCAGCGCGCGCGGAGGGCGTCTTCCTCTTCACGGGCGTCGTTCAGCTCGCGCTCGACGCGCTCAAGTTGCTCGCGTGCCTGGGCGCTTTTCTCCTTCTTCAGACCCTCCCGTTCGACCTGGAGCTGGGTGATGCGGCGCTGCACCTCGTCCAGCTCGGCGGGCACGCTGTCAATCTCCATCCGGAGCCGGGAAGCCGCCTCGTCCATGAGGTCAATGGCCTTGTCCGGCAGGAACCGGTCGGTGATGTAGCGGTGGCCCAGCCGGGCGGCCGCTATGAGGGCTCCGTCGGTGATGCGCACGCCGTGGTGGACCTGGTAGCGCTCCTTGAGGCCGCGCAGGATGGCGATGGTGTCCTCCACGGTGGGCTCTTCCACCTTGACGGGCTGGAAGCGCCGTTCCAGGGCGGCGTCGCCCTCGACGTGCTTGCGGTATTCGTCCAGGGTGGTGGCCCCGACGCAGTGGAGTTCGCCGCGGGCGAGGGCGGGCTTCAGCAGGTTGGAGGCGTCCACGGCGCCCTCGGCGGCGCCGGCCCCCACCACGGTGTGAAGTTCGTCGATGAACAGGATGACGTCCCCTGCGGTCTCGATCTCTTTGAGCACGGCCTTGAGGCGGTCCTCGAACTCGCCCCTGTACTTCGCCCCGGCCACCAGCGAGCCCATGTCGAGGGCCAGCACGCGGCGGTTCTGCAACGTGGTGGGCACATCGCCGTCCACGATGCGCTGGGCCAGCCCCTCGACGATGGCCGTCTTGCCCACGCCCGGCTCGCCGACCAGCACGGGGGTGTTCTTGGTGCGGCGGCCGAGCACCTGGATGACTTTGCGGATTTCCCGGTCGCGCCCGATGACCGGGTCGAGCTTGTCGCGCCTGGCCATCTCGACCAGGTCCCGGGCGTATCGTTCGAGCGCCTGGTAGGTGTCCTCGGGGTTCTCGGTGCTGACGCGCTGCCCCCCTCGCACCTCCTTCAGGGCGGCCAGCAGCCCTTCCCGGCTGATGCCGTGGCGGCGCAGGATGTCTCCGGCGGGGCAGTCCTCCAGCTCGAGGAAGGCCAGCAGCAGGTGTTCGCTGCTGACGTAGTCATCCTTCATCCGGGTGGCCTGCTGCTCGGCCTCGTCCAGGGCCCGGGCCAGGGCGCCGTCCATGTAGAGCTGGCTGGCGGCCGCGCCTTTGACCTGGGGCAGGGCTTTCAGTTCCTCCTCCAGGGCGGCGGCGATGGCGTTGAGGTCGGCCCCGAGCCGTTGGAAGACGGGCCGCACCACCCCGTCGGCCTGGTTCACCATGGACTGCAGCAGGTGTATCGTCGTGAGCTGCTGATGGTCGCGGCGGCGCGCGGTTGACTGCGCGTCTTCCAGGGCTTCCCTGGCCTTTATTGTGAACTTATCGAGACGCATCGCTCTCGTTACATCTGTCCTTCAGTATTGGTTGAGTATTGGTTGAGCCGGTGGCGGTCGCGGTTCAGTCCTTGACTTCGAAGTCCGCATCCACGACATCCTCATCCTCCGCCTCTTCGGCGCCCCCCGCCTGGCCGGCCTCGCCGCCGGCCTCGCCGGTCTGCTGGGCCTTGGACTGCTGGTAGATGATCTCGGCCAGCTTGTGGGAGGCGTTCTGGAGGGCCTGCATCTTAGCGTCGATCTGGCCGGCGTCGTCGCCGTCCTTGACTTTACGCAGTTCCTCCACGGCTTCTTTGACCGTTTCCTTTTCGTTATCGGGCAGTTTGTCGCCGTGCTCTTCGAGGGTTTTTTCCGTGGTGTAGATGAGCTGGTCGGCCATGTTGCGTTTCTCGACCAGTTCGCGGCGCTTGCGGTCTTCTTCGGCGTGGTCTTCGGCCTCTTCCCGCATCTGCTCGACTTCATCTTCTGTCAGGCCGGAGGAGCTTTTGATCTCGATCTGCTGTTCCTTGCCGGTGCCCTGGTCACGGGCTGTGACGTTGAGGATGCCGTTGGCGTCAATGTCGAAACTGACCTCGATCTGGGGCACGCCCCGCGGGGCGGGCGGTATGCCGGTAAGCTGGAATCGGCCCAGCGTCCTGTTGTCCGAGGCCATGGGGCGCTCGCCCTGCAAGACGTGGATGTCCACGCTCGTCTGGCTGTCGGCGGCGGTGCTGAACACCTCCTTCTTGCTGGTCGGGATGGAGGTGTTGCGGGGGATGAGCGTGGTCATCACGCCGCCCAGGGTCTCGATGCCCAGCGACAGCGGCGTCACATCCACGAGCACAACGTCCTCGACCTCTCCGGCCAGCACACCGCCCTGGATGGCGGCGCCCACCGCCACGACCTCGTCCGGGTTGACGCCTTTGTGGGGCTCCTTGCCGAAGATGTCTTTGACGATCTGCTGCACCCGCGGGATCCGGGTGGATCCGCCCACCAGGATGATCTCGTCAATATCCTCGGGTTTCAGGTCGGCGTCTTTGAGGCACTGGCGGCAGGGGCCTTTCAACTTATCGAGGACCGGGGCGCACAGGTCCTCGAACGTCGCCCGGTTGATGGTTATGTGCAGGTGCTTCGGGCCGCTGCTGTCGGCCGTGATGAACGGCAGGTTGACGTCCGTCTGGGCTGAGCCGGAAAGGTCGCACTTGGCCGCCTCGGCCGCTTCCTTCAGCCGCTGCAGGGCCATCTCGTCCTGGCGCAGGTCGATGCCCTGCTGTTTCTTGAACTCGTCGGCCATATAGTTGAGCAGAACCTCGTCCAGGTCGTCGCCACCCAAGTGCGTGTTGCCGTTGGTGGCCTTGACTTCGAAAACTCCCTCACCGACCTCGAGGATGGAGATGTCGAAGGTGCCCCCGCCGAAGTCAAACACCGCAATGCGTTCGTCCTTTTTCTCCCCCAGGCCGTAGGCCAGCGAGGCGGCCGTGGGCTCGTTGATGATGCGTTCGACCTTCAGTCCGGCGATGGTGCCGGCGTCCTTGGTGGCCTGCCGCTGGCTGTCGTTGAAGTAGGCCGGCACGGTGATGACGGCCTTTTCGATCTTCTCGTCCAGGTATTCCTCGGCCGCCTCCTTGAGCGCCTGCAGGATCATGGCGGACAGCTCAGGCGGGGTCCATTCTTTGTCCCCCGCGTGCACTTTGACCAATTCCTCGGGCCCGCCGATGATCTTGTAGGGCACTATCTTCTCTTCGGACGAGACCTCGCTGTGACGCCGGCCCATGAAGCGCTTGATGCTAAATATCGTGTTCTGGGGGTTGGTGACCGCCTGCCGTTTCGCTTTTGTGCCGACCAGGCGCTCGCCGTCCTCGGCGAAGGCGACCACCGAGGGTGTCAGCCGCGCGCCGTCCTGGTTGTGGATGACTGTCGGCTGCCCTCCCTCCATGACCGCCACCACCGAGTTCGTCGTGCCGAGGTCTATTCCGATAATCTTTTCCTGGGCCATTGTGCCGGGCCTCCTCTTTTTGTCCGTCCACTATCGCGCAAACTTCGCATGAGCGTTCTGGGCAAATGCGCCACTTGTACGTCGTAATGCAAATGGGATACCAGCAACCGGCGCATCCTGTGAGAAGCGTTCTAAAGGACACCTGGGCACTTTTTAGGGGTCGGACGCCCGCTGCCGGCGCGCAGAAGCGGCAGGGCAGGCGCACGTTTCTGCCATATTGGCAGACCCGGGGTCGCGCCCGCGCGCCCGGTGCTAAGCGTTGACCCATTGTTTCCCGGGGGCTATAATCGCCCGGGCGTGAGGAACCGGTGCTTATCGCTTTCGGCCCGGGAAAGGGGCAGGCCATGGCCGCTCTGGACAGGATGTTCCGCGTATCCGAGCGGGGCAGCACTGTGCGGGGCGGGATCCCGGGCGGGTTCACCACCTTCATGGCGCTCTCCTGCATTGTCTTCGTCCGGCCCGCCATCATGGCAGCGGCAGGCGTGCCGGAAGGCGCCGGCCTTGACGCGTTTCTACATAGAAGAAGGGCATCGCGTTCGGGTTCATCTCCTGCGGCATTCTCAGAACGATTACGGGCCGGTGGCGGGAGGTGCACCGGGGCTTCCATGTGATCTCGCTGGTGCTGGTTGTGCGCTGGCTTTTGGACCGGGCTAAGCCGATTCGGAAAGGGCGGACGCTATGGGCGACGGTGATGCGTTCCTCCAGGTGGTGCGGGGGGAGGACCGAGGCAAAGGCTGGGAACTGGACGAGCGGCAGGTCTACCTCATCGGACGCAGCCGCAAGTGCAACATCCGCCTGGGGGACGCGACGGCATCCGGCACCCACGCGCAAGTCGAGTGCCCGGACGGGGTCTGGTTCCTGGAGGACCTGCGGAGCACACATGGCACGCGGGTCAATCGCCAGCGCATCCTGAAGCGCAAGCCCCTTTTCGACCGGGATATCATCCAGGTGGGCAAGACACTGCTGGAGTTCCGGGAATACGCGGACCTGGGGCCCGATGCCCTGGAGGAGATAGACCGGGGCCTCTCCATGCCCCATTGACGGGCGCTCCGCCCTGGGGCGACATTTGTGCCCGATGGCAGGGCTGCGGAAGGGGCGGGTCTCGCGTCCATTCTCACCTCTCCCGATGCACAGAGGGCACATGGGGGGAGGCCGGACCGCTCTGACGGCACGCAACCCGGTGTTCAGGGTCATTCAACTCGCTGACTGCGGCGTTGTCCGGTGCGCGACGTCCGCGGGCAGTTCGCCGTACGGGCAAAGATCGGCTCCTGCTGTCGGCGCAGGCGCTGAGGCGCCCGGGCAATCGTGGGCCGGCCACTTGCCGGCGGCCTGTCTGCATTTGACGGCGGTTTGCTGCTCTTTGCGCTCACAACGCCGGTTCGGCCGGCGAGAGACCTGTTTCGGCCTTCCCAACTCTTGACAACGGGGGCCTTTTGGCTCATAATTGTGCACGTGAAAAACGACGTGACCGCATGCGCTCCTGGAGTTGGGTTGGAACATACAATTTCATCCGCTGCAGGGTCGTGACGGAGCAGTTCCCCCCGGGCGCATGGTCAACGGTGACGGACAGAGGAAACGTGGCGACCCGGACCGGCGGACATAAAAGATGCAGCCCTGGTTTATCCGGTGTGGACGGAGAGGCGCCGACCCGGGCTGGAGCAGCGCCAGGACGAGCCGAAAAAGAGGCGAAGCTGACCGGCAGAGCAGAAAAACGACCGCCCGTCGCGTCCGCCATGCAGAAAAGGGCAGCGGCGAGCGAGCACATTTTACCGGCCGTGCAGGTGTGAACTGTGAGAGGTAGAGAGGGCAATGCGGTGACGATCCTCCGGTGGACGGCCGGCCCCGGGAGCGGGTGTCCCGGGCCATCCCCGCTCCGGGTCGGGGCCTGTTCCCCGAGGTTATGTTACGTGTACCGCTGTCCGGGTTCGCTCCTGACATAATGCAGCACATAATGCAGAGGCTTGTCTCTTCTTCCAGGCCGCGCTGGCGCGGATGATGCGTTGGTGCGGCTTTTTTCGTGCCGGCGCCCCCTCCAGACCCTCCTCGCCCGGACCGTTTGAGCCCGGGGCTGTCGGCTCCCCCCTCAGGGAGCGGGAGGCAAGCATGATAGCAGTAATTGACAATCTTCTGTGGCTGGCCGTGCCCGGAGCCGCCCTGGGCGGCTACCTGGTGCGGGTGTTCGTGGACAGGCTCGCCGAGCGAGGCGCCCTCCAGACCAAGGAACGCATCCTCCGTGAAGCCCGCCACGACGCCGAACAGATGCGCAAAGAGATGGAGCTGAAAGCCCAGCAAAAGATCATCCAGCGGCGCGAAGAGTTCGAAAAGGAGGTCCGGGAGACCCGCAAAGAACTGCGGCAGACGGAACGGCGGCTTGACAAGCGGGAAGACAGCCTCGACGAGAAGGAACGACTCCTGAACAAGAAGGAGAAGTTGCTGGAGACCAACGAGAAAACCGTAGCTGAGAAACGCCGCGAACTCACCGAACGGGACGAGCAACTGGAGCGGCTCGAGGAGCAGAAGCTCCAGGAACTGCACCGCATATCGGGCCTCACCCACGAGGAGGCCAAACGCCGGCTCGCCGAGCAACTGCGCCAGGAAGTCGAGGACGAATGCACCGAGATGATCAACAGGCGCATCGCCCGCGCCCGCCGCACGGCCCAGCAGGAAGCCTGCCGCGTGGTCATTGATTCCATCGAAAGGTGTGCCGCCGAGACCACCAGCGAGGCTACCGTCTGCACCGTCGAACTGCCCAGCGACGACCTGAAGGGCAGGATCATCGGGCGCGAGGGCCGCAACATCCGCTGCTTCGAAAAGACCACGGGCGTGGATGTCATCGTCGACGACACCCCCGGCGTCGTGGTGCTCAGTTGCTTTGACAGCGTTCGCCGTGAGGGCGCCCGCCTGGCCATGGAGCGGCTGGTGGCCGATGGGCGCATCCATCCCGGCCGTATCGAGGAGGTCATCGAGCAGGCCAACTCCGACGTCGAGCGCACCGTCAAAGAGACCGGCGAAGAGGTCTGCTACGAGCTGAACTTCAGCAACATACCCGACCCCCTGAAGAAGCTGCTGGGGCGGCTGAAGTTCCGCACAAGCTTCGGCCAGAACGTGCTGGCCCACTCGACGCAGGTCTGCGAACTGGCCGGCCTGATGGCGGCCGAGCTCAACCTCGACGTGCAGCTTGCCCGCCGCTGCGGTCTGCTGCATGACATCGGCAAAGCCATGGACCAGCGACACGAGGGCTCGCACGCCGCCCTCGGCGCCGAGGAGGCCCGACGCCGGGGCGAGTCCGACGTCGTCGTCAACGCCATAGCGGCCCACCACGAGGACGTCGACCCCGAATCGCCCTATGCCGGCCTGATGATAGCGGCCGACACCATAAGCGCCAGCCGGCCCGGCGCGCGGCGCGAAACGCTGGAGCGCTACGTCAAGCGCCTGGAACGGCTGGAGAACCTGGCCACCCAGCACAGCGGCGTCAAGACCGCTTACGCCATCCAGGCCGGCCGCGAAGTGCGGGTGCTGGTCAACTCCGACAGGGTCCGGGACGAATCCGCCGCCCGCATGTCGCACCAGATAGCCAAAGAGATCGAGGAAGAACTCGAATACCCCGGCGAGATAGTCGTCACGGTCATCCGTGAGAGCCGCTACCAGGACGTCGCGCACTGAAGTAAGCGTCCCGCCCGGAGCGCGGCGCGGGTCTGTGCCGCCGACGGACGACCTGGCCGCCGGGGCAACGATGCTGGCATTGCGCGCGGCCCGGCGGCCCTGTGTTCTTCAAAAGCGTACACTGGCTCACCAGGCAACAGAGGAGAGGCTCACCATGGCAAAGGTACTGGTAGTTTTTCACTCGCAAAGCGGAAACACCGAACGCATGGCCGAGCTGGTGGCCGAAGGAGCCGGCGAGGCCGGAGCGACAGTCACCCTGAAATCGGTGGAGGAGACGGGCGCTGACGAGCTCAAGGCGTTCGACGGCATCATCGTCGGCAGCCCCACCTATTACGGGTTGATGAGCGCGCCTCTGAAGCAGCTGTTCGACGAGTCCGTCCGCTTTCACAAGGAACTGGCCGGCAAGGTCGGCGGGGCGTTCACTTCCTCGGCCAACATCGGCGGCGGCAATGAGACGACCATCCTGAGCATCCTGCAGGCCATGCTCATCCACGGGATGGTGGTTCAGGGTGCGGCCGCGGGGGACCATTACGGGCCGGTGGCCATCGGCCGCCCCGACGAGCGGGCCTCCGAGCAGGCAAAGACGCTGGGCCGGCGCGTGGCCGAACTGACGGCGAAACTGCACGGCTGAAGCGGAACACGGCGCTAAAGGTCCACGCTCTTGGCGGCGCGCACGAATTCGGCCAGCAGCCGGCGGGACTTCACCCCCGGCTCCTGTTCAACCCCTCCGGCCACGTCCACCGCGTACGGGCGGGCCGCGGCGACCGCCCGGGCCACGTTTTCCGGCGTCAGGCCGCCGGCCAGGATGATCTTGCCGCGGCTGGCGGCGCGCCGGGCGAGTTCCCAGTCGAAGGTCTGCCCCGTCCCGCCGGGCATCTCCGGCACGTAGGTGTCCAGCAGGTAGGCGGCGGCGTTGAAACGCCCCAACTGTTTCAGGTCCGATTCCTCGCGCACCCGGATGGCTTTGATAACCTGGGCGGCTTTAACGGCGGCGGCCCGGCGCGGGCTTTCGTGGCCGTGAAGCTGGGCGTACCGCAGGCCGCAGTCCCCGCAGATGCGGTTGACCTTCCGCGGCTCTTCGTCTACGAAGATGCCCACCGTCGCCACGAACGGCGGCAGGGAGGCCCCGATGGCGTGCGCCAGCTCCGGCTCGACGTAGCGGGGGCTGGGGGGGAAGAAGTTGAACCCGAGCGCATCCGCCCCGGCCGCCACGGCCGCCACGGCGTCCCGCGCGCTGGTGATACCGCAGATCTTGACCCGCACCATCATGATGGCCTGAGTGTAGCAGCGCCGGCCGCCGGGGTCAACGCGCCACGCGGCTGGTTCATTTGACTTCTCGGGCCGCTTCCGTTAGCTATGGGCCAGCCAGCGCCACAGGCCATGCAGACACAGACTGCTAAGGAGCGCCACATGACGGAGATCATCGCAGTGACGGGTCGTGAGATACTGGACTCCCGGGGCAACCCCACCGTTGAGGTGGAGGTCACGCTGGCCTCGGGGGCGTTCGGACGGGCCGCGGTGCCCAGCGGCGCCTCCACCGGAGCGCACGAGGCCGTCGAGCTTCGCGACGGCGACCAGCAGCGCTACCTGGGCAAAGGCGTGCGCCAGGCGGTCGAGAACGTCAACGAGGTCATCGCCGAGGCCGTCTGCGGCTTCGACGCCCTCCGCCAGCGGGAGCTTGACGAATACCTCATCGAACTGGACGGCACCCCCAACAAGGGCAAGCTCGGGGCCAACGCCATCCTGGGTGTCTCGCTGGCGACGGCCAAGGCCGCCGCAGCCGCCCTGGAACTGCCTCTCTACCGCTACATCGGCGGCACCAACAGCCGCTACCTGCCGGTGCCGATGATGAACATCCTGAACGGCGGCGAGCACGCGGACAACAACGTGGACCTGCAGGAGTTCATGATCATGCCGGTGGGGGTGGAGAGCTTCGCGGAGGGGCTCAGGGTGGGCGCTGAGGTCTTCCACGCGCTCCAGAAGGTTCTCAGCCAGGCGGGCAAGAGCACGGCCGTCGGCGACGAGGGCGGCTTCGCCCCTGACCTCGGCTCCAATACCGAGGCGCTGGAGATGATCATCCGCGCCGTCGAGGCCGCCGGCTACGCACCCGGCGAGGACATCTTCATCGCCCTGGACCCCGCCGCCAGCGAGTTCTACGGCCAGGACGCCAAGGGCAAGGGCATCGTGGCCGAAGGCAACTACGTGCTCACCGCCGAGGCCGAGGGGGAGCAGGTCAAGACCTCGGAGGAGATGGTCGCCTTCTACGCGGACCTGTGCGAGCAGTTCCCGATTATCTCAATCGAGGACGGGCTGGCCGAGGACGACTGGGATGGCTGGAAGGCCATGACCGATGAGCTGGGCGATCGCATTCAGATCGTCGGCGACGACCTGTTCGTCACCAGTGTCGAGCGCCTGCAGCGCGGCATAGACACCGGCACCGCCAACTCCATCCTGGTGAAGGTCAACCAGATTGGGACGCTCAGCGAGTCGCTGGATGCCATCGAGACGGCGCACAAGGCCGGCTACACGGCCGTGGTCAGCCACCGCAGCGGTGAGACCGAGGACACGACCATCGCCGACATCGTCGTGGCGACCAACACCGGCCAGATCAAGACCGGTTCGGCCTGCCGCACGGACCGCATCTGCAAGTACAATCAGCTCTTGCGCATCGAGGATAGCCTGGGCGGGGCCGCCCGCTACGGCAGCGAACTGCTCAGGATGCTCTGAGCCCGGGCCCGGCCCATTACGTATCGGCCGGGGTGAACTCCGGGAGCCCCGGAGAGAGGGGATCCTGTCGCCGATGCCGGAGCGCCTGGAAGGGCGGTTCAGGGGACCGTGCCGACGACGAGGACGCGCCCACGTCGTCACCTCGCAACTCTCCACAGGCAACCAGCCGCGGCAAGAAGGCTTGACGCAGGCTATACACTCGGATAATATATATCCTGTAGTCCGCAGATAGCCCTTGTGCGTTGAAGCTCCCGGCGGGAGAAGCCAGCGCGAGGCGGGCCACATGGGCGCTGCCGACCGATCTGGGCGTATCGGGGGCTTTCTGCGAAACGAACCCATTTGCTCATTGACATGCTGACTCGGGGCTCCGGCCGGCCTGGTCGGCACGGCAGTCGGCAGCCACGAGCGTGCGCTTGTTTGCCCTCCACGCCCGGGCCTGTGCAGCCGGAGCCCTCGGGTGCGGCGCCTCTATGCGCCCGGGCGGAAGCCGATCATGCTGCCGTGTCCCAGCGGGCCGTGCCCCCGGCCCAGGCTCAGCGCATGGCGCAGCGCGGCCTGCAGGGCGTCGCGGGCCCACTCGACAGCCTCCGGCACGTCCATGCCGTGGGCCAGCCCCGTGGCGATGGCGGCCGAGTAGGTGCAGCCCGTGCCGTGGGTGTCCGTGGTGTCAACGCGCGGCCGGCTGACCTCTCGGAATTCGCCGCCGTCGAACAGGATGTCGGTCGGGTCGCCTTCCAGGTGCCCGCCCTTGACCAGCACCCAGTCGGGGCCGAGCTGCCGTATGCTGCGGGCGGCCCGCCTCATGCTGGCCACATCGTCCACCTCCGTCCCGGCCAGGGCGGCCGCCTCGTGCAGGTTCGGAGTCACCACGGTGGCCAGGGGCAGCAGGCGCTCCCTGATGGCGGCCACCGCGTCCGGCTGCAGAAGTAAGTCGCCGCTCTTGGCGACCATGACGGGGTCAACCACCAGGGGGCGGATGCCGTGGCGGGCGACGCAATCGGCCGCGGCCTCCACGATCGGGCGTTCGCCCAGCATGCCGGTCTTGGCGGCGTCTATGCCGATGTCCTCGGCCACGGCGTCTATCTGCTGCGCAACAAAAGGCGGCGGCACCGCGTGTATGCCGCTCACTCCGACGGTGTTCTGGGCCGTCAGGGCCGTGATGGCGGACATGCCGTAGCCGCCCAGGCAGGTGATGGTCTTCAGGTCCGCCTGGATGCCGGCGCCGCCTCCGCTGTCGCTGCCGGCTACAGTAAGCACTCTGGGCATCATGGTCTGCGTGGTCCTTTTCGGAGTCGCTCGCGTCCGCAACGGTTGCTCCGGCATCAGCCGGGACGCCCGGGCAATCGTCCTCGTCGGTCGTCGTGGTCACCCTGGTTTTTGAGTCGGCAATCCGGGCTACGCCGGCGAGAGAGGTGCACAGTCGGCCAGCTTACTTGAAATAGGAGCCAGAGCAGATTACGATAAGCTTTTGAGTCGAACGCCACAAGGACAACTCCCCTGCCAGGTGTCCGCAGCGGTGTGCGTCGTTTCGGCCGGCACGCCTTTCTTTCCCGTTTCCCGCGCGCACATATCCGGACGGGGCACCCTGCACCACGGGCCGGCGGGCCTGACCAGATGACGGAGACACAGATGGACCTGCTGGTGCAGAAATTCGGCGGCAGTTCTCTGGCCACGCCTCAGAAGGTGCTCAGTGCCGCCAGGCGCGCCATCGGCGAGTTCGAGGCCGGCCGCAGCGTCGTTGTCGTGGTCAGCGCCCAGGGCGACTACACGGACCGCCTCATCACGATGGCGCGCCAGATCCACCCCGAGCCGAACCCGCGCGAGATGGACACGCTGATGGCCGTGGGCGAGCAGATGAGCATCGCCCTGATGGCCATCGCCATCCACAGCCTCGGCCACGGGGCCGTAAGCCTGACGGGCGCTCAGGCCGGCATCCGGACCGACAACGTCAGCAGCAAGGCCCGCATAAGGACGATAGACACCAGCCGCTTGCGGCGAGAGTTGGAGCGGGAGCAGATCGTCATCGTCGCCGGCTTCCAGGGCGTGGACGTGGACGACAACATCACGACGCTCGGCCGGGGCGGCTCCGACACGACGGCCGTGGCTCTGGCGGCGGCCCTGGGGGCCGAACGTTGCGACATATACACCGACGTGGAAGGCGTCTACACGGCCGACCCGCGGCTCGTGCCGCAGGCCCGGTGGATACCAGTCATTGACTATGACGAGCTGCTGGAACTGGCCAGCCTTGGGGCGAGGGTGATGCACTCCCGCGCGGTCGAGCTGGCCAAGCGCTACGGGGTGCCGTTCCGGGTGCGGCCAAGCTTCAGCGAATCGGAGGGAACGCTCGTGACCGACCTTAGCGGAGAGATGGAGCAGGTGGACGTCAGGGGCGCGGCCCTGGAGACCGAAGAGGCCAAGGTGACCATCCGCCATGTGCCCGACCGCCCGGGCGTGGCCGCCACCATCTTCAGCGAGATCGCCGCCGCCTCCATCAACGTGGACATGATCGTGCAGAACGTCAGCGAGCAGAACCGGGCTGACGTCAGCTTCACCGTCATGCAGCGCGACCTGCCCCGCGCTGTGCAGGTGGCCGGACGCCTCGCCGATGAGCTGAATGCCGCCGGGGTGGACGTCAACGAGGAGATAGCCAAGGTCAGCATCGTCGGCACCGGTATGCGAAGCCACGCCGGCGTCGCCGAGCGGATGTTCCGCGCCCTGGCCGACCAGAAGATAAACATCCTGATGATCAGCACCTCCGAGATCAAGGTCTCCTGCGTCATAGAAGCGCCTGCGGGCGAGCGCGCCCTGCGCGCTGTGCACAACGCGTTCGAACTGGAAAAGAATGACACCGACACCAAAGACGACAATGAGTGAACAGAGTCGCAACATCCTCGTCTACGACACCACCCTGCGCGACGGCTGCCAGGCGGAGGGCATGACGCTGTCCGCCGAGGATAAGCTGGAGGTGACCGAGCGCCTTGACGAGCTGGGCGTCCATTACGTGGAGGGCGGATTCGCCGGTTCCAACCCCAAGGATGAACAGTACTTCCGCCATGTCCGGGGGCTGAACCTGAAGAACGCGCGCGTCGCCGCCTTCGGCGCCACCCGTCGCAAGAACCGCAAGCCGGAGGACGACCCCGGCCTGCAGGCGCTGCTGCGCACGGAGACGCCCGTCGTCACCATCGTGGCCAAGGCGTGGGACTACCACGTCACGCAGGTGCTCCACACGGACCTGGAGGAGAACCTGCGCATGGTCGAGGACTCGGTCCGGTTCCTGAAAGAAGCCGGCCGCGAGGTGCTCGTGGACGCCGAGCACTGGTTCGACGGTTACGAGGCGGCCCCGGACTACGCGATGAGGGTGCTCCGGGTGGCGGCCGAGGCCGGTGCCGACTGCGTGGTGCTGTGCGACACCAACGGCGGGGCGCTGACGGACCGGGTGGGCGAACTGACGGCCCGCGCCGTCGGGGAGCTGCCCTGCCCTGTCGGCATCCACTGCCACAACGATTGCGGTCTGGCCGTGGCCAACTCGGTGGTCGCCGTGCAGCGCGGCGCCGACCACGTCCAGGGGACGCTGAACGGCTTCGGCGAGCGCGCCGGCAACGCCGACCTCTGCTCCATCTTGCCCATCATCAACCTGAAGACTTCGCACCGCAGCGTCTCCGAGGAGCAGTTGAAAAAGGTGACGGAGGTCTCCCGCTTCGCCTACGAGGCGGCGAACCTGATGTTCAATGAGCACCAGCCTTTCGTCGGCCCCAGCGCCTTCGCTCACAAGGCCGGCCAGCACGTGGACGCCATGCGCAAAGCGGAGGCCGCCTGCGAACACATAGACCCCGAGCTTGTGGGCAACGAGCGGCGCTTTTTGCTGAGCGAGCTGTCCGGGCACGCCGCCATGCGGGACAAGCTGGAAGGCTACAACATCGAGAGCGACCGCCGGACGGCCACCGTGCTGCTGGAGCGGCTGAAGGAGCTTGAGAACGAGGGCTACCAGTTCGAGGCGGCCGAGGCTTCGTTCGAGCTGCTGGCCGTGCGCGTTGCCGGCCGGTTCGAGCCACACTTCGACGTGAAGTCCTATCATGTCAGTTGCATCCGCCAGCCCGACGGCGCTCTGGTGACCGATGCCACGGTGAAGGTGGACGTCAACGGCGACCAGATGCACACGGCCAGCGAGGGGGACGGCCCGGTCAACGCGCTTGACGGCGCCCTGCGCAAGGCCGTCGTGCCGCACTACCCGCAACTGGACCGGATGCGGCTGACCGACTACCGCGTCCGGGTCATCAACCCGCGCGCCGCCACCGCCGCCCGCGTGCGTGTCGTCATCCAGAGCACCGACGGCAAGCGGGTCTGGGGCACCGTCGGCGTCAGCGAAAACATCATTGACGCCAGTTGGGAAGCCCTCACAGACAGCGTCGAGTACATGCTGCTTATGAGCGAGTGAGCCGCAACCGAACCCCGTCGAGGACCTCGATATGCCCGCCGAACTGCCCGCCCAGTACGATCCTGCCGGGACCGAGGAGGACGTCTACCGCTTCTGGGAAGACGGCGGCTTCTTCCGCGCCGATCCCGAGCGGCCAGGGGAAACCTACACCATCGTCATACCCCCGCCCAACGTCACCGCCGAACTCCACATGGGCCATGCCCTCAATAACACGGTGCAGGACATCTACATCCGCTTCCGCCGGATGCAGGGCTACAATACCCTCTGGATGCCCGGCACCGATCATGCCGGCATCGCCACGCAGAACGTGGTGGAGCGCCAGCTGGCCAGGGAGGGGCTGCACCGGCGCGACCTGGGCCGCCAGGCTTTCGTGGAGCGCGTCTGGCAGTGGCGGAAGGAATACGGCGGGCGCATCATCCAGCAGCTCAAGAAGCTCGGCTGCTCCTGCGACTGGGAGCGCGAACGCTTCACCATGGACGAGGGTCTGAGCCGCGCCGTCACAGAGACCTTCATCCGCCTCTATGAGAAGGGCCTCATCTATCGCGGCAAGTACATCGTCAACTGGTGCCCGCGCTGCCGCACGGCCCTCTCCGACATCGAGACCGAGCACGAAGACCACCAGGGCCACCTGTGGCACATCCACTACCCCCTCAAAGAGGGGGACGCCCAGCAGCACCTTACCGTCGCCACCACGCGCCCTGAGACGATGCTGGGCGATACCGCCGTGGCCGTGCACCCGGAGGACGAGCGCTTCCGACACCTCGTCGGTCGCACCGTCGTGCTGCCGGTGCTGGAGCGCGAGATACCCATCATAGCCGACCCCTGGGTTGACCCCCGGTTCGGCACCGGCGCCGTCAAGGTCACCCCTGCTCATGACCCCAACGACTTCCAGATAGCCCGGCGCCACGACCTGCCGGCTGTCGTCGTCATTGACGAGGACGGCAACATGACCCTCGACGCCGGGGAGCAGTACGAGGGCATGGACCGCTTCGAATGCCGCGAGGCGCTGGTGGAGGACCTGCGCGAGAGGGACCTGCTGGGGAAAATCGAGCCCTACGAGCACTCGGTCGGCCACTGCTATCGCTGCCATACCGTCATCGAGCCCAGCCTCTCCGACCAGTGGTACGTCAAAATGCAGCCGCTGGCCGAGAAGGCCATCCGGGCCGCTCGCGACGGCCGCGTCACCTTCCATCCCCAACGCTGGGTGGACTTCTACCTGAGCTGGCTCCAGGAGGTGCGCGACTGGTGTATCAGCCGCCAGATATGGTGGGGGCATCGCATACCAGTCTACTACTGCAAGGGGTGTGAGGAGACCATCGTCGCTGCCGAAGCACCGGATAGCTGCCCCCGCTGCGGAGCCGCTGAGCTGCGCCAGGACGAGGATGTCCTGGACACCTGGTTCTCCAGCGCCCTCTGGCCCTTCAGCACCCTGGGCTGGCCGGACCGGACGCCCGAGCTCGAGCGCTACTACCCCACCGATGTGCTGGTCACCGCCCGCGACATCATCTACTTCTGGGTCGCCCGCATGGTCATGATGGGCCTGGAGTTCATGGGCGAGGTGCCCTTCAGCGACGTTTACATCCACGGCAACATCCTGGACGAGCAGGGACGTAAGATGTCCAAGTCCCTCGGCAACGGCATAGACCCGCTCGACGTCATCGAGGACTACGGCGCCGACGCCGTCCGCTTCTGCCTCATCATGCTCTCTCCTGAGGGGCAGGACCTGAAACTGAGCGAGTCCAAGTTCGAGATGGGCCGCCACTTCGCCAACAAGATATGGAACGCCGCGCGCTTCACCCTCATGAACCTGGAGGGGGAGGCCGGCGGCGAAGACGAGCGGGAACTGCGCTTCGAGGACCGCTGGGTACTGAGCCGCCTGCAGGACACCATCGAGACGGCCACCGAAGACCTGGAGGGCTTCCACGACCATGAGGCCGCCCACGCCATCTATGACTTCTTCTGGCACGAGTTCTGCGATTGGTACCTCGAGGTCATCAAACCCCGTCTCCAGCACGGCCCGGCCGGCGGTGTTGCGCGCGAGACCGTGGCGACGGTCCTGGACACCTCCCTGCGGCTCCTCCACCCCTACATGCCGTTTATCACGGAAGAGCTCTGGCGACAACTGAAGGCCGTCGCCGAGGAGACGTCACTGGAGGCGGCCGGTGAGATGGACGCCGAGGCTCTCATCCACGCCCCCTGGCCGCAGGGCGACCCCGACCGCCGCGCCACGGCGCTCGAAGAGCAGATGGCCCTGTTGCAGGAGATAATTCGCGCCATCCGCAACCTGCGCAAAGAGAAGGCCATCCCCGACCGCCGGCCGCTGAGCGTGACCGTAAGCTCGCCCGACGAGGGGACGGACGCCATCATCGGCCGCCAGGCGGAATTCCTCAGGCAGATGGCCGTGCTGGAAGAGCTGGACCATGACGTGGAGGCCAAGAAGCCCGCCCGCTGCGCCACGACGGTCATCGGCACGCTGGAGGTCTTCGTCCCCCTCGAAGAGGTCATAGATATCGAGGCGGAGCGCAAGCGACTGGCAAAGCAGCGCGATGAGCTGGAGTCACGCATCCGAGCCGCAGACAAAGTGCTGCACAACCCGGACTTCTTGGCCAAAGCGCCCCAGGAGGTCGTCCAGCAGAAGATGGACAGCGCCGACGAACTGCGCGCCCAGCTGCGCAAAGTCATCCAGAACCTCGCCGACCTCGACTGAATGCGCCAGGGCCTCGCCGGGCCCCACCGGGGCGGGGTGCGCTCACCAATGGGGGCGCCTGGCAGCGTCCCACGGGATTCCGTTTCGTTCCGACGCCCTTGCCGTGGTTCCCGGCGTTGGCCTTCGTTGTGTTCGTTGTGTTCCTCCGGGTTTCCCACCCTCGCTGGGGGCTCCGCGCGTTGCCCGGCGTGCGTCCGGACGGTATAATACAGGTTGTGCAAACCGGACCTATTTCTGAGATAAGTGCTGTGGTATAAGTCAGTTATCGGATGGTTGCGCTGGCGGAAGAGGCCGGGGGTCGCACACGCGAGGTCCTATCCGAAACAACGGTCGAGGTCAGAAGGGAAGGGATTGGAGCGTATGGCTGTTTTCGCCTTATCGGTCGGGCCGGCGCTGCTGGGGCCCATTATAACGCTCGTGGCGTCCGCGGCGTTATACGCCGTCTACAGATACTGCTGCAGTGAGACGGTCAAGCAGGAAGAGCGGGACCTGCCGGACCTGGTCAGGATACTGCGCCGCCGCGTCAGACAGAACCTGGAGATGCTCCGCAGAGGCGACTTCGGCTGGCGACGCATCGCTCGCGGTCGAACCCGCATTGACCTGTTGCCCCTGCTGCCCGAGCAGGGGGAACGCGGCCAGGGCCTGATGGGCAGACTGGAGGAGCGGTTCCCCGCCCTTGTGGCGGAGATGGCTATCGCTGACGAGAGGCTGGGCCGCCTCAGCCGGATTGCCGACCGGCTGGGGGAGGAATTGGAGGCGCCGGTCAAGGCCGAATGCCGGGAAAGACCCCTCGGCGCGATGCGCGACAACGAAGAGAACTGGATGCTTCTGCTGCGCCAGCTCATCAACAACGAGCGTTTCTTCGAAGGGCTCGGTCGGCGCTACCAGGACTACTGGCGCGAGCACAAGAGCCTCTACAGGCGCGTCCTCCAGGAGCACGGGGGGGCGACCCTGGAGCAAATGCAGTCACTGAGACAGCAACTGATCGAACAGTACCGCGCTATTGCCTCCGAGCTTGAGGGCGCCCGTCACAGGCTTGCCGCGTAGCAGTTCTCCGGGGAACCGGCACTCGCTGATTCGGATGGCCGGCACGGCTCTCCGGTGGATGTGGCTCCGGGGCAGGCCATATCATTATCAAGAGGCAAGGGCGCGCACGCGCGCCCCCCTCCCGGCTCCCCCCACCGACAGGAGGCCGCCCGAGCGGGCCGCAGGAACATGCCGGACAGAACCGCCACAGCCCTTAGCGGCAGAGTCTTCGACATCCAGCGCTTCTCAATCCACGACGGCCCCGGCATCCGCACCACGGTCTTCCTGAAGGGCTGTCCGTTGCGGTGCGTCTGGTGCCACAACCCGGAAGGTATCAGCGCCGAGCCCCTTTTGTCCTTCCTCCCCGGCAAATGCATCGGCTGCGGCCGCTGCCTGAGCGTCTGTCCCGAGGGTGCCCACCGGCTCGACGATGAAGGTCGTCACGTCATTGAACGCCCGCTGTGCACCAGGTGCGGCCGGTGCGCCGAGGAGTGCTACGCCGGCGCGCTGGAGATCGTCGGCCGCGAAGTCACGGTGCAGCAGGTGCTCGACGAAGTCCTGAGGGACAAGCCCTTCTACGAGACGTCGGGCGGAGGCATGACACTCTCGGGCGGCGAGCCCCTGCTCCAGGTTGAGTTCACCGCGGCGCTGCTGAAGGCCGCCCGTGCGCAGGGGCTGCACTGCGCGGTCGAGACCAGCGGCCACGCCGCGTACGCCCGCTTTGAACGTGTGCTGCCGCACACGGACCTTTTCCTCTACGACGTCAAGGAGACCGATCCCGCCCGGCACGCGCGCTGCACGGGGGTCGGCAACGAGAGGATTCTGGCCAACCTGCGCCGTCTGCACGAGGGCGGGGCCGCCGTGCTGGTGCGGCTGCCGATCATACCGGGTCTGAACGACCGTGAGGACCACTTCCGCGCCCTCGCCAACCTGTCCCGCGAGATGCCGGGGCTGGAAGGGTTCGAAGTCCTGCCCTATCATCGGCTCGGCACGTCGAAGGGGGAGCGATTCGGCATGGAGGAGGGGTTCGAGGAGTTCGAGGCGCCGGAGCCGGAGACGGTGACGCGCTGGGTGAAGCGGATGACGGACCTCGGCGTGCCCCTTCTCAATGAGACCGAGCTGAGCTGAGAAGCGCGAGGCGGCGCCCATGCAAGAGCTTGAGCGCAAGAAACGGCGGGCGCTCCGCATTGCGGAGCAGCGCAACACGGCCCTGGTGGACCTGTTGCTGGCCGAGGGGCTGCGCGAGTGCCACCCCGTCGATGCGGCCCTGCCGAACGTCCGCCGCGCCCGCGCCATCGCCCACGCTTTCGACCGTTACCCGGTCGAGGTGCTGCCGGACGACCTGCTGGCCGGTCGGTACTGCACTCGCCCGCTCACCCCGGACGAAGAGGCGACCGTGCCCGCCGCTCGCGCCCGGCTCTACCAGGAGACCGCCGGGCTGCGGTTCGGATGGGGCGTGACGGGGCGGCACCGCGTCATAGACTTCCGGAAGCTGCTCCGCGTGGGCGTGCGGGGGCTGCTGGAGGAGGTGATGGACCGCGAGCGCGCCCTGGACCTCCGCCGGCCCGAATACGCCGAGCGGCGCGGCTTCTACCGCTCATGCCGCATCGTGCTGGAGGGGCTGCTGCGGTTTGCGGCGCGCTATTGCCGGGCGGCACGGCAGTGCGGCGCCGACAGGACGGCCGACCTCCTGGCCCGCGTGCCCGGGCGTCCCCCGCGCACCTTCCACGAGGCGCTCCAGTCCGCCTGGTTCGTGCAGTTCGCCACCATCTTTGATGATGGCTCCAGCACTGGCCGACCAGACCGATATCTCTACCCCTTCTACCGCCGCGACCTGGAGGAAGGCGGCCTGACCCCCGAGGACGCCCTCGAGCTGATAGCCGAACTCTACCTGCGCAGCAACGAGGTCTACGAGGAATGGCCGGAGACCATCATGCTCGGCGGCAGCGACCCCGAGGGTGAGCCCGTCTGCAATGAGCTGACCCGCCTGTTCATCGAGGCCGTCGAGACGGTCGGGCTGGTCAACCCCAACGTCGGCCTCTGCTATTGCGAAGAAACGCCCGAAGACCTGCTGCTCAAGTGCGTGGAGAAGATATCGCGCGGGCTGAGCCACCCGGCGATCTTCAATGATCGCGTCATCCGACGGGGGCTTGAGGCCGCCGGGCTCGCCTCCGAGGATGCCTGCAACTACATCAACAGCACCTGCGTGGAGATAACGCCCATCGGCTGCTCGAACGTGCTGGTCACGGCCTCCCACGTCTCGCCCGCCAAGGTCCTCGAGGTGATGCTCAACCGCGGGCGGCAGACGGTGCCCGATGAGCGGCATCTGCCCCGGGACGCGGGCGAGGACGCCGTCCAGCGCTGGCAGCGGCCCCTCCAGCAAGGCGGCATGAGAGTGGACCTGCGCCAGCTCGGGACGTTCGAGCAGTTCATGGACGCCTACCGCCGGGCCCTGGCCGTGATGGTGCGTGACTGCGTGGGGGCGGCGGCCGAGTATTTCTGGCGGGCCACGCGCTATGCCGCCGCCCCGCTGGTCTCCTGCCTGACCAGGGACTGCCTGGAGCGCGGGCGCGACGCCACGGCCGGAGGCGCCCGCTCCAACTACTGCGGCATGAACGTTGCCGGATTCGCCACGGCGGCCGACGCGCTCTGCGCCGTGCGGGAGGTGGTCTACCGGCGCCGGATGGCCAGTCTGCCGGAACTGGCCGAAGCCCTGCGGCGGAACTTCGCCGGCGCCGAACCCCTGCGGCGCTGGATACTGAACCGCTGCCCGCGCTACGGCAACGACGACCCCGACGCCGACGCCCTCGCGGTCGATCTGTACAGTTTCCTCTGCGAGGAGCTGGCCCGCTACCGCAATTGCCTCGGCGACGGCTTCTACGTCGGGGCATTCTCCGGTTGGGGAGGCCGGGTGGACGGCAGACGCGTCAGCTCGAACGTCTCCCGCGGCCTGGTGACCGGCGCCACTCCCGACGGGCGTCTGGCCGGCGAGCCGCTCTCGGAGTGCATCGGCCCGGCCCCGGGCTCGGACGGCGCGGGGCTGACGGCCCTCGCCAACTCCATCACGCGCATGGACCACAGCCACGGCCTGGGCGGCATCTCGCTCAACTGCCGGCTCAGCCCCGGCAGCCTGGGCACCGCGCGGGACCGGCGCAAGGTGGCCCGCTTCATCCGCCAGCTCATGCGCCAGGGCGCGTTCCACGTCCAGTTCAACGTCGTGGACAGCGCGCTTCTGCGCGAGGCCAGGGCCCACCCCGAGCGCCACCCCACGCTGACGGTGCGCGTGGCCGGCTACAGCGCCTACTTCAGCAACCTGGGCCAGCCCCTCCAGGCGCAGATCATCGCCCGCGCCGAGCACGGCCCTCAGCACCGAGGGGCGGAAGGCCGGACGGAGGCGACCTGATGCGGGCGTTCTTCGAGCTGGGCGGCATGGAGCTGTCGTTGAACCTGCCGGACGAGTCGACCCTGCGCGCGGCCCGGGCCGAGCCGGACCGCCACGCTCACCTGATGGTGCGCCTTTTCGGGCTGAGCGCCCGCTTCATCAGCCTCTCGCCCGAACTCCAGGAGAGCATCATCGAGCGCGTCTGCGCCGCCTGCCGCACCTGACCACCACGACCACGGCCCCGCCGCTCTGCCCGCCCGTCCGCAGGGGCGAATGCCTCGTGCGCGGACGGTCCTTGCAGTGGATGATGGATTGCCCCGCAAGTCCTGGCGAATCGGCCCGTCCTGTTGACAATGATTTGTACGCGCCGTATAGTAGCTACGATGGCTTGGGTTGGTGTTGGAGGAGGTCTGGCTGTCATGAGTTCAGGAGTCTGCGCCACGGAGGCGTGCCCGGAATGAGATTGGCCGTTACCGGCAAAGGAGGAGTCGGAAAGACCACTATAGCCGTCTTTCTTGCCCGGTACCTCGCCCACACCGGCAAGGGAGTCATACTGATTGACGCCGACCCCGACGCCAACGCCGCTATGTCCCTCGGTCTGGACGCCGACAGCGCCCCCCAGCCCATCTCCGAGCTGAAAGAACTCATCGCCGAACGGACCGGTACCGCCGGCACCGGCGGCGAGTTCTTCTCCCTCAACCCCCGCGTCGAAGACGTCCCTGAGCGCTACGCCGTGGAGGTGGACGGGGTGCGGCTGCTGCGGATGGGGCGCCTGGCCAGGGGCGGCGGCGGCTGCTTCTGCCCCGAGAACGCCTTCCTGAAGAACCTGCTGGCCCACCTCTTTTTCGGCAAGGAAGCCGAGGTCATCCTGGACATGGAGGCCGGCGTCGAGCACCTGGGCCGGGGAACGGCCCACGGCGTTGACCGGATGTTGATGGTGGTGGAGCCGGGGCGGCGCAGCATCCAGACCGCGTTCACCATCCGCCGCTACGCGGCCGACATCGGTCTGACGAACGTGGGTGTCGTCATCAACAAGTACCGGTCCGAGGAGGAGTTGCGGACCATCGAGGAGCAACTGGAGGACCTGCCCGTGGCGGGGCGGTTCCCTTACAGGGAGTCCATTGCGACGGCCGACCTGCGGGGAACCTCGCCGTGGCAGGGCACTGAGGAGGACGTCAGCCTGGCGCGCGCGCTGCTGGAAGGCGTGGCGGCCGGCGCATGAAATAGAGAGCAAACGCAACCGTCGGACCCGCCCGCACGGGGGTCCGCAAGAAACTCACGGAGGTTAGCATGGCGGGCAACGGGAACCGCACGAGTGTTGACGACGCATCCCAGCAGATGATAGACCACGCCGCAGCGTGCGGCTTTGAGCTGGCGTGGGACCGATACCAGGCCCTTCTGCCCCAGTGTGATTTCGGCAAGCTGGGCATCTGTTGCACCAACTGCGTGCTCGGGCCCTGCCGCATTGACCCTTTCGGCGAAGGGGCCGAATGCGGGGTCTGCGGTGCCACGGCGGACACCATCGCGGCCAGGAACCTGGCGCGGCACGTCGCCTGCGGGGCGGCGTCGCACTCCGACCACGGTCGCGACGTGGTGCGCACCCTGCTGGAGACCGCGCAGGGCAAGGCCGAGGGTTACGAGATAAAGAACGAGACAAAACTCTACGCGCTGGCCGAGCAGTTTGGTATCGAGACCGACGGCAAGGACCTTCGCCAGGTGGCCCTGGAGGTGGCGGAGACCGCCCTGGCCGACTTCGGCCGGCAGGAGGGCGTGCTGCGGCTGGTGAGCCGCGCGCCGGAACCTCTCCAGAAAAAGTGGCAGCGCATGGGGGTCACCCCCACGGGCATAGACGCGGACGTCGTCCGCCTGATGCACGCCACCCACATGGGCGTGGACAACGACCCTATACACATCCTCAAACAGGTCATCCGTACCGCCCTGAGCGACGGTTGGGGCGGCAGCATGTATGCCACCGATTGCAGTGACATCCTGTTCGGCGGGCCCGAGCCGATACGCAGCCGCGCGAACCTGGGCGTGCTTCGGCCCAACGCCGTGAACGTGGTGGTGCACGGGCACGAGCCGACGCTCAGCGAGATGCTGGTTGCCGCTGCCCAGAGCCCCGATATCCGGAATCTGGCCGAGGAGGCCGGCGCCGACGGGTTCCAGCTTGCCGGAATATGTTGCACGGCCAACGAGATACTCATGCGCCACGGCATCCCGATCGCTGGCAACTTCCTGCAGCAGGAACTGGCCCTCGCCACGGGCGCGGTGGACGCCATGGTGGTGGATGTGCAATGCGTCTTCCCCTCTGCCGTCAAGATAGCCAAGGATATGTCCACGCGCATCATCTCGACATCCAAAAAGGCCGCCTTCGAGGGCGTCGAGCAGATCGAATTCGATGAAGAACACGCGCTCCAGAGCGCCAAGAAGATACTGACCGCCGCCGTCGAAGCATTCAAACAGCGCGACCCCGCGGCGGCCGACCTGCCCGACAGCAGCGAACACCTGGTGGCCGGCTACACGGTCGAGAGCATCTTCAGCACCCTGGGCGGCACCTACAGGCCCCTGTTCCGGCCACTGAACCGCGGCATCATGGACGGGCGCCTGCGGGGTGTGGCCGGCGTCGTGGGTTGCAACAACGTCAAGATAACCCACGACTGGGGCCACGTCGAGATGGTCAAGGAACTGATTCGCAACGACGTGCTGGTCGTTCAGACCGGCTGTTCCGCCATAGCCTGCGCCAAGGCCGGGCTGATGCGCCCCGAGGCCGCCGACCTCTACGCCGGCAAGGGTCTCAAAGAGATCTGCGACGCCGTCGGCATCGCGCCGGTGCTGCACGTCGGCTCCTGCGTGGACAACAGCCGCATCCTGCTGGCCTGTGTCGAGATGGTCAAGGAAGGCGGGCTGGGCGACGACCTGTCCGACCTGCCGGTGGCCGGGGCCGCGCCGGAGTGGATGAGCGAAAAGGCCATGGCCATCGCGACGTATGTCGCCGCCAGCGGCATCTTCACCGTGCTGTCCGAGCCGTTCCCCGTCATGGGCAGCAAGGCGGTGCGCCAGTACCTGACCGAGGGCATGGAGGCGGACTTTGGCGGGATGCTGGCCTTCGAGCAGGACCCCGTGGCCGCCGCGCACCTGATGATTGACCACATCAACAAGAAGCGCGAGGCCCTGGGCCTGACTGAGATGATGTACGAGATGCCGGAACCGGCGCGCAAAGCCGCCGCACCCGCTAAGTAGCGGGGTGGCCCTTGCGCCGGCTTTACCCTATCCCAAGCAAAGTGACCAAAATGGCTGAGAAAACTGCGAACAGAACGGTCGTCGTCGACCTGGAGCGCTGCATGGGCTGTCGCGCCTGCGAGACGGCCTGCGCCAGGGCCCACGCCGGGGTGGAGGACATTGAGAAGGCCCTGCTCGAGGGGGTCCATATGAGGCCGCGCGTCCACGTGGTGGACGCCGAAGGCCATCCCGTGCCGGTGCAGTGCCAGCAGTGCGAGAACGCGCCGTGCATGGCCGTCTGCCCCTCGGACGCCCTGCAGCGCGACGAGGAGGGCGGCCCCGTTTACACGGTGCCGGACAAGTGCGTCGGCTGCAAACTGTGCGTCATGGTGTGCCCCTTCGGGGCCATCACGTGGGATGAGCCCACGGGCTGCGTCATCAAGTGTGACGTCTGCCGGGACCTGGTGGAGGCCGGCGAAGCGCCTTTCTGCGTGGCCGCCTGCCCCACGGACGCCCTCGCCGTCGCACAGCCGGACGAGCTGAGCGCTCAGAAACGCCGCGGCGCCGCCGTGCAGACGGTACACGTGGTACAGGCGGCCGACTGAAGCGGCGCCTCCATTCGATGGAGAACGAGCCGGTGACTGAGAAAAGCAACTCTACGGGCGAGAACAGCCCGAAACGTGAACCGGACCTGTGCCCCCGGTGTGACCGGGAGTACATCTCGGAAAGACGACAGGCCGCGCTGGCGAAGCGGCTGCAGGGGCGCACCGGCGATCTGTCGGTATGCGCCCTTTGCCGCAGACAACACTATGCCAGGTCGCTGTTGGAAGTCTCACAGAGTCAAGTAGAAAGGTAGGTATCCCGTATGTCTCGTAAAGTCTTCAGCGCCGTCATACGCGGGGCGCATGGATTCGTGAAGGAAGCGGAGGCGGCCTGGGAGAAGGCCGTTGACGAACACGGGGAGAAGGCGGAACTGAAGTTCCCCGAGACCGCCTTCGCCCTGCCGATGATCCTGGCCCTCACCGGCCGGAAGGTGCAGACCCTGGCTGACTGTGAGCCCGTCCTGAAGCACTGCCGCGAAGACCTGCTGCGCGAGGTGCCCTCCGACGAAGTCTGGCTCCCCTACCTGGGGCACGGGCTCGATGCGGGCGCCGCCACGCTCTTCGCCCAGGAAATCCTGGGCGCCGTCGAACACCTGAACGGCTTCGAGCCGGACGACGGCTACCTGGGCTTCCTCAGCGACACGGCCATGCGCGAGATCGGCATCCAGCTCGTGGACGGACGCATGCCCGGCTTTGCCGCCATCCTCGGACCGGCCCCTACGGACGAGATCGCCGTCAACACGGTGCGTGAACTGCAGAAGCGCAACATCCTCATCTTCCCCGTCGCCAACCGCGACGGCGAGACGATGAAGGAACAGCTCGACCGCCAGAACGTCCAGACCGGCTGGGACACCTACATCGTGCCCACCGGCCCGCGAACGCTGGACGCCATCTACGTGCTGAACTGGGCGGTGCGCAGCGCCCTGACCTTCGGCGGCCTCAAACCCGGTAAGTTCCAGGACATCCTCCAGTATTCGCGTGACCGCGTCTTCGCCTTCGGCATCACCTTCGGCAACATCCCGGACGACTGGTACGCCACAGGCGCCGGCGCCATCCTGATGGGCTATCCGGTCATCAGTGACAGCGATGACACCCCCGAGGTGCGGCCCACCGGCGTGACCACCTACGAGGCCCTGGTGCGCGAGACCGATGCCGAGGAACTGGTGCCCACCTGCATCGAGGTGCGGGGCGTGAAGGTCAAGATCGAGGAGATAGACATCCCCGTCTCTTTCGCCGCCGCCTTCGAGGGCGAGCGGGTGCGGCGGGACGACATGCAGGTCGAGTTCGGCGGCAAGTCGTCTCACTGCGTCGAGTACCTGCACATGGCGGAGATGGACGACATCACCGACGGCAGCATCGAGGTCGTGGGTGCCGATATAGACGAGGTGGAAGTCGGCGCCTCCGTGGACATGGGCATCGAGGTGCTGGTGGCCGGGCGCGAGATGCAGGAGGACTTCGAGGGCATCCTGGAGCGGCAGATCCACCGCTACCTGAACCACGCCACCGGCGTGATGCACATCGGCCAGCGACACCTGGTCTGGCTGCGCTTCAGCAAGACGGCTTTCGAGCAGGGCTTCCGCCTCAAGCACATCGGCAACATCCTGCACGCCAAGCTGCACGACGAATACGGCAAGATCGTGGACAAGGTGGCCGTGCGCATCGTAACGGAGCCCGATGCCCTGAAGGACCTGATGGAGCGGGCCGAGGCCGCCTACGAGGCGCGTGACTTGCGCCTGGCGGGCCTTACCGACGAGGAAGTGGACGTCTTCTACTCCTGCACCCTGTGTCAGACGTTCGCGCCGAACCACGTCTGCGTGGTCAGCCCGGAGCGGCAGGGCCTGTGCGGCGCCTACGACTGGTTGGACTGCAAGGCCGCCTTCCAGATCAGCCCCGAGGGCTGCAACCAGCCCATCCCGAAAGGACGGACCCGGGACAAGGCGATGGGCGAGTGGGAGGGCGTCAACGAGTTCGTCTACGACCACTCGAACCGCTCGGTCGAGCGCTACTGCCAGTACAGCTTGATGCACCATCCGATGACCTCGTGCGGCTGCTTCGAGTGCATCGTGGCCATCGTGCCGGAGGCCAACGGCGTGATGGTGGTAAACCGCGAGTACGGCGGCATGACGCCCATCGGCATGGAGTTCAGCACGCTGGCGGGCCAGGTCGGCGGCGGCGTACAGACGCCGGGCTTCCTCGGCATCGGCCGGCGCTATATTCTGAGCGAAAAGTTCATCAGCTACGAGGGCGGCTTCAAGCGTATCGTCTGGCTGCCCAAGGAGATAAAGGACGCGATGCGCGAGGAGCTGGAGGAGCGCGCCGAGGAAGAGGGCGTGCCCGACTTCGTGGACAAGATAGCCGACGAGACCGTCGCCACCGACAGCAAGAGCTTGATGGCGTTCCTGCAGGAGGTTGATCATCCGGCGCTCGAGATGGAGTCCCTGCTCGGTGTGCCGGGCTCGCGTCGGGATTGAGGGGTGCGGGATTGACGCGGCGCGGCCCCCGATGTTATAACCCGTTGACGCCCTTGCTGCTTTGACGTCGCTTCAAAAGCCCCCTGACAGTTTGCTTCCAGGAGGAACCACCCTATGGCCCTGACCGGACTGGATATCTACCAGCTGCTGCCGCAGACCAACTGCGGGGACTGCGGCGTGCCCACCTGCCTGGCGTTCGCCATGAAGGTCGCTTCCAAGCAGGCGTCTCTGGAGGAATGCCCCCACGTCAGCGACGAGTCCCAGGAGGCCCTCGGCGAGGCCAGCGCTCCCCCCCAGAAGCTGGTCAAGATCGGCACGGGCGACAATGCCCTGCAGATCGGCAACGAGACCGTCATGTTCCGCCACGACGAGAAGTTCCACAACCCCTGCGGCATCGCCATCCTTGTGCGGGACACCGACGATGCGGCCGAGAAGGCGGAGCGCGTCAAGGCGCTCTCTTTCGAACGCATCGGCCAGCTTATTGACGTGGATGTGGTGGCCGTGGAATGCGACAGCGGGGACGCGGACAAGCTGAAAACTGCCGCAACAGGCCTGAACGACGCCCTGGGGCTTCCTCTGGTGCTGATTGCCGGTGAGGCGGCTCAGCTTGAGCCCGCCGCGAGGGCGCTCCAGGACGCCCGCCCCCTGTTGTGGGAGCGGGGCGGCCCCTCCGATGAGCTGATCGAACTGGCCGCCGACTCCGGCCTGCCCCTCGTCGTGGAGGGCGAACTGGAAAAGTGCGACGCCGACACCCAGAAGGCGAAAGACGCCGGGGTGGAGGAGATGGTGTTGTGCCCGGGCGAAGTGAGCCCGAGGGAAGCCCTCGAGTTCCTCACCATCACCCGTCGCGCTGCCGTGGACCAGACCTATAGGCCCCTGGGCTTCCCCTCGATAGTGCGGGCCTGGGGCGATGACCCCGCCCAGAAGTCCCTCGAAGCATGCCACTACGTGCTCAAGTATGCGGGCATCGTGGTCCTGGACACCGACCGGCCGGAGTATGTCCTGCCGGTGCTGGTCTCGCGCCAGAGTATCTACATCGACCCGCAACGGCCGGTGCAGGTCGAGGCGAAGGTTTACGAAGTCAACGAGCCCGGACCGGAGTCACCGCTGGTCATCACCACGAACTTCTCGCTCAGCTATTACAGCGTGCTCAGCGAGGTCGAGTCAAGCCGCGTGCCTGCTCGCATACTGGCCGTGGACACGCAGGGCACAAGCGTGCTGACGGCCTGGGCGGCGGACGAGTTCGGTCCCGAGCAGATAAAGGACGCGATCGAGAAGTCCGGCGTCTTCAACGAGCTGGGCGACGGCTACTGCAAGCCGGTCATCCCGGGCCTGGTGGCCGTCATCAGCGGCGAGCTGTCCGAGGAAATCGGGCAGGAAGTAATTGTGGGTCCGAAAGAGGCCAGCGGACTGCCCCGCTTCCTGAAGAACGAGTGGCCCGACCTGGTCGGGTAGAAAGAGCGCCATGCCGCGGGTCATGTTCCAGCCTGCCGGCCTGACGGTGGAAGTGGAGCCGGAGACCAGCCTGCTCGACGCCGCCCGCGAGGCCAACGTTCCGCTACGCAACGACTGTGGCGGACAGGGAGTCTGCGGCCGTTGCCTGGTTGAGGTGCGGCGCGGGTCTGTCAATCGGCTCAAGAGCCGCCACACACCCCCGGAAGGCCGCGAAATGGCCTGTCGCTGCCTTGTCGAGGAGGGCGACGTCGAGGTCTTCGTCCCGGCCGAAAGCCGCGAGATCGACATCGAGGTCACCCTCAGAGAGGTCGAACCGCCGGCTGAGGACTTCCCGCCTCCGGGAGCGCTGGTCGAGGACGTGGAGCTGTCCCTGCCGCCGCCGAGCCTTGACGACAACCTGGCCGATGCAGAACGCCTGAGGCGCGCCCTGAGCAAGTGGCGCGAGGGCGAATACCCCCTCGCAATCGCCGGCCTGAGGGGCCTGCCGAAAGTCCTCCGTGAGGCCGACTGGGAGCCGGTGGTGACCCTGGGCGAGGAGCCGTGGGGCCGTCGCGTGCTGGACGTGCGGGCTGCGGACGGCCGCCCCCGCTGCGTTCTGGCCGTGGACGTCGGCACCACCGCCATCAAAGCCCGCCTGCTGGGGCCGGGGGGCCGACACGTCGCCTCCTGCTACAACTCCCAGATGATGTTCGGCCCGGACGTCATCTCGCGCATCATCCACTGTCAGCGCGCCGATCAGAAAGGCTGCGCTGAGCTTCAGCAAGCCGTGGTGCAGGACATCGAACGGCTCCTGGAGGCCCTGCTGGAGGAAAGCCCGTGGAGGCGCGACGATGTCTGGGGCGCCGTCTTCAGCGGCAACACGACGATGATTCACCTCCTCCTGGGCCTTTACCCGGGCTGGATCCGCCGGGAGCCCTACGTCGGCTGCGCTTACCTGCTGCCCTCGGTCAACCCCCGCGAGGTCGGGCTGCGCATAAACCCGGCCGGCCGGGTCTTCTGCCTGCCCTCTGTCAGCTCGTTCGTCGGGGCGGACATCACCGCGGGCGTGCTGGCCACGGGTCTTGCGGACATGGAGGAACCGTCCGTTTTGATTGACCTGGGCACTAACGGGGAGATCGTGGTCGGCTGCCGGGAGTTCCTGGTCTGTTGCAGCGCCTCGGCCGGGCCGGCCTTCGAGGGCGGCGCCAGCGCCTCCGGCACCCGGGCCCGCGAGGGTGCCATTGACACGGTGTGGGCCGAGAACGGCGTCCGCTGGCGCACCATCGGCGACGCCCCGCCGCTGGGCATCTGTGGCACGGGCTATATAGACTTGATGGCCACGCTGTTGCGCGAAGGCATCATGGACAAGACGGGCAAGTTCGTGCCCGGCGCGGCGGGAGTACGGCAACTGGAAGACGAAACGACCGATTATCTGCTGGTGCCCGCTGAGCGGAGTGCCACCGGGCGGGACATCGAGCTGACACAGGCCGACGTGCAGAACCTGGTGCGGGCTAAGGGCGCCATCTACGCCGCCGGTAGCCTGCTGCTGCGCAACCTTGGCATGGAGTGGGGCGACCTGGCCCGCATCATGCTGGCCGGCGGATTCGGCGAGCATTTGGATAAGGACAACGCCGTAGCGATCGGCCTGCTGCCGGACGTGCCGCGCGATCGCATAGAGTTCGTGGGCAACACATCCCTGGAAGGGGCGGTCTGCGCGGCGTCCTCCGCTGCGAAGTACAGGCGCGCGCGCCAGACAGCAAAGAGCATGACCTACTTCGAGCTGTCCACTCATCCAGAGTTCATGGACCAGTTCGTCTCCGCGTGCTTTCTGCCCCACACCGATGCCGAGAAGTTCCCGTCCGTCACCGGGGATGTGGAGGTTCGCAATTCGGCGGAGACCTGAGCTTATAATGCCGCATGACCCCACAGATCAGAAACGCTGTCCGAGAGCTAAGTCAGGACTGACCGCAGGGAAAGGAGCTGTCGCATGGCCATACCGGACGTGAAAGAGAGGTTCAGCGGGACGATAAATACCGTCACCATCGGCGCCACCAGTGAAGAGGGCGGTTCTCGCGAAAAGACCGTGACCATAGGCGGGGAGGGCGGCCTGCCCATGCTGGGGTTCGAGGCGGACTATCCCAATCCCCCCGCCTTCGCCCTGGAGATCACCACCTCCGGCATCGAGACCTGGCACGACGAGGCCCGCCGGCACGTCGAGGACGTGGCGGATGCCGTTGACCGAAGCGTTGCGGTCCCCCACGCGCATGACCATCACATCCCCGCCCCTGGTTATCGCGACCATACGGCGGCTTGCGTCCCAGTCGACCCCGGCGCCGAAGTGCTCGAAGATTCCGCGGATGGGCACCAGCAGTCTCCCCTGCATCTCGACGCGCGGTACCCAGATTTCACCCTGGGCCGCGGCTTCGGCGAC
>PUMJ01000248.1 GCA_003551305.1 Candidatus Brocadiaceae bacterium
CCAGGTGCGCGGCATCCCCTGCCTGGTCGTCATCGGCCCGGACGGGGAGGTCATCGGTCGCCACGTCGGCTACTCCCCCGGTGCCAAAGAGATGCTGGAGCAGGTCGTCAACGAGGCGCTTCAGGACGCCACCCCGTGAGGGGTGCCGCTCCGGAACCGGGAGCGCAGAGCGGCCGTCGCCGATAAGTGCGGCCACAGCACGACAGACC
This sequence comes from Candidatus Brocadiaceae bacterium, assembly GCA_003551305.1. Taxonomy (GTDB): domain Bacteria; phylum Planctomycetota; class Brocadiia; order SM23-32; family SM23-32; genus B1Sed10-231. The sequence continues at coordinate 210 of PUMJ01000248.1, forward strand.
CGCCGGCGCGCGCAGCGAGCGTCTCAGACGTAGCCCGGGGCGACCTGCGGGAGCGGCGGGGAAGAGAGACCCCGACGGGGGGCCGCAGCGGCAGCGGCCCTGGGACAGACGCACGCCCGCAGCAACCGCCGGGTCCGGCTTTCTTTATGCCGATTCAGACGCGGGCTCCCTATCGGGCCGATGGTGGAAAATCTCGCGCCAGTGCGCGCCCCCCGGGGCGGGCGCGACCCCACTGAACCCACACCATCAGTTCTTCCCACCGGGTGGGTACCATGTCCTGGCAAACTAACCGAAGGGACTTGAGAAACCGGCCACACCCCCGTAACCTACCTTCCCTTCGGCCGGGCCGCGGGCCCGCCTGCGCGCCGTTGACCCCTCTTCGGGAGTGTGTTTCGCCACGATGGCCGAGAAGAAGAAGCTTCGCCCCGTGTTGGATGGTGAGTTCTGGATCATCGGTGAGAACCCCGAGTTGGGCGACCTGCAGGGCTCGGGCCGCTGGGCCGGGGGGGCGCCCCAGGAGTGCGTGGACCATCACGTCTTCCAGTCCGCCGACGGCGGCTGGCACCTGTGGGGCTGCATCCGCCACACGGCCGTCAACCGCCTGCTCTACCACTGGCGCAGCCCCGAGCTGACCACCGAATGCTGGGAGAGAACCGGCGAGATCGTCCGCGTGGACCGCCACGCCGGGGAAGACCTGCGCACCAACCCGGAGCAGGAGGCCATCCAGTCGCCATACGTCGTGCGGCACGATGGGCTCTACTACATGTTCTACGGCGGGGGCGGCACCGGCGCCGGAGGCGAGCACAAGGACCTGGTGCGCCAGATGTGCCTGCTGACCTCCGTGAACGGCCGGGACTGGGTGCGGCGCCTGGACGAGCAGGGCCGCAGCCGCCTGTTCGAAGGCCCCGGCCAGACGCGCGACCCCTGCGTGCGCAACTTCGGCGGCCTCTGGCACATGTACCACGCCGGCAACCACGGCGAGGGTCGCGAGGAACCGGGCTTCTACCTGCGCACCTCCGAGGACTTGATCCACTGGTCCGATTGGAAGCTCGTGCACCAGGACCTCAACTACGGGGCCGGCCACTACGAGACCGAGTGCCCGCACGTGGTCAGGCGCAGCGGATACTATTACCTGTTCCGCACGGCGAACTACGCGGCCGCCCGCAGCCACGTCTTCCGCAGCGAGGACCCGACGGACTTCGGCATCGGCGACGCCGCCGAGCACTACGTCGGACCCTTCCCCGTGGCTGCCCCGGAGGTCATTGTGGACGAAGAGGGCCAGGAGTACATCACCTCCAACCACGACCTGGAAGGCGGCACGCAGATGTGCCGGCTCAGGTGGGAAGAGGAGTGACCTGCCCCCCCCCCCGCATACCACCTGAGGTGGAGACCCCATGCAACACCCTTACCTGTACTTCTCTGAGGAAGACCTGCCCGCCATCCGGGAGCGCATCCAGAATCCCCCCTTCGCGCAGCGATGGGCCCGGCTGATGGCGCTGGCCGACAGCTACCTGGAGCGTCCCGTGGCCACCGCGGACCAGATACTGCATCGCGCACTGTGGCCCATGGGCGTGGCCGGCACCTGCGCGTTCGTCTACGCCGTCACCGGCGAGGAACGCTACGCCGAACGCGCAAAGGCCGAGGCCTTCGCCGCCCTGGAGCTGCCGAAGTGGCATCACGGCTACGACTGGAACCTGGGGCTCGACCTGCCCTCCTCCCACGCCACGGTCACCTGCGCGCTGGTCTATGACTGGTGCCACGACGCGCTGAGCGATGAGGAGCGCGACGCCTTCCGGCGGGGCATCCTCGAGAAAGGCCTGCGCGTCTACCTGGAGTCGGTCGAGCAGAACGACGAGTGGTGGCGGCGCAGCCCCGGCAGCAACTGGTGCGGGGTCTGCAACGGCGCCGGCGGCGTGGCCGGGCTGGCCCTCTACCACGAGTGCGAGGAGGCCCGGCGGGCCGTCGAGCATGCCTGGGGCAACGTCCGCTGGTTCCTGCGCCGGGTCATCGGTCCGGACGGCGGCGGTCACGAGGGCGTCATGTACTGGCGCTACGGCGTGCGCTTCTCCTGCCTGCTGGCCACGGCGGCCGAACGGTTCTTCGGCGACGACGACGGCATTTTCGAGGAGATCACCGGTAAGCTGACCGGCTACTGGGATGCCTACATGCAGGGGCCGGACCTGAAGTACGCGAACTTCAACAACATGAACGAGCGCACCTTCGCCGGGATCTACGGCCTGGAGCCGCGCGACGTGGAGGGCGGACCGCACTCGTACCTGGCCGCGCTGTTCGAGTCGCGGGTGCCGGGCGGGGACGAACTGTTGCTCTGGTGCGCCGATAACGGCAGCGAAGGCGTCGGCTGGGAGGGCGTCAGCCCGTTCTACCTGTTGTGGCGGCGGGAGGCCCCGGCCGCCGGCATGAGGCCGAGGCTGCAGGATGCGGCCCTGTTCCGCGGCGCCGGCCACGCCGTCTTCCGCTCCCGGGACCTCTGGTTCGCCTACCAGGGCGGCAAGGTAAATGACCACGGCCACAGCAACAGGGACCTGGGCAGCTTTGTGCTGGTCTGCGACGGCGAGCGGCTGGTCCACGACCCCGGCTACGGCGCCGGCGATGCGGCCGACCACTCCACCATCGTCGTGGCGGGCGAAGAGCAGCCCCGCGGCGCCCGCGCGCGCTATGTGCGGTTCGGCTCCGGGCACGGGTTCCACTACCTGGCCTCCGACCTTTCGGAAGTCTACGAGGGGCTGGGCAGGTGGGTGCGACACGTGGTGATGGTGGGGGGCCGATACCTGGTGCTGCTCGACGACATAGCCCGCGCGGGCGAGGCGGAGGTCGAATGGCGCCTGCAGAGCCGTCTCCGCGCCGAGGCCAACGAGCGGACGGCAACCGTCCACGGCCCGAACACGCACCTGCACGTCTGCGCCGCCAGCCCCGAGGACGCCGAGGTCGCGGCCGGACCCAACAACATCGAGATGAAAAGGGGCAGCGCCGCCTTCCACACCGTGAGCGTGCGCCCCGCGGCGAACACGGGTGACTGCTTGATCGCCTGTGTGCTCTACCCGAGCTCGCCGGGCTCGACGCCGCCCTCCGTAACGTTCGAGGAAGGACGCCTGGAGGTCACGCGGGGCAAGGGCGGTGATGCGATCATCTTCGCCCCCGAGGATGAGGGCTGGATGCTCGTCAGCGTCAACGGCGCCGACGCCTCCGCCGTACCCGATGGCTCCGAGCGCATGCTCACCCTCTTCCGCCGCTGAGTTACGCAGAGCAAGCCGTTCCCTGAATAGCGAAGGAGCGCCCATGAGCGCCGCAGAGTTCAAAGTAGACCGTATGACGTTTCCGTGCCTGTTCCTGGAAGGGTCGGAATGGGAAGAACTGCCCGAGAAACTCAAGGACCCCTTCTTCCAGCACCTGCACGAGGTCAACCTGGGGGCGCTGGAACGCATGGAGCCGCTGAACCCCCCACGCGAGCGCTCCCGCACTCTCAAGAACCGCGTCAACCGGGCAACCGTTGCCTGGTACCTGACGCGCGATGAGCGATGGCTCCAGATGGCGAAGGACGCCCTGGCAGCCGCCTGCCGCCTGCACGACCTCTGGTGGGTGACCGACGAGCACGTCGGCGGCATCCGCGCCGGCAATCTCTCCACCGGCGAGATGCTCTACACCGTGACCTTCGGCTTCGACGCCCTCAACCCCTACCTGGACGACGACGAGAAGCGCATGTGCCTGGACGCCCTCGTCAACGAAGGGCTGGCCGCTTACCTGAAAGGCATCGAGCTGAAAGACTGGTGGGTGAAGTGCGACTTCAACTGGAACTCCGCCCTGCACGGCAACGCCGGCCTCGCCGCCATGGCCATCCGCAACGAGCACCCCGAGCTTTCCGACCGCGTGCTGCAGGAGGCCGTCACCGGCCTGCCCTACATGATCGAGGCCTTCTACCCGGACGGCGGCTACATCGAGGGGGTCATGTACCTGGCCACGGCCATCGGCCACCTGACGGACTTCATCGTGCCCTATTACCGGTTCACCGGGGACGACCTGGGGCTGCTGAGCAACAAGGACTTCGAGGATACGCTCACCTTCCGCATGTACATGTGGGGCGGGGATGGGGTCGTCTATAACTTCTCCGACATCGGAGAGACGCGCGGGGGCGGGCTGCCCCACATCTTCTGGTGGGCGCGCATGCTGGAGCGGCCGGACATAAGCGGGGACCAGGACCGCCGCGTCGCCAGGTCCAGGGGCGGCGGCGGGCTCTTCTACGAGGTCGAGAGCTTCTGGTACCGCGAGGCCTTCCAGGAGGCAGAAGAGCCGACTTTCAAGCGGCTGCGCCACTTCAAGGGCATTGACTGGCTCACCTGGCGCGGGCAGAGAAGCTGGCTCGCCTTCCGCTCCGGCTTCAACGGCGGCAACCACGACAACGACGACCTGGGCCACTTCATCCTCGGCTTCGACGAGGACCGCTTCCTCTGCGACCCCGGCTACGGCCCCATCAACGCCAGCGAGCACAACTGCATCACGGTGCGCCACTTCGAGCAGACGGACTGCGCCACGGCCCGCATCACCGAGCTGCAGGAGATGGAAGACGGCTTCTACCTGAAGTGCGACATACAGGAGGCCTTCCCGCACGTGACCGAGTACTACGAGCGGCACCTGCTGCTGACCGGAGACGAGCACGTGCTGATTATGGACGACGTGATGGGCACGGACGACATCCGCACCACCGTGCGCGGCCACATCCAGACGCGCCTGCCCTTCGAGAAGACCGACGAGGGCTGGCGCATAGACGGCGAGCAGAACTCCCTGCGGGTGGTCCACCTCTCCGACACTGGCTTCTACGACCAGTGGGACTGGGAGCACGGCAGGGCGCGGAGCAACGTCATCCACACGCTCTGCTGGCGGGACATCTACGACCGCGTGCACTCGGTGCAGGTGACGCTGCTGACCATCGGGGAGCCGGAATGTGACTCCAGCGTGGAGGACGACCACGTGGTCGTTACGCTCGACGGGGAGCGGCACGAGTTCACGCGGGAGGGAGGGCGGCTGCACTATCGCAGCCCGGCGAGGTGAGCCGGCCTCGTCCCTGCAGGACCCATCCGGCGGAAGCCGAGCCGGGCGTGCCGGGGCACCATTCCCGATTTGAACAGCGCCCCCGTTCGCCCTATGCTACAATAAAGGGACACCGAGGAGATGACGAAGGAGGGAGAGCGATGTACAGAACCGGCCTTTTCTGCTGCCTTTCGCTGGCACTGATACTGGGCTGCGCGACGGTGGGCGAGTTGAAACCGGCGGCGGCTCCCGAACCGGCCGGGGACGTGCCCGACGCGGTGAACCGCTTCGCGCTGGACTTCCACGCCCGGGTCCGCGACCGGGAGGGGAATCTCTTCTACTCCCCCTACAGCCTCTCGACCGCGCTGGCCATGACCTGGGCCGGCGCCGACGGCCGGACCGCCGAACAGATGGCCGCCGTGCTGCACCTGGCCGATGAACGCGAGGCCGTCCACGCAGGCTATCGCGACCTGACCCAACTGGTCAACCAGGCCGGCCAGACCGAGGGAGTCCGCATCGAGGTGGCCAACGCCCTCTGGGGGCAACAGGACTACGAGTTCCTGCAAGCCTTCCTCCAAACGCTGGAGACTCACTACAACGCGGGGCTTGAGCGCGTGGATTTCGCCCGCGAGACCGAGGCCGCCCGCCAGCGCATCAACCGCTGGGTCGAGGAGGCCACGGACGACCTGATAACGGATCTGCTGCCCGAGGGCACGCTGTCGGCGCTGACCCGCCTGGTTCTGACCAATGCCATCTACTTCAAGGGGCTCTGGGAGAGCCCCTTCGACGAGGAGCAGACCCGCGATGCTCCTTTCTTCCCCGAGCCGGACCGCAGCGTCGAGGTGCCGATGATGCACCAGAAGGCGCGGTTCGGATACGCCGAGACCGCCGACTGCCTGCTGCTGGATATGCCCTACGAGGGGGAGGAACTCTCCATGCTGGTGGCGCTGCCTCCCGAGGACAGCTCGCTGGCCGATCTTGAAGCACGCCTGACGGCCGAACGCCTGCAGGAGTGGACAGAGGCCCTGCGGCCCCGTGAGGTCAACGTCTTCATCCCCCGCTTCAAGGTCGAGTCCACCTTCAGCCTGGCCGAAGAACTGAGAGGCATGGGCATGGGCGACGCCTTCGACCCGAGGGCGGCCGACTTCTCCGGCATGAGCGTTGAGGACGATGACCTCCACATATCCGACGTCGTGCACAAGGCTTACGTGGAGGTGAACGAGGAGGGGACCGAGGCGGCCGCGGCCACCGGCGTGGTGGTGGGCATAACGGCCGTCACGGACCCGCCGCCCGTGTTCCTGGCCGACCGGCCGTTCCTGTTCCTCATCCGCCACCGGCCCACGGGCGTCATCCTGTTCCTGGGGCGCGTGACGGACCCCACCGCCGGCCGGTAACATGGCGGCCTCAGGCCTGCATGGCATAGTCGAAGAAGCCGACCGCTTCCAGGTCGGTGCACAGGGCGTCTCGCTCCTCGTCAGTGAACGGGCGCAGGGGCAACCGCGCCGGCCCGCAGTTCAGGCCTGTGAGCGCCATTATCTGCTTTGCGGCGCGGACCCCGCCGTGGCGGCGCAGCACCTCGACCATATCCCCGGCCCGCGCCTGGGCCGAACGGGCGGCCTCCAGGTCGCCGGCCTGGAAGGACTCGATGACCTCCTGGTAGAGCGGGGCGGCGAAGTTGTATGTCGTGCCCACGGCGCCGCGCGCTCCCAGCGCCAGGGCAGCCAGCAGCATCTCGTCCCGCCCGAACAGCATGTCGTAGCACCCGCCGTCGAGCCGCAGGCAGCGCCCGAAGTCCATCAGGTCTTCGCAGGAGAACTTCATGCCGGCCAGGTTGGGTATCCTGTCGGCGGCGGCGCGCAGGAAGTCCACCATGTACTCGTGCACTCCGCTGACCGAGGGGATGTGGTAGTAGTAGAAGGGGAGTTCCGGGGCGGCGGCGGCCAGCTCGGCGCAGAAGGCCACCAGCCCGTCCAGACCCTGCGGTTTGAGGAAGGAGGGGCCCATGGCGGCGACGGCGTCGGCGCCTATCCGCTGGGCGTGGGCGGCCAGCTCCCGGCCCGCCACCACGGAGGTATGCCCCGCGTGCACGATGACGGCGAACTCTTCCGGCACCGCCTCCACCCAGCTTTCGACCAGGCGCATACGCTCCGGCACGGTCAGGGCCAGTCCCTCGCCGGTCGTCCCGCAGGGGAACGCCCCGCACAGGCCGTGGCGGACCAGCATCGAGACCTGCCGTTCCACCACCACCGGGTTCAGGCTGCCGTCCGCGGCCAGGGGCGTCGGCGGCGCCGCGATGAGTCCCTCCAGTCTGCGCACCTGCATGGTCACACTCCTCAGACGTGAGTCAGGGGCCCCGTCGGCGCCGGGCAAACGCGGTTCCGGCAGGGATTTACAGGGTCCTTCATCCGGCCGTGACGCCGGACTCGAAGTCTATGCCCGCCGCCTCCTCGCCGAAGAACTCCCGCCGTGGGGCGGTGGCCTTCCCGATCGGGCGGGGCTTCTCTATCTCCATTACCACCTTGCCGTCGCGGAAGACGGTCACGTTGCCGCTGGACTGGCTGACGGTAATGGCCAGGGCGTCGGTCAGGGCGGTGATGGCTGCGGCGCTCTGGTGGCGCGAGCCCAGCCCCCGGGGCACCTCGACCTCCTGCCCGCCGGTCTCGAGGTGCAGCCCCCCCGCCTCCACCACACCGTCCGGCCGCACAAGGAACGCGCCGTCTATGGTGGCGAACTCCTTGAGCGTCTCCTGCACCGCCACGTCCATCACGTTGCGTTCCTGCTCGTCGTAGCCCTTGAAGGGGTTGAGCACCATCGGCCGGGAGTGGCGCCGGACGGCGTCGGCCGACCCGATAACGAAACACGTACCCACCGGCTTGCCCTCGCGGCCCTCGTTGCCCAGCGTGATGGCTATGTCGAGCACCCGCTCCAGCACGTGGGGCTCCGCACAGTCGCTCAACTGGCTGGTGTCGGCCGAGGCGAACATCTCGAACTCCTCGCCCAGTTCCATGCAGACGATGGTGTCGAGCACCCCCGTGCCCGCGATGCCCGTCAACCCCACCACGCTGTCACCGTAGCGCAGGCAGCCCTGAGAGAGGCCGAGCAGGACGGCCACCTTGAGCTGGCCGATGCGCGTCAGTTTCACCTCCGGCACGCGGATGAAGGTTGCGCCCGTGTCCGACTCTTCGTTGCGACGCCGACGCGTGACCAGCAGGACCTCGCACGGCCCTGCCCCCTCGACGAACCGCCGCACCGCGTCTGCCTCGGGGAAGACGTCCGCATAGACCAAAATCGCGGCCGTGCCGGCCTCGCGGGCCAGTTCGCGGGAAAAGCCCAGGATTTTCTCAGTTATCTTGCTCATGCATATTGCCCCCCAACGGACCGGTCAGACATGGTATTCGTTCTGCCGTCCGGGTCAAGCGCGACCCGGCCGCGGTTCCAGTAAAGCCGGCCCAAGCAGCATGTTGAAGAGCAAATGGATTCGTTTCGCAGAACGCACCCCCGCGCGCCCAAATCGGACAACAACTTCCCGATGCGCCCCCTGGCAGTGGCTTCGCCTCTCAGCCGCCGCACGTAAGCGGTTGGGGCCCCCCGGGGGCACAGGTCTTTCCCTTTCTTCACCCTGGCCGGGCGTGTGAACGGCACTGAGGCAGCAATGCGAACCCGTCGGCCGATGCCGCCTGCGGGGAGCGACGGCGCGCGGCCATTACACCGGTGCTCGCGCAATATACTATCCGTTCGTAGGGCTTATGTCAAGTGCTCGTGCACGCCCGCCCCACAGATTGGGCAACCCGGCAGTCAGTCGTAAGTCCGACACGTGGATGACCCTGACGCGACCTTCGGCGCCTTGACAGGGCGGCGGGGCTGGGGTATATTACGGCTGTTCTACCTGTGGGCAACGGCCTGCCGGGCGTTGGCCTGCCTTTTGCGCTTTCGGCCAGTTCCACCTTGCGGGGCACCAGGCGCACCCCAATATGCCGGCGCTGTGTCAGCGGTGGAGCGGCCAGTTCTGCTTGCAACAACGGCATATGTCAAGTCAGGAGAGAGCTTTGGAGAATCTGGACATACGCGACCTGATCAAGGCGGGGTTCCACTTC
>PUMJ01000272.1 GCA_003551305.1 Candidatus Brocadiaceae bacterium
CCTGAGCCTGCCTGTCCGAACGGTGTCCGTCCGCCCGTGGGGGTCAGGAGGCGGTGGAGGCTCTGTGGTCTGTGTCAGTCCGGGATGGGGTGGGCCTCGCACATCTCCAGCACGCGGGGCCGCAGGGCGCCCGCTTCTTCCTCCGGGTCGCGAGCCGTGAGGATGTCGGCGATCCAGTGGGCGATCTTGCGACACTCCTCTTCCCGGAGACCGCGCGTGGTGATGGCGGGTGTGCCGATGCGGATGCCGCTGGTCTCGGTGGGCTTGCGGGGGTCGTTGGGGATGGTGTTCTTGTTGACCGTGATGTTGGCCGCGGCCAGCAGGTGCAGCGCCTCCCGCCCGCTCATGCCGTTGCCGGTCAGGTCCACCAGGAACATGTGCGTGTCGGTACCCCCGCTGACGACGGGCAGTCCGCGTTCGATCATGACGCGGGCCATGGCGCGGGAGGTAGCGACCACCTGCTGCTGGTACTGCTTGAACTCCGGCCGCATGGCCTGGCCGAAGGCTACGGCCTTCGCCGCGATGGCATGCATGAAGGGGCCGCCCTGCACGCCGGGCATGACGGCGCTGTCAATGCGGCCGGCGAACTCCTGCCGGCACAGGACGAACGCGCCCCGGGGGCCGCGCAGGGTCTTGTGCGTGGTGCCGGTGACGAAGTCGGCGTGGGGCAGGGGGCTGGGGTGGACGCCGGCGGCCACCAGGCCGGCTATGTGGGCGATGTCGGCCATCAGGTAGGCGCCGACTTCCTGGGCGATGTCGTTGAATGCCTCGAAGTCTATGGTGCGGCTGTAGGAGCTGGCCCCGGCGATGATGAGGGCGGGGTTCTGCTGCAGGGCCATCCTGTGGACCTGGTCGTAGTCTATGAGGCCGGTGCCTTGCTCGATGCCGTAGCTGACGACCTCGTAGATCTGGCCGCTGAAGTTGCGGCTGTGGCCGTGGGTCAGGTGGCCGCCGTGCGCCAGGGACATGCCCAGCACTTTCGCGCCGGGCCGCAGCATGGCGATGTAGACGGCCATGTTCGCCTGGGAGCCGGCGTGCGGCTGAACGTTGGCGTGCTCGGCGTCGAAAAGCTGCCGGGCCCTCTGGGCGGCCAGCCGCTCGACCACGTCCACCACTTCGCAGCCGCCGTAGTAGCGTTCGTCGGGGTAGCCTTCCGCGTACTTGTCGGTCAGCACCGAGCCGGTAGCCTCGCGTATGGCGGCGCCGCAATGGTTCTCAGAGGCGATCAGGCCGAGGTGTTGCTGCTGTCGCCGGGCTTCGGCGGCGACGGCTTCGGCCACTTGCGGGTCCAGAGCCCGGAGCGCGGCCCGGCCGGCTTCAGATTCACACATGGTTTCTCCATGCTGGCGACAGTGCTCACCGCACGCGACGACGGCGAACAAGCCCCCTCGCCACACCGCCCGCTGCCCATTGCGCGGTTGCCTGTTCGGGTCTTGGGGCGCGGTCCTACTCGGACTCCTGCTCCTGCTCGTTGTCGAACGCCTCACGGGCAAGGAGCTGCCCCCACTTCGCGTCCAGTTCGGCCTGGATCTCCTCGATCAGGTGCTCGTTTTTGGGCGCGAAGAGGTGGCGGAACCGCTGCTGAGACTTGAGCCATTCCCGAACGGGCTTCTTCTCTTTCGGCTTATAGTTGATAGAGAGCTTGCCGTTCTCTATCTCGTACAGAGGCCAGACGCACGTATCGGCGGCCAGCTTGCACAACTGGATGGTGACATCGGGGTCGTGGCGCCAGCCGCGCGGGCAGGGACTGAGGATGTTCAGGAAGCAAGGTCCTTCGGTGGCGACGGCCTTCTGGACCTTGCGCATCAGGTCGCGCGGGCGATGCGGCGAAGCCTGGGCGCAGTAGGGCACGCCGTGGGCTGCCACAATGGCGGTCAGGTCCTTCTTTATCTCGCGCTTACCCGGCTCGACGGTGCCGTCGGGCGCCGTTGTGGTCCAGGCCCCTTTCGGAGTGGCGCCCGAGCGCTGGATGCCCGTGTTCATGTAAGCTTCGTTGTCGTAACAGACGTAGGTGAAGTTGTGGCCGCGCTCGAGGGCACCGGACAGGGACTGGAAGCCGATGTCGTAGGTGCCGCCGTCTCCGCCGAAGGCGATGAAGGCGATCTCACCCTCGTACTTGCCCTGACGCTTGAGGGAGCGGTAGGCGGCCTCGGCGCCGCTGATAGTAGCGGCGGAGTTCTCGAAGGCGCTGTGGAAGATGGGCACGCGCCAGGCGGAGTCCGGGTATATGGTGGTGCTGACTTCCATGCAGCCGGTGGAGATGCTGGCCACCACTTTGCGGCCATCCTGCTGGGCTGCAAGGAGCACCTGCCGGATGATGATCGGGCCACCGCAGCCCGGGCATGCGGCGTGCCCCCCGGTCAGCAGTTCGGGCATGTCCGAGAGCTTTTTCAGACTGGTAGTCGCCATTGTGTACCTCGCTGTGTTGTGATGAACGCTGGGGGGCAGGCTCTATTCCCTGACGCCGACAAAGCGCGTGGTCGGCTCGGTCTGCCCGCTGTCCCGGGCCTCGGCCAGGGAGCGGAAGATGTCCTTGACGTTGTCCAGGCTCAGGTCGCGACCGCCCAGGCCGTAGATGAAGTCAATCATCGGGGCCGTCTCGCCGTAGCGGGCCGAACGCAGCTCGTGGAACAGCGGCCCCCCCAGACCGAAAGAGACGGCCCGGTCCAGCACGCCGGTTATGTCGGCGCCGGAGAGAACCCGGCAGACCTGTTCGGCCGGGAACGGACGGAAGGTGCGCAGCTTCAGCACCCCGCACTTGAGCCCTTCCTCCTCCCGCAGGTCGTCAGCCGCCTGCTTGGCCGTGCCCGTGGTCGAGCCGAGGCCGACCAGGATGATGTCGGCGTCCTCACAGCGGTAGGGGTCCAGCAGCCCGTAGGAGCGGCCGGTCAGTTCGCCGTACTCCTGGCCCACCTGCTCGATAACGGCCGGCACCTTCTCCATGGCATCCACCTGCTGCTTCTTGAACTCGAAGTAATAGTTCTGCAGGGTGAACATGCCGAAGGTCTCCGGATCGTCCACGTTCAGCAAACTGTCCGGCCGGTCCAGGGTGCCGATGAAGTCCTTTACGTCCTGGTCGTCGTTGACCTCGAGTCCCTCGAGGGTGTGGCTCAGGATGAAGCCGTCCAGGCACACCATCACGGGCAGGCGCACGTCCGGGTGCTCGGCGATGCGAACGGCCTGGACGGCGTTGTCATAGGCTTCCTGGCAGTTCTCGGAGTAGAGTTGTATCCACCCGCTGTCGCGCGCGCCCATCGTGTCGCTGTGGTCGCAGTGGATGTTGATGGGGGCGCTGAGGGCCCTGTTGACGACGGGCATCACGATGGGGCAGCGCGTGCTGGAGGCGATGTAGAGTATCTCCCACATCAAGGCCAGGCCGTTGGCGCTGGTGGCCGTGCACGCGCGGGCACCGGACAGAGAGGCGGCCACGGTGGCACTCATGGCGCTGTGCTCGCTTTCGACGCGGACAAGCTCGGTGTCCACCTCGCCGTCGGCCACATAGGCGGCGAACTTGTGCATCAGCTCAGTCTGGGGGGTGATGGGGTAGGCGGCCACCACGTCCGGGTTGATTTGCCTCAGGGCGTAGGCGGCGGAGTCGTTCCCCGTGAGTGCGACGTTTTCAGCCATGGGGTCTCGGTCCTTTCTATTCGTCGTCTTCTTCGCCTTCGCGCACCATGGTGATGGCGTCCACGGGGCACTCGACCGCGCAGATGCCGCAGCCTTTGCAGTGGTGCATGTTGGTCTCCCTACGCTCCCCGTCCTCGACGGGGATGGCGCTATCGGGGCAGACGATCCAGCACGCCAGGCACTGGATGCACGTCTCGAAGTCCGTGATGGGCACGAAGGTGCGCCAGGACCCGGTGTAGCGGCGCTCCATGCTGCCGCCTTGGCCGATGCCCCCCGGCTTCATCTCGTCTTTCTTGAGCAACTCACTCATCTTCGCTTCTCACCTCCTCGAACGCCCGCTCCACGGCACGCATATTGCCCTGCAGCATGTCCTCGCTCAGTTTGCCGCCAAGCTTCTTATCGATGTCCTTCTTGATGTGCTCTACGTCGGCCACTCCGGTGACGGCCACCAGGGCGCCTATCATGACCGTGTTGGGGATAGGACGGCCAATCTCCTCCAGAGCGATGCTGGTAGCGTCTATGGTGTAAAGCTTGCGTCCCTCCAGACCGAGTTGCTCGCGCACCTGGGCCGGGGACTTGCTGGTGTTGACCATCAGGATGCCGTCCTCGCTCAGACCTTCCTGCACACCTTCGGTGTCGAGCAGGGTCTCATCCAGCACGATCACGATGTCGGGGTAGTAGATGGCATCGTGAACCCTGATGACCCCGTCGCTGATGCGGGTATAGGCTTTGATGGGGGCGCCCTCCCGCTCGGCGCCATATTCGGGGGCCGCCTGTGCGTGCTTGCCGGCCTCCACGGTCACTTCTGCGACCATGGCGGCGGCCGTCTTGGCGCCCTGCCCGCCCCGGCCGTGCCATCGTATCTCCAGAACGTCCCGGCTCATCGGTTGTCTCCGGTAAAGGGAGCGAAACCCGGATACTCGGGATTGGAACAAGCGTGAAGCATTTCATTTTTCCACATGCCCCTGAGGGTGTCAAGTGACGGAACCCATCCGGAAGGTCAGTCGATTGCCGGGCCCACCCCTGACCGCTGCGTTGTCCGCGGTGTAAGGGCCGGGCGCAAGTCAGCGTAGGGCGAAAAGGAGGCGCTGCCTGAGGCGGCCGCGCCCCGGGCCATACGGGTTTGCCCGTTGCAGAAGCCTTGCCCGGCGCCCCCCGATTCCTGAGCACCAGGCAGAAAGTCAAGCATGTGTTTGCGGGAGCGGTAGCGGGAGGCCTCCGGCCGGCAAATACCCCGGCCGCAACGACCCAGAGTTGGGACGTTACCAGGCGGCACGACGATGGTGCTGCGTGTTTAACTTGGCCTCAGGTCACGCCGGATTCTAACAGTTCTTCGACGAAGTGGACGTCGAACTCGCCGTTGACGTAGCCGCCGTGCTGGATCAGGTCCCCGTAGAAGGGGATGGTGGTGTGGATGCCCTCTATGACGAACTCCTGGAGCGCCCGCAGCAGGCAGGCGAGGGCCTCCTGGCGCGTGGGCTTGTGCACGATGAGTTTGCCGATCAGGCTGTCGTAATAGGGCCTGACCTCGTAGCCGGCGTGGGCGTGGGTGTCCAGCCGGATGCCCGGGCCGCCGGGTGCGATAAACTCGGAGATGGTGCCCGGGGAGGTGCGGAAGCCGTCGGCGGGGTTCTCCGCGTTGATGCGGCACTCGATGGAGGTGCCGGAAAACTCGATGCGTTTCTGCTGGAGTTCAAGCTTCTCCCCGGCGGCCACGCGGAATTGCTCCCGGACCAGGTCCACGCCGGTGACCTGCTCGGTGATGGGGTGCTCGACCTGGAGGCGCGCGTTCATCTCGATGAAGAAGAAGTTGCCGTCCTTGTCCACCAAAAACTCGATGGTGCCGGCGTTGGTGTAGCCGACGGCGCGCGCTATCTTGACGGCGGCGCGCGCTATCTTCTCGCGCAGGTCGGAGTCAATGCCGGGGCTGGGCGTCTCCTCGATGAGCTTCTGGAAGCGGCGCTGTATGGAGCAGTCCCGCTCGCCCAGGTGGACGACGTTGCCGTGCTGGTCGGCCAGTATCTGTATCTCGATGTGGCGGGCGTGCTCGATGACCTTCTCGACGTAGACGGCGGGGTTCTTGAAGGCGGCCTCGGCCTCGCTGCGAGCCAGGGCGAGCATGTTTTTCAGGCTTATGTCGTTGTGGGCGATGCGCATGCCGCGGCCGCCCCCCCCGGCGGCGGCCTTGATCATGACGGGGTAGCCGATCTGGTGGGCTAGCTCGAGGGCCTGCTCGTCGTCCTCCAGGGGGTCTTCGCTGCCAGGAATGACGGGGACCTTGTTCTGCTGGGCGATCTTGCGGGCCTGGACTTTGTCGCCCATCTTGCGCATAACGTCGGAGCGGGGGCCGATGAAGATGATGTTGGACTCTTCGCAGATCTCGGCGAAGTTGCCCTCTTCGGCCAGGAAGCCGTAGCCGGGGTGTATGGCGTCGACGTTGGTTATCTCGGCGGCGCTGATGATGCGCGGGATGTTCAGGTAGCTGTCGCCCGGGGGGGCGTCGCCGACGCAGACGGTCTCGTCGGCCAGGTCCATGTAGCGCGCTCCGGCGTCGCCGCGGGAGTAGACGGCGACGGTCTCGACGCCCATCTCGCGACAGGCCCGCAGGATGCGCAGGGCGATCTCGCCCCGGTTGGCGATAAGAACTCGGCTGAACATGCTGGCTGAAACCCGGTAAAGTGTGGGTGGCGCCCCCGCGGTGCGGCTCAGTCCTCGGCGGGTTCGACAAGGAACAAGACCTCTCCGTATTCGACCGGTTCGGTGTCCTGGACCAGTATCTCGACGATTGTTCCGCTGACCTCGGCCTTGATCTCGTTCATCACCTTCATCGCTTCGATGATGCAGACGACGGTGTCTTTGTCCACCTCCGAGCCGACGCTGACGTAGGCGTCGGAGCCGGGGTTGGAAGAGCGGTAGAAGGTGCCGACCATGGGGGAGGTTATCTCAACCAGGTTTTCGTCCGGGGCCGGGGCGTCCTCATCCTCGGGCTGGGTTCCGCTTTCGAGGGCAGGATAGTGGGCCTGCGGGCGGGGCAGTTCGTGTCCGTAGGCGCCCGGAGGAGGATACTGCACCGGCAAGCTCTTGCGGATTTTGACCCGCAGGTCCGCCTCCTCGACCTCCAGTTCGGCCAGGTCGTGGTCCGCCATTATTTGTATCAGCTCGCGGATACGTTCCACCGCTTCCATAGGGTGGTGTCCCTCATATTTCAGTTCGTGTCAGGGGCGCCGGAGCCGACAAGCTGCTGCAATTGCGCCGGTCGGCGGGGCAGCGAGGTGAGCACTTCGTGCCCCTCGGTGGTGATCAGGGCCATTTCCTCAATGCGGACGCCGAAGCGGCCGGGTATATAGATGCCGGGCTCGACGGTAACCACCATGTCCGGCAAGAGCATCTCGTCGGCCTGCGGCCCCAGCCGGGGCGCCTCATGCACCGCGAGGCCGACTCCATGGCCCATGCCGTGGCCGAAGTGCCCGCCGTGACCGGCGCGGGCAATGACGGCGCGGCCTGCGGCATCGGCCTCACCTGACGTATTACCGGGCTTGAGTTTGTCGAAGACCGCCGCCTGGGCCTCGAGAACGACCTCCGCGGCGTCTTTCAGAGTGTCGGAAATTCTATCCACGCAGAGGGTTCGTGTCAAGTCGCTGCAGTAGCCGGCCTGCCGGGCGCCCCAATCCACCAGCAGGCTGCCTCCGGCGCTGAGGGCCGCCTTCCCGGAGCGCGCGTGCGGTACGCTGGCGCCGGCGTCCGCCGCGCAGATAATGTCGAAGGCGGCGTCCTGAGCGCCGCGTTTGCGCATCTCGAACTCCAGGCGCCCGGCCAGCCAGTTCTCGGTGCGGCCGGGCTCCATCTCGCCCAGCACGACCCGGAAGGCCTCTTCGGCGGTGCGCAGGGCCCGGCGGATCGCCTCGACCTCCTCGGTGTCCTTGCGGCGGCGAAGCTGCTCAACGGGGCCTTCCTTCAGCGGCTTCAGCGCGATGGACGGCGCCTCGTCCCGCAGCGCCAGGTATGCGGCGTGCGGCACGTTGGCGGCGGAAAAGCCGAGCCTCCTGATCCCGGGTCGGCACAGGGCGGCCAGGGTGCGCGCCATCGTGGTGTGCCGGGTGAGGATCTCGTCGGCCACCGTCTCGCGCTCGGCCTGCTCGGTGTAACGAGAGTCGGTCAGCAGGACGGTGCGGCCGCTGGTGATCAGCAGGGTGCTGTCCTGACCGGAGAAGCCGCTCAGGTAGCGCACGTTGGCTTCGGCCGCCACCCAGAAGGCGTCCAGCCCGGCCTGCTCGATGCGCCTCCGCAGGAGTTCCTGTCGTCGCTGGTGGTGCGGCATCCGGCGATACCGAAAAAGGGTTGCGCGCGGGAATGCAGGCGTTTTCAAGATTATACGAAGGGCGGCCCCCGCCCTGCAACAAGGCTCGTCACCGGCCGCGTGGAAAGGGCCCGCGCCGCGGCCTATAATCAGCAGAGGGAGGCACCGGTGATCCAGAGACCGATAGACGAAGCCTACGAAGGCGCCGAGCGCGTGGTGCGGCGCCTGCGGGAGGCCGGCCACACGGCGCTGCTGGCCGGAGGCTGCGTGCGCGACCTGCTGCGCGGCGACCTGCCGAAGGACTATGACATAGCCACGGACGCCGCACCCGAGCGCGTGCAGGCGCTGTTCGAGCGGACGCTGCTGGTGGGCCAGGAGTTCGGGGTCTGCCGGGTGCTGCTGGACGGTCTTACCTACGAGGTGGCCCGGTTTCGGCGGGAGTCGGGCTACTCGGACGGGCGGCATCCCGACGAGGTGACCTTCTGCGGGCCGGCCGAGGACGCCGAGCGACGGGACTTCACCATCAACGCCATGTTCTGGGACCCGGTCGAGGAGCGGGTGCTGGACTACGTGGGCGGCCGCCGGGACCTGGCCGACCGGCTCATCCGCGCCGTGGGCGAGCCGGAGCAGCGGTTCCGCGAGGACCACCTCAGGCTGCTGCGGGCTGTCCGCCTCGCCGCCCGGCTGCAGTTCGAGATAGAACCGCGCACCCGCGCCGCCATCCGTGCTCTGGCCCCCCTGGTGACCCGAGTCAGCGCCGAGAGGCTGCAACAGGAACTGCGCATAATCCTGACGGACCGTGACCCGGCCGGTGCGCTGCGCCTGATGGACGGGCTGGGCATGCTGGGGGTGGTATTCCCCGAGATCGAGGACATGAAGGGCTGCGAGCAGCCCGAGAACTACCACCCCGAGGGCGACGTGTTCGTCCACACCATGCTGGCGGTGGAGAAGCTGGGGCCTCATCCCGACTTCGAACTCGCCCTGGCCACCCTGCTGCACGACGTGGGCAAGCCCCCGGCCAGCCGGGAGGCCGGGCCGAAGCGCTTTCCCGAGCACTGCCAAATAGGGGCGGAGATGGCCGAGGACATCTGCCGGCGGCTGCGCCTTTCCAACAGGGAGACCGAGCGCATCCGCTGGCTGGTGGAGCGGCACCTCTACTTCCGCCACGCCACGGAGATGCGGGAAAGCACGCTGAAGCGACTCTTCGCCGAGCCCGGTTTCTGTCAGCTGGCCGAACTCCACCGTGTTGACGCGCTGGCAAGCTGGGGGAACCTGGACGACTACAACTTCATCATGCGCAGGCGCCGGAGCATACCCGAGGAGGAGAGGGAGCCGCCCCGGCTGGTCACCGGCGACGACCTTATCGGGATGGGTTACGAGCCCGGCCCGTTGTTCGGGAAGGTGCTGAAGAGGGTGCGCGACGCGCAGCTCGAGGGCGAGGTCTCCACGCCGGAGGAGGCCCGTGCCATGGCCCGGCGCCTGGCCGAGTGCCTCAGCCCGGAGTGAGGCTCAGGGGGCGGCCGGGAGCGAGCCGCGAAGACCACCACGAAACGCGGGGGGCTGGTCAGACCAGGGAGCCGTTCATCCCTCGGGCGGTTGCCATGGGTCAGGTATCGGCACCGGGGGCTTGCGCACGGTGTTGAAGAACATGACCAGCCCGAACGCCACCGCGGCCAGCGAGACGGCCTGAAAGACAGTCAGGCCGCCCAGGGCAGGCTGGGGGAGCGTATCCGCGCGGAGGAACTCGTTCGCGTAGCGCGCCGTCCCGTAGAAGATCGGGTAGAGCCACGCGACCTCCCCCGGCCGTCGTCGTCGGGGCAGCACCCAGCTCAGGAAGGCGAAGATGACCAGGTTGAAGACGACTTCGTAGAGCTGGGTGGGGTGCACGGGCAGGGAGTGGGTGTCCGAGGCGGTCACCAAACCCTGCTGCATGTGTTGGAGGAACGGCGGGCTGCCTGTGATCTGGCCCGCCTCGTTCAGGATCCGGGGGAAGCGCACGCCGAGCCAGAGGTCCGTCCTCACCCCGAAACAGCAGCCGTTCAGGAAGCAGCCCACCCGTCCGAAGGCCTGCCCGACCGGCACCAGGCTGGCCGCAACGTCCAGGGTGGGCAGGGCGGGGAGTCCTCGTCTCCAGAGCCCGATCAGCAGCCCTAATGTGCCCCCTATCAGCCCGCCGAAGAAAGCGAGCCCCCCCTCATGGATGAGGAGGATGCGCCACGGCGCCGGCGCGAAAGCCTCCCAGTTGTACACGACGTAGAGCAGCCGTGCTCCCACGATGCCGCCCAGCAGCGCGGCGACCGCCACGTCGAACAGCGCCGTCGGGTCCAGCCCCATGCGCCGGCCCCGACGCCGCAGCAGCCACAGGCACAGCAGGAAGCCCAGCAGGATCATGAAGCCGTAGGAGGCGACGGGGAAAACCCTGCCGCCCGGCAGCGGTATCTCCAGCAGACGCGGATGCACGTTTCGTCCTCCTCGGCGGCGCGCGACCGCCGCGTTTTCAATGTTCGGGGAACTCTTCCCCGAGGGGGTGGTTGTCAATGAGTCGGGTCTTTCCGATGCGGACGGCCAGCACGGCCACCGCCTGTTCGTCGGCGCTCTCAGCGCGTCGGAGCGTCCGGGCGTCCACGATGTCCACGTAGTCGGCCCGCGCCAGCGGGGCCTTGGCGATGACGCGCTCCATGGCGGCCCTCAGGGCGTCGGCATGCCTCTCGCCGTTCCGGTAGAGGCGGTGGGCCTCACCGAGAGCGCGATAGAGGCAGAGGGCCTGGCGGCGTTCCGCCTCATTGAGATAGGCGTTACGGGAACTCATCGCCAGCCCGTCCTCCTCCCGCACGGTCGGCATCACGCGGATGCTCACGGGCATGTTCAGGTCGCGCACCATGCGGCGGACCACTACGGTCTGCTGGAAGTCTTTCTGTCCGAAGTAGGCCCGGTCGGCGGGGACGCAGTTGAACAGCTTGCACACGACGGTCAGGACGCCCCGGAAGTGAGTGGGGCGGTGCTCGCCCTCCAGGACCTCGGTCAGGCCCTCCTGCACGACCCAGGTGCTGTAGCCTTCCGGGTACATGGCTCTGTCGGCGGGGCAGAAGGCCAGGTCGGCGCCGGCCTGCTCGGCCGCCCGGCAGTCCCGCTCCAGGCGTCGGGGGTAGTCCTCAAGGTCTTCCCCGGGTCCGAACTGGGTCGGGTTGACGTAGATGCTCACGACCGTACGGTCGCACTCGGCGACCGAGGCGCGCACCAGGCTGAGATGCCCTTCGTGGAGTGCCCCCATTGTCGGGACGAATCCCACGGAAAGGCCATCGGTCTGCCAGCCGTTCACCGTGTCACGGGCCTGGTCCGCTGTCTCGGCACGTTGAATTGCCATGGGGGCCCCTCAGGTTCGGTCGTAGTCTTCCGGCACGCCGCTGAGCACTTCGATGGCGTGCGGGACGGCATTCAGCAGGTACGGCACCAGCTCCCCGACGGCGGAGACCTTGCCGGGCAGGTTCACGATGAGTGTCCGGCCGCGCACGCCGCTTGTAGCGCGCGACAGCATGGCTGCGGGCGTGGAGCGAAGGCCGCGGACCAGCAGGGCGGTGGTGATGCCGGGGGTCTCACGCTCGATGACGGCGCGGGTGGCCTCGGGCGTCACGTCGCGGGGGCCGAGGCCCGTGCCGCCGATCGTCAGCACCAGGCCGATGCCGTCCTCGCACCACTGGCGCAGGGTGGCGGCGAGCAGGTCCTTTTCGTCCGGCACCACGCGCACCTCCACCACCTCGTTCACGTGTTCGCAACCGGTGAGTATCTCCGCTGCCAGGGCGCCGCTGCGGTCCTGCTCCTCGCCCCGGGATATTCTGTCGCTGGCCACCAAAACAGCCGCCGCAAAACCCATTGTTTCTCTCTCAGACGTGGTCGGAAGCCACGACGACCACAACGAGCACGACGAAGGCTTCAATGGCCGTTTACGTCGTGTCCGTCGTGTCGTTGCGGTTAGCTCTGGCGTTCTTGGTGGTTCCGTGGACGGGTCGGACCGTGTCGCCGGGGCGGACGACGCCGCCCTCGACAACGCGGGCGAAGATGCCCTCCCGCGGCATCACGCAGTCGCCGGTGGCCTCCCGGATGGCGCAGCCCCGGTGGCATTCCTTGCCTATCTGGGTCACCTCCAGCAGGACGGTCTCGCCCACCCGGAACGTCGCTCCGAGGGGTAAGTCTTCGGGGCGCAGCCCGCCCACCAGCAGGTTTTCCGCGAAGTCGCCCGGCGCGATCGCCAGCCCCTGTGCGCGGACCTTGTCGGCACTGGCCTGGCACAGCAGGCTCACCTGCCGCCCGGTGCCGGCATGGGCGTCGCCTTCGAGCCCGTGCTCGGGCAACAGGCGCCCCTGGCCGACAGGCTCTTTCGGGATGCCCTTGCGACGTGACAGGCAGACGGACAGCAGGCGGCCTTTCTCAGTCATCGTTACCCTCCGCTTGCCAGTGCCCGCTCTTGCCGCCGCTTTTTTCCAGCAGCCGCGTCCGCAGTATTTCGGCCCCGGGGCAGGCGGCCTTTATCATATCATAGATAGTTATTGCGGCGACGCTTACGCCGTATATGGCTTCCATCTCGGCCCCCGTGCGATCGTAGGTGCCGACGCGGCACCGGATGGCGATGCTCTCGTCGTCGGCCTCGTACTCCACCGAGGCGTCGGTCACCTGGATGACGTGGCAGTGGGGGATGGTCTCCGGGGTGCGCTTGATGGCCAGGAGCGCGGCCGCCCGGGCCGTCTGCAGGGGATCGGGCTTCGGGGCCTCGTTGCTCAAGATCGCCCGCACGGTCTTCGCGTCCGCCCGCAGCACGGCCTCTGCGACCGCGATGCGGCGCGTGGGCTGCTTGCCGGAGATGTCCACCATGCCCTTTCTGTCACGCGTCAAGCGTTCTTTCCTTCCTCACCGAGTCTACCATTATTATAGCCTATAGCCGGCACTTGCGCGAAACCGCACGGCGGCGCGATAAGAATGACGGCGGCTGTCGCAGAGACCGTAAGGGAGAGCCCCGGGCCGATGAGGCGCCGTCCCGCAGGCAACGCGCCGTACGGCGGACGCGGGCGCCCTGCTACTGTGCGAGCAGGCGGGATGCCGGCGTCTTTGACAGGATGGGTGGCCCGGCTTATAGTGAATTCGCCGCCCGATTCCCTGCTCCACAGGAGAACTGCCCGATGAACTCACTGGAACTGGCTGAGGCGCTGGTCAAGCGGAGCGAAGTCGCCGAGGGCGACAAGAAACTCGTGCTGCTGGTGATGGACGGCGTCGGGGACATCCGCCACCCGAGCAACGACTACCGCACCCCGCTGGAGGACGCCGATTGCCCGAACCTGGACGACCTGGCGGCCCGCAGCGCCGTGGGCCGCATCATCCCCGTGGACTACGGCATCACCCCCGGCAGCGGGCCGGCGCACCTGGGCCTGTTCGGCTACGACCCGCGCGTGGTCGAGATAGGGCGGGGCGTGATGGAGGTCGTCGGCATCGGCATGGAGCTGGAGGAGGGCGACGTCGCCGCGCGCGCCAACTTCTGCACTATCCAGGACGACACCGTCGTGGACCGCCGCGCCGGACGCCCGGAGACCCGGGTCAGCGCCGAAAAGGTCCGCCTCCTCCAGGAGAAGGTAGGCCGCATAGAGGACGTGGAGATCATCATGCAGGCCGGCATGGGGCACCGTTTCGGCGTCATTTTCCGCGGGCCCGGGCTGATGGGCGGCGTCAACGACACCGACCCCCACGAGAACGGGGAGCCGATCCACGAGGCCCGCGCCGAGGAGCAGGGGCAGGAGAAGACGGCGCGCATCATCAACGAGTTCCAGCGCCGGGCGCTGGAGGTACTGGAAGGGGGAGATCCCATCAACGGTATGGTCATGCGCGGCTTCTCCGGCCGACCGGGCATTGCGGCGCTGCAGGAACGATTCGGGCTCAGGTGCGGCGCCATCGCCACCTACCCCATGTACCGCGGGCTGGCCAGCCTGGTGGGCATGGGCCTCGTCGAGACGGGCAAGGCGGTGGAGGATGAGTTCCAGGCATGCCTGGACCACTGGGACGACTACGATTACTTCTTCATCCACGTCAAGCCGACGGACGAGGCCGGCGAGGACGGCGACCACGGCAAGAAGGTGGAGGCCATCGAGGCGACCGACGAGAAGCTGCCCATGCTGCTGGACGCCGGGCCGGAGGTGCTCGCGGTGACCGGCGACCACTCCACCCCCTGCTCGATGAAGCTGCATAGCTGGCATCCGGTGCCCCTGCTGCTGCACTCGCCGCGCTGCGGGGCGGACTGCGCCGAGGGCTTCACAGAAGCGGCCTGCAACACGGGCGGGCTGGGCATATTCCGCGCCATGTACCTGCTGCCCCTGATGCTGGCCAACGCCGGCCTGCTGGACAAATACGGCGCTTGAGGCACCACTAAACCACGCGCAGGAGGTCGGAGATGCCCGTCGAGACGATCCGATGGAAGGGTGAGTTGGAGGGCTGCGCCGAACTCATTGACCAGACCCGGCTTCCCGAGGAACTGGTCTACGTGCGGTGCGAGACTCCCGAGGATATGTGGGAGGCCATCAAGATGCTGCGGGTGCGCGGCGCCCCCGCCATCGGCATCGCCGCCGCCATGGGGCTGGTGCTCGGCGTGAAGGATTCGGATGCGACGGACTTCGACGCCTTCGTGCAGGAGCTGCGCGAGGTCAAGGATTACCTGGCCACCAGCCGCCCCACGGCGGTCAACCTCTTCTGGGCGCTCGACCGCATGGAGCGGACGGCCCGCGAGAATTCCGGCCTCGGCGTGCCCGAACTGAAGGAGCGCCTGCTCGAAGAGGCGCTGCGCATCCTGGAGGAGGACCGCGAGACCTGCCGCCGCATCGGCCGCAACGGCGCCGAACTGCTCAAGGACGGGAACACCGTGCTGACCCACTGCAACGCGGGGGGGCTGGCCACGGCGGACTATGGGACGGCGCTGGCGGTGCTGTTCGCCGCTGCCGAGCGCGGCATGCAGGTGGGCGCCTACGCCGACGAGACACGGCCCCTGCTGCAGGGCGCCCGGCTGACCACCTGGGAGCTGAAGCAGGCCGGCATCCCCGTCACGCTCATCTGCGACAACATGGCCGCCCAGGTCATGAAAGAGGGCCGCATTGACGCCGTGGTGGTCGGCGCTGATCGCATAGCGGGCAACGGCGACGTCGCCAACAAGGTGGGCACCTACGGCGTGAGCGTCCTGGCCGCCCACCACGGCATCCCGTTCTACGTGGCCGCGCCCGTCTCGACTTTCGACCTCTCCCTGGCCTGCGGCGAGGAGATACCCATCGAGGAGCGCGACCCGGAGGAGGTCACCCGGTGGGGCGGGCGCACGACGGCGCCGGACGGTGTTGACGTCTACACCCCGGCCTTCGACGTAACGCCGGCCGCCAACGTCACCGCCATTATCACGGAAAAGGGTGTTATCGAGCATCCAAACGCCCAGAAGGTCCGCGCGCACGTGAGGGGGGAGCAATGACGGTGGAGACCGGAGGCGAACAGCGGCCGAGCTGGGACGAATACTTCATGCGGATCGCGCTCGAGGTGGCCCGGCGCTCGACCTGCATGCGCCGCCAGGTGGGGGCCGTGGTCGTGCTGGAGAAGCGCATCCTCGCCACGGGATACAACGGCGCTCCCAGCGGCCTGCCCCATTGCGCTGAGGTCGGGTGCCTGCGTGACCAGATGAACGTGCCCAGCGGGGAACGCCATGAGCTGTGCCGCGGGCTGCACGCGGAGATGAACGCCCTGCTGCAGGGCGCCCGCCACGGCATCCGCATGGAGGGCGGCACTCTCTACAGCACACACGTGCCCTGCAGCCTCTGCTCGAAGATGATCATCAACGCCGGCATCATGCGCGTGGTGGCCGCGACGGATTACCCGGACCCGTTCGCGCGCGGCATGCTCAGGGCGGCCGGAGTCAGCCTGGACGTGTTGACGACAGGGAACGAGGAGGAGCCGGGGGCGCCCCAGCCGGAGGAATCCGACCAGTTGGCAGTCTGAGGAGGGGTCGATGAGCGGGTGGTTGAAGCTCAACTTTCCGGGGGCATCTTACGTGGGGCCGGGCGCCGTCGAAGCGCTCGGGCCGGCCGCTGCCGACCTCGGCCGGCGCGCCCTGCTGATCACCGGGCGGCGGGCCCTGCGCGAGGCGGGCATCACAGACCGTCTGACCGATTTGCTCGCAGAGGCGGGCGTGGAGAGCGTGCTGTTCGAGGAAGTCCCCCCGGAGCCGGAACTGGCCACGGTGGACGACGCCCGCAGTCGCCTGAGGGCGGAGCGATGCGACCTGGTGGTGGCGGTCGGCGGGGGCAGCGCCATGGACGCCGGCAAGCTGACCGCCGCGTTGGCCCAGGAGAGCGCCCCCACCGGAGAGTTCCACGCCGGAGGCGAGATAACCCGCCCGGGCCTGCCGCACATCGCGGTCGCCACCACCTCCGGCACGGGGGCCGAGGTGACCCGCAACGGCGTCATAACCGACCCGGACAGCGGCCTCAAAAAGAGCATCCGCGGTGACGGCGTCATGCCGACGGTCTCGATCACGGATGCCGAGCTGACCCTGTCGTGCCCGCCGGAGGTGACCGCCGCCTCGGGCATGGATGCGCTGGTGCAGGCGATAGAGTCCTTCTTCTCCGTCCACACGGTGCGCACCACGCGGGCGCTCTCGCTGGCGGCCGTGCGGTCAGTGGCGCCCAAACTGCCGGTAGCCTTCGAGGACGGGCGGGATCACGAAGCGCGGGCGGCCCTGGCCGAGGGCAGCTACATGGCGGGCCTGGCGCTGGGCAGCGCGCGGCTGGGGGCGGTACACGGGCTGGCGCACCCCGTAGGGCTCTGCACGGGACTGCCGCACGGGGTCGTCTGCGCCGCGTTGTTGCCGCCGGTGCTGGAGCGCAACCTGCAGGTTGCGCCGGAGCGCTACGAGGAGTTGCGTGAGGCCATGGGCGGGGACCCGCTCCAGATGTTGCGCAACCTGCTGGACGAGCTGGACCTGCCCCACACGCTCGGCCGGTACCCGGCACCCGAGTGGGAGCGGCGAATACTGGATTACGCGCTCAACAGCGGCTCCAGCCGTGCCAACCCCGTGGCCGTGGACGGGGGTTTCGGCCGCGGCGTGCTGCGCGCCGTCACCCGCCGTTCCTGAGGTGGGGGTGAGGAGGCCATGTCCACTCTGGGCAGAGCGCTGATAGTGCTGGGCGGTATGCTGATCCTGCTGGGGGTGCTGGTTCTGGTCGGGGACAGGATCCCGCTGCTGGGTCGCCTGCCGGGCGACATCCGCATCGAGCGCGACGGCACGACGTTCTACTTCCCCCTGGCCACGTCCATCCTGCTGAGCCTGGTGTTGACGCTGGTCCTGAACGTGGTGCTCCGGCTCTTCGGTGGGAGGTAAGGGCGTGCCCGCACAGTCGAGGCGGCTGTGCCGCTATGGTTGCGTCCGTGTGTGCGCGTCTCCGCCGTGCGCCGTGCGGCGCGTTCGCGCGGGGGGCTGCTACTTGCCCTCCGATTCTTTGTCCTCGGGGCGGGTCCTCAGGTCCTCCGCGACGCGCGTTGCGCGGCCGGTCCGCTGGCGCAGGTAGTGCAGCTTGGCGCGGCGCACGCGGCCCCGGCGCACGACCCGGATGTCCCGGATGTGCGGCGAGTGGAGCGGCAAGACGCGCTCGACGCCCTCGCCCTGGACGATGCGCCGCACGGTGAATGTCTCGCGGTTGCCGTCGCCCTTGCGTGCGATGCAGGTTCCGCGGAAGGTCTGGACGCGCTCACGGCCGCTTTCCTTTATCAGCACGTCCACGTCCACCGTGTCGCCCACGCGAAACGCGGGGACCTTCTCCTTCATGTCGGGCGCTTCCACCATGCGCAGCAGGTCCTGCCCTTTGGGGGTGCTGCGGTCGTCAGCCATCGTTTTTCTCCGTTGTGGCAGTTTGTGTGTTCAGCAAGTCAGCTCTTCGGCGTCGTGTCCGTTCGGTGGCCTGCGCGCGTCGCCACCGGGCGATGGCGGCGTGGTTGCCGCTCAGCAGCACCTGCGGCACTGTCATGCCCCGGAACTCGGGGGGGCGTGTGTACTGCGGATGCTCCAGCAGGCCGTCGGCGAAGCTGTCGCTTGCGGCCGCGTCCCGGTGGCCCAGCACGCCCGGCACCAGCCGCACCGTGGCGTCAACAACAGCCATCGCGGCGGCCTCCCCGCCGCTCAGGACGAAGTCGCCGATGGAGACCTCCTCCACCGGCAGTCCCTCTCGTATCCTCTCGTCAAATCCCTCGTAGCGGCCGCACAGCAGGATGATCCTGTCGCTACGGCTGAACTCGCGGGCGAGCGCCTGATCGAAAGTCCGCCCCTGCGGCGTCAGCATCACGAACCGGCCGGCCGGCTCGGCCATCTCGCGCACGGCCTCATAGCAGCGGAAGACGGGGCCGCAACGCATGACCATGCCGGGGCCGCCGCCGTAGGGCCGGTCGTCCACCTTGTGGTGCTTATCGCGGCTGTAGTCACGAATGTTGTGCAGGTGGTATTCGGCCAGGCCCTTCTCGCGGGCGATGCCGAGCATAGTGGCGTCCAGGAACGGCCCGAAGACCTCCGGAAAGAGGGTCAGGATGTCGAACCTGAGCGCGCGTTGTTCCTCACGGGCCACGGTTCGCCCTCCCCCCCGCCCGGGCGGCGGGGCCGGTCCGGCTCAGCACTCGATGCCGACTTTGCGCAGGAGCCGGGCGACGCTCTCCGAGGGCCGGGCGCCGACACTGAGCCAGTGCTCGACGCGCTCGCGGTCCACCCGGACCTTCTCCTCGTCGGTCTCGGCATGGGGGTCGTAGGCGCCCAGGTATTCGATGGGCTCTCCGTCCCGGCGGGTGCGCTTGTCAAAGGCGCCGACGCGCCAGTAGGCCTGGTTTTTGCGGCCGACTCTCGTCAGTCTGATCCTTACCATCTCAGTTCCGGAAAAATAGTGGTGCGGAGTGGTGTCACTTTCGCTTCTTGCCGCCGCGTCTGCGCGTGCCGGGCGGCGGGCCGGCCATCTGGTCGAACCCGGGCGGTAGCGCGTCGGCGAACGCCTCGACGTTGCCCCTGCTCATCTTGCGCATCACCTTCTTCATCTGCTTGAACTGTTTGAGCAGCTGGTTGACCATGACGGGGTCCGTGCCGCTGCCCTCGGCGATGCGCACGCGCCGGCTGGAGTTGATGATCTCGGGGCGCTCCCGCTCCCGGGGCGTCATGCTGTTGATGATGGCCTCGACTTTGTTGACCTGGCTCTCATCGAAGTCGAGCTGGTCCAGCTTCGAGCCGATGAACGGCAGGTGACCCATGATCTCGCGCAGGGGCCCCATCCGCTTGACCATCTGAATCTGCTTGCGGAAGTCCTCCAGGTCGAATTTCGCCTTGCGGAGCCTCTCCTCGAGCTCTCTGGCGTCCTCGTCCTCGATGGCCTCCTGGGCCTTCTCCACCAGGCCCACCACGTCGCCCATGCCGAGGATGCGGTCGGCCATGCGGTCGGGGTGGAACTCCTCGAAGCGGTCGAGCTTCTCCCCGAGCCCGACGAACTTGACCGGTTTGCCGGTGACGGCCTTGATGGAAAGGGCGGCGCCGCCGCGGGCGTCGCCGTCGAGCTTGGTCAGGATTATGCCGTCGAACTCGAGCTGACGGTTGAATTCCAGGGCGCTGTTGACGGCGTCCTGGCCCGTCATGGCGTCGGCCACCAGGTATATCTGGTCGGGGTTGACGCGGGACTTCATCTCCCGCAGCTCGCCCATCATCTCGTCATCTATGTGCAGGCGGCCGGCTGTGTCCAGGATCACCGGCCCCATCTCCTTCTCGGCAGCCTCGAAGCGGGCCTTCATGGCGACCATGAGGGCGTCGGCGCCGCGGTCGCTCACGACCGGCACGTTGATCTCGCGCCCCAGGGTCTCAAGCTGGTCAATGGCGGCGGGGCGGCGCACGTCGGCGGCCGCCATTATGGGCCGCGCGGAGTAGTTGCGGCGGATGTGCAGGGCCAGCTTGGCGGCCGTGGTTGTCTTGCCGCTGCCCTGCAGGCCGCACAGCATCAGCACTGTCGGGCCGTCCTGACGCATGGGGATGCGGCTGTCCACCGGCCCCATCAGGGCCTCTATCTCGTCGTGGACGATCTTGACGATCTGCTGGGCCGGGTTGACGCCCTTGATGACCTCCTCGCCGATGGCCTTCTCGGTGACTCGCTCGATGAAGTCCTTGACAACGCGGTAGTGCACATCGGCTTCCAGCAGGGCGAGGCGCACTTCACGCAGCCCCTCCTTGATGCTCTTTTCGGTCAGCCGGGGCCGACCGCGCATCTTGCTGAAGAAGCCTTCGAGCGTGTCTGTGAGGGTCTCGAACAAAGGGACTTCACCTCCGATGTCACCGCCGGGCGCATGGAAGCCCGGGGCGTGGTTTTTCGAGTCTTCCGCCGGAAATGCCGAACCCCCGCCCGGCCCGCGGCGGGGAATCCACAGCCAGTATGCAGTGCGGGAAGGAACAGACGAACCGCCCCGCGGACCCGCGAAACGGCCAGAACAGCAGAACCGCCGGGCAAGGGCCGGCGGGCCACCCGCCGGTTTCAACGTGATTATAGCAGAAAGCGTGCCCCGCGCAAGGAGAAACAGCCGCCGCAGAACCCTTCTTGCTGGCCGGAGGGGCCTTACGTTGACCCTTGCGCCGGCCCTGCTCCAGTGGTAGTCTTGCGGTGCTGTCAGGGGCCGCGCCCCCCACATCTCGGTTGACCCGCACGAGCGACCGTCGCCATGGAAGAGTCAGGCCGCACGCACCTGCTCATCAACCTCCTGACCGGCTCCCGCCTGGTGGTGGCCGTGGGCGTCGCCGTGCTGACGCCCTGGTCGCGCGCCGAGCAGGGCTGGGCCCTCATAGCCTCCACGCTGCTGGTGCTGCTCATCGAGGGCAGCGACCTGGCTGACGGCTACCTGGCGCGGCGGCTCGACGCCGTCACCCAGTTCGGCAAACTGTTCGATCCCTACACCGACAGCATCTCGCGCCTGACAGTTTACTGGTCTCTTGCGGTGGCGGGCCGCTGCCTGGTGTTCGTGCCGCTGCTGATTGCGGCGCGTGACATCTCGGTCAGCTACATCCGCATCCTGCTGACGCGGCAGGGCCGGGAGGTGGCCGCCCGGTGGTGGGGCAAGCTCAAGGCCATCGTGCTGGGGGTGGCGGCCGTGGCGCTGATGTCCGGCCCGCTGTGGTGGGGGCAGGCGCGCGGGGCGTTGGTCTGGACCCTCAGCTTCCTGGTGGTCTTCGTCGTGGTGGGGTCGGCGGCGGCCTACGCCGCTCTGGCCCTTCGCCGGCCGGGGGGGCCGGAGTAGGCGCCGGCCTTGCGCATTTCCCAGCCTTTGGATGGGGGCGCTCATGCCGGGAGTATGGTATCCGTGGTGGGGAAACTACCTGTTCGACAACCGCCTGCGCTGCGTGTTGCATCGTCCGGAGAAGATCGTGGGTCCGTGGGCGCGGCCCGGCGTGCGGGTGCTGGACCTTGGCTGCGGGATGGGTTTTTTCGCCGTTCCGATGGCGGGCATGGTGGGCGAGGAGGGGCGGGTTACGGCGCTGGACCTGCGCCCCGGCGTGCTGGCGGTGCTGCGCCGGCGGGCCCGGCGGGCCGGAGTGGCCGCCCGCATCGAGACGCACTGCTGCCCGGCCGAGGAACTGGAACTCGGGCAGAGTTTCGATTTCGCGCTGGCCTTCTGGGCGCTCCACGAGGTGGAGCAGCCGGCGCGGGTCGGGCGGCGCCTGGCCGCCCATCTGGAGCCGGGCGCCCACCTGCTGGTGGCCGAGCCGTGGCTCCACGTGCGCCGCCGGCTCTTCGAGGCGATCACCCGCGCCCTTCGGGAGGCCAGCTTCCAGGCGGTCGGCAGGCCGAAAGTGCCCGTCAGTTACACAATGCTCTTTCGCCGCCCCCCTGACGACTGATCCGCCGATTCGCGGCCCAACAGAGCATCCCGGCCGCGCATTTGCCCCCGGCGCCGTCCTGCGCGACAATGGGGAACTTGCGCCGGGGCCGATGAACCACTTCTCAGGAGAGCGGACACGGATGAAGAACAAGCTGCTGGAACTGTGCGCCAGGCTGCCGGTGGATTATGCCGAGGTGCGGCTGCAGGACGGAGTCTCCACCAACATCCACTACGCCGGCCGGGAACTGGAGGACATCGGCGAACGCATCGAGCGCGGCGGCTGCGTGCGGGTGCTGAAGGACGGCGGCTGGGGCTTCGCCACCTTCAACGACGTGGACGACATCGAGAAATACGCCCGCATGGCGGTCCGGCAGGCCGAACTGGTGGGCGGGCAGAAGTTCGACATCGCCCCCGTGGACGCCCATCAGCAGGTTTACCGCACCCCCGTGGACACCGACCCCGCCGATGTCTCCCTGGTGGACAAGCAGGCGATGTGCCACCGCTACAACCAGTCCATCCTCAAGCACGAACGCATCCAGTCCAGCGTCGTCGTCTATCGCGACAGCCACGCCACCACGCGGTTCGCCAGCAGCGAGGGCACCTACATCGAACAGGAGATCATCTTCAGCGGGGCCATGGTGGCGGCCATTGCCGTGGAAGGCGCCAACGTCCAGCGCGCCCGCGAGGCCAAGGGCGACCTGCGCGGCTTCGAGAAGGTCACCCGCATGGACGAGGACTGCGAGGACGTGGTCCGCCGCGCCCTGGAGTCCCTCGAAGCCGAGCCCGTCGAGGCCGGCACCTACACTGTCATCGTGGACCCGGAGCTGTGCGGCGTCTTCGTGCACGAGGCATTCGGGCACCTGAGCGAGGCGGACTTCCTGTATGAGAACCCCCGTATGCGCGAGATTATGCAGCTGGGCAAGCGGTTCGGTCCGGATTTTCTGAACATCACCGATGACGGCTCGCTGGAGGGCGAGGCGGGGTTCGTGCCGTTCGACAGCGAAGGAGTGGCGGGCGGCCGCACCGCGCTGATCAAGGACGGAGTCCTGGCAGGCCGGCTGCACAGCCGCGAGACTGCCGCCAAGATGGACGAACGGCCCACCGGCAACGCCCGCGCCATCAGCTACCGCCACCCCCCGATCGTGCGCATGACCAACACCTTCATGGAGCCCGGCGAGACGCCGTTCGAGCAGATGCTGCAGGAGACCCCGGACGGTATCTACGCGGTGAGCTGGCTGGGCGGGCAGACGAACAAGGAGATGTTCACCTTCAGTGCCGAAGAAGCCTACCGCATCCGGGACGGTGAGGTCGCCGAAAAGATACGCGACGTCGTGTTGACCGGCAACGTGTTCCAGACACTCCAGAACATAGACCGCATCGGGACGGACTTCCACATGGTGGGCGGGCTGGGCGGCTGCGGCAAAGGCGGCCAGAGCCCGCTGCGCGTCGGAGACGGCGGGCCGCATTGCCGTATACAGAATGTTGTGATCGGCGGGCGGTGAGCGTGCCAATCGTCCTCGTTCTCGTTCTCGTCCTCGACTGAGGAACCGGAAGGGCAAGCCGTGGCAGAAACGCTCGACCACGAAAAACTGGACGTCTACCGCGTCCTCCTTCGGTTCCTTTCTTGGACCGATGACCTGTTAGGTGAAGCAGAATCAGCTGAGAGGACTCGCCACGTGCGAGACCATCTCGACCGGGCGAGTCTCCCGGCGGAGCTGACCACCGCCGAAGGGAACGGTAAGCGCCGGCGCGCCGTGCGAGCGAAGTTCTTTGACGATGCGCGCGGCTCGGCAACCGAGTTTGCGGCCTGCCTGGATGTTCTGGTTGCCAAAGGCGCCTGTAGTGCGGTGCGCGTCGAGGAAGGGAAACGCCTTCTTGGCCGCGCTATAGCTATGCTGACGAAGCTGGTCGCGCTTTACGCAGGCGGCACACGGGTACGCGAGGATTCGAGCGACTACGAATCCAGTGACGCGACGAGCGGTATACTCACGCTCGCTGGCGGAGGCGAGGGCGAGGACGAGAACGAGAACGAGGACGAGTGGGACCCCCGCGAAACCTTAAGGAGAGCAAATGAGCGACAGAATAGCCGAGCAAGTCCTGCAGGCCGCGTGCCGGCGCTTTGACGCGGCCGAGGTCTTCGAGGAGGCCGGCGAGACGGTCTCTGTCCGGTTCGAGGACAGCCGCCTGAAGGAGATTCGCACCCAGCAGCGCCGCGGCGTCGGCCTGAGGGTCATAGGCGAGGGCCGCATCGGCTTCGCCTCCACCACGGACCTGCGCGAGCCGCAGCGGCTGGTCGAACAGGCCGGCGCCAGCGCCGCCTTTGGGGACGAGGCGCGCTTCGAGATGCCCGGCCGCCCCGCCGAGGTCCCTCACGTGGCCACCTGCGACGGGGCCATGGAGGATGTCTCGGCAGAGCAGATGGTGGAGATGGGCCGGGAGGGCCTCGAGATGAGCCGCCGGGCCAACGAGGACTACCTGTTCGCCTGCCACCTCACGCGGGCCGCACACCGCCAGCGCGTGCTCAACACCGCCGGGCTCGACTTCGCCTACGAGTCCTCCCGCATGTCGGCCAGCGTCGAGGTGGAGGAGGTCCGTGACGACGGCCTGCTGCAGGTCTACGAGTACAGGACGTGGTCGCGACCCTTCGACAGCGTGTCGGACCTGACGCGGACCGCGCTGGAGAAGGCACGTGACGCCGCCGCCGTCGCGCCCACGCGCCTGGAGGCGATGCCCATGGTCTTCACCCCCAAGGCGCTGGGCAACCTTTGGTATCCCATCGAGACGGCCCTCAACGGCAAGCTCGTGCACAAGGGCTCCTCGGTGCTGCGCGGCCGCATAGACGAGCAGGTGCTCGACCCGCGTATCACCATCACCGACAACCCCACCATAGACTGGGCTCCCGGAAGCTGCCCCCTGGACGATGAGGGAGTGGTCGCCCGCCGCCGGCCGCTCTTCGAGGCGGGCGTCCTGCGAACCTACCTGGCGGACCTGCAGACGGCCGGCCTGCTGGGCATTGACCCCACCGGCCACGGTTTCCGCAGTTACTCCAGCCGCCCCTCGCCATCGAGCACTAACACCGTGGTTGAACCCGGGGACACCAGCTTCGACGAGATGCTCGCGGGCATGAAACGCGGCCTTGTCATCGAGCACACGCTCGGTTCAGGGCAGAGTAACATCCTGGCCGGCGAGTTCAGCGTCAACGTGGCTCTCGGCTTCCTGGTGGAAGGCGGCGAGGTGCAGGGGCGCGTGAAAGACTGCATGGTGGCCGGCAACGTTTACGAGATCCTGGGCCAGGTGGAGGCCATAGGTAGCGAAAGACAGTGGTTCGGCAGCACGTGGGCGCCGCCCATCATGGTCGGCGGGCTCAAGCTGGCCGCCCGGGGCTGAAACCTAACACGGAGGCAACCCTTGCAGAAGTTAGAACCCGAGACGGAGCATGTGCTTTTCCGGCACGAGGATGACGACTGGTACCGCATCGTCTCACTGGCGGTGACGCCGCGGGGGACGGTGCTGGGCTTCAGCGGCCGGCGACGGGGCGGGCCCGGCGACTTCGGCCACGAGACGGACGTGGTCCTGCGCCGGAGCACCGATGGGGGGAGGACCTTTGGTCCCCCGCAGACCATTGCGCACGAGAGCCGCACCGACATCCATCCCGGCCCCGTGGTCATTGACCGGCAGAGCGGGCGCATTTTGAAGTTCTGCCGCTTCTGGCCGGCCGAGGATGGCGAACAGGTCGTGCGCACCACCCCCTATTCCCACATGATCAAGAGCCGCCGCATTGACCACGTGATGGTCAGCGATGACGACGGGGAGAGCTGGAGCAAGCCCCGCCGCCTGGAGCTGCCCTTCCCCCACGACGCGACCAGCGCCGCCACCGGCAACGGCATCCACGGCATCCAGCTCGACAGCGGCCGCCTGCTCATCCAGGGCGGCTTCTGCATGGGCCTGGACCTGGGCAGCGGGCAGCGCCACAACTGCGTGCTCTACAGCGACGACGGCGGCGAGACATGGGACCGGGGCGCCACGGCTTGTTCCGCGTCGGTGCGCGAGTTCTGCATGGCCGCCCCGGAGGGGGGGCGCATCTACTACAACTTCCGCAACAATGCGACCGGCGGACGGCGGATGGTCTCCTGGGGCGAGCCGGACGGGCTGACCTTCGGCCGCATCCGGGAGGAACCCCAGCTTCCCGAGCCCGTCTGCCACGCCAGCCTCGCGACCGCCCCCGGCCTGCTCATCTTCTCCAACCCTGATGTGGCGGCCGAGAGCGGTGGGTTCTCGCCGGAGACAAGGCGGCGCCTGGCCCTGCGCACCAGCCCGGACGCCGGCCGCACGTGGTCCCGGCCGGCCCTCCTGTGGCCGGAACGCGCCGCTTACAGCGACCTCGCCGCCGATGAGGAAGGATACGTCCACTGCATCTACGAGCGCGGGCCCGAGGACGGCACCTATCGCGACGAGGTCGCCTACGCCCGCCTGCCCCTGGACAGCCTCCCGCGCCCCGGCTAACCGCACCTGGCGCGACGGATACGATCAGCGCACCCTGCAGGGACAAAGACGCCCCGGACGATGTCGTGTTGTGCGAGACGCACGGACGCGGACCGGATTTTTCTGGGCCGCCACAAAGTACGTACACATACGCGCTTGCGACAAAACGCTGAATCGCCCTTGCCCGATGCCCCACAATGACGCATCATGTCGGGCGTCCCGAACCACTTACCCGGGGGGTCATGCCGGATGTCGGAAGCCCTTGAAGGCGTAGATGATGCGGTGAACAGGATATTCTGCGCGGACTGCCTGGCCGGCATGCGGGAGCACCTGCCGGACGGCTGCGTGGACGTCATCGTGACTTCCCCGCCCTACAACATCGGCGTCGCCTACGACAATCACGACGACCGGATGCCGTTCGAGCGCTACCTGGACTGGATGGAAGAGGTGGCCGCCGAGTGCCGGCGCGTCCTCAAGGAAGACGGCTCCTTCTTCTTCAACATCGGCGACCGGCCGTCGGACGAACTGCGCTCCCTGCGCGTGGCCGACCGCGTGCGGCGCCATTTCCATCTGCAGAACACCATCCACTGGGTGAAGTCCATCGCCGCGCCCGAAGAGGGCGTCAACATGGGCCACTACAAGCCGGT
This sequence comes from Candidatus Brocadiaceae bacterium, assembly GCA_003551305.1. Taxonomy (GTDB): domain Bacteria; phylum Planctomycetota; class Brocadiia; order SM23-32; family SM23-32; genus B1Sed10-231. The sequence continues at coordinate 26,944 of PUMJ01000272.1, forward strand.
CAACAGCCGCCGCTTCCTGAATAACTGCCACGAGTACATCTTCCACTTCACCCCGACCGGCCGGGTGGGGCTGGACAAACTCGCCGTCGGCGTCCCCTACCAGGACAAGAGCAACATCGGGCGGTGGAAAAGCGCCCGGCAGGACTGCCGCGACCGGGGCAACACCTGGTACATCCCCTACAAGACCGTGACGGGGGCGAAGCCGCACCCGGCGGCCTTCCCGGACCGGCTGCCGCAGATGTGCATCCGCCTGCACGGGCTGGGGCAGGGCGGGGGGCTGGTGCTTGACCCGTTCATGGGGACCGGCACAACGGCCGTCGCCGCCCGCCGGCTGGGATGCAACTACGTCGGCTTCGAGCTTAGCAGGGAGTACATCAAAGTGGCCCGCAGCCGGTTGGGAGCGGGTGGTCTGTTCGGCGTTTGAGCGTCCCTCTCCGTGCCCGTCCGTGTCCGTCCGCCTAAGGTTGTCCTGCCGGGTTCGCCGTGCGGCGAATGGTAGGCAGGCGGTCCCATTGCAGCGACCGCTCCCGTTCACACCGCTGTTTCCGTGCCCGCTCTCACCTTACGGCTGCCCAGCTTGATTTGACTTGACAGTCCCGCCGGATGAACGTAGTGTCATGAAGAGCGGCGTTGAGGCGAGCATTCCGCGAAGACAGAGAGGGATAAGATGTATTTTTCCGGCATTGCTGACGAGGCCGGCAACGACCTGGAGACGCAGATACGGGCGCACCAGGAACTGGGCTGGAAGCACATCGAACTGCGCAACATCGGCGGGGTCGGTGTGGCGGACCTTTCCGACAGGGCTTTTGACGAGGTGGTGGAGAGGCTGAGCGAGGCCGGGTTGGCCATCTCCTGCTTCGCCTCCCAGCTCTGCAACTGGTCCCGCCCCATAAGCAAGCATCCGGACGTAGACCGCCACGAGCTCGAGCGCGCCATCCCCCGCATGCGGCGCGTCGGCTGCGACTACATCCGCATCATGAGCTACCCGAACGCCGGCTGGCCGGAGCATGAGTGGAGGCAGGAGGTCGTGCGCCGGCTCAGGATGCTGGCCGCCATGGCTGAGGACGGCGGCGTGACGCTGGCGCACGAGAACTGCGACGGCTGGGGCGGTCTCGGCCCCGAGCAGTCCCTCAGGATGCTGGAGGAGGTCAACTCGCCCGCCCTGAAGCTGCTGTGGGATACCGGCAACCCGGTGGCCCACGGCCAGGATCCGTGGGCCTACTACGACGCCGTCAAGGAGCACGTCGACTACGTCCACATCAAGGACGGCGCGCGGGAAGAAGACAGCATGCGTTACACCTACCCCGGGGAGGGCGAGGGTCGGGTCAAAGAGGTGCTGGAGGACCTGGTCGAACGAGGCTACGACGGGGCCGTCTCCATCGAGCCGCACCTGGCCGCCGTGGTGCACGAGGGTAAGGACGCCGACTCGGCCGGCAGCGCCTACGAGCGGTACGTCGAGTACGGGCGACGGCTGATGCGACTGGTTGACGGCGTCCGGAAGTGAGGAAGAAAGGCGGCTGGAGGGCCGCCGCGGGAGGAGAGCCATGCTTTCGTACGCCGATCCTATCGGGAAGATCCAGCAGATATACATGGAAGGGGACCGGCAGGTCCCGTACACGACCTTTATGAGCGTCTTCAACGGGCTCCTGCTCGACAAGGTCAAGATCGAACCCAGGGAGCCGGAGGAGGAACTGCGCGAGCTTTTCCGCGCCGCCTGCATGGTGGCCAACGTGGGCATATTCGACAGGGAGGGTCGGGGCGAGAAGCGGCTGGCCGAGTTCCGCGAAAAGGTGCTGCCCGTGTGGAAGGAGGCCCTCTCGGCCGAGGAATGGGAAGCGTTCGAGGACGTGCTGACCGGCCGTGTCAGACGCCGAGCAGGCGGCAGTGATAGGCGCGAGAAGACCGGATTGGAGCCCACCGGCAGACAGGCCGAGGTGCTGGAACGGCTGGGCCTGCTCGGCCGAAAGAGAACCACCGCCGGCCAGCAGCCGGAGGCGCCCGCCGAGGCCGAACCGGCCGGCCGGAGTGCGCAGCCCTCAGAGCCCGAGCCACTGCCGGACGTCTTCCCCGGCGTGGACGCCCTGGTGGCCGCCCTGAAAGACGGCCGTCTCGAACTGACGTACACCACCCGCGAAGAAAGCAGAGAGTTGGCCCGCTACCGGCTGGACGAGCACGAGGTTTCCGTGATGGCGGCCCGCGCCGACAGCAAGACGTACGCCGTCCTGAAAGTTCCCATCGGCCACAAAGACCTGGCCGGCAACGAGAACGAACTCTACGAAGCGGCCGCCGCCATGCGCTACGCGCACATGAAGGGTCACGCCTACATGCGCGATGCCGGCGAGGTGGTCTACACCCTGCGGGTCGGCCCCCACGCGACAAGCATGGCCTGCGCCCTTGCGGAGGATAGCCCCGACGAGGCGGTGCTGCTGCAGTTGCAGCGGCTGCACCGCGACCTGGGCGAACTGCTGGAGCGCCTGGGCGTGTGAGCTATGCTGCCGCGGCGCATCCGATTCTTGAAGAGGCTTTTGCGAGGATGCCATGCCCGTTGAGGCCGCCATCATTTCCACGGGGGAAGAGCTGGTCCAGGGGCGTATCGCCGACACGAACGCGGCGTTCCTGGCCGCCCGCCTGTCCGGCGGCGGCTTCAAGGTGCGGCGGATAGCGGCGGTCGGGGACGACCCCGCCGCACTGCGGCAGGAGATCGAGCGGAGCCTGGCCGGGGCGGCGGCGGTGCTTATCAGCGGCGGGCTGGGACCCACTGCCGACGACCGCACCCGCGGCGCCATCGCGCGAGCCGTGGGCGGCCGGATGGCCGAAGATCCCGACACGCGACGCCACGTCGAGCAACGGCTGAAGAGCTACGGCGTCTCGCTCACGGCCGAACAGCTCCGCCAGTGCTGCTTTCCGGAGGGGGCGCGTATCTTCCCCAATCCGCGCGGAACAGCCCGCGGGTTCGCCTGCCGTGTGGGCGAGCGGTGGGTGGTTGCCATGCCCGGCGTGCCCTCGGAGATGCGGCCCATGTTCACCGAGAGCGTCCTGCCCTTCCTGCTGGACCAGATGGCCCCGCCGGGCGCGGTCTCAATGGAGACGGTGCACCTGTTTCCCGCCTCCGAGTCGGACGTTGACCGGCGCATCCACGACCTGACGACCCACGGCCGCAACCCGGCCGTCGGCATCACGGTCCGCGACGGGATCATCACCGTCAGCCTGCGGGCGCAGGCCGAGGACCGGGCCGCCGCCGAACGGCTTGTCCGGAAGGACTTAGAGACCCTGCGGCGGCGATTCGGCGAGCGGGTCTTCGGCACGGGCCGCACGACCCTGGCCGGCGCCTTGAGCCGGGAACTGGAACTCACCGGCCGGACCGTGGCCGTTGCCGAATCCGTGACCGGCGGTCTCGTCGGCGACATGCTGGTTGACGTGCCGGGTATCTCGCGGTTCTTTTTGCTGGACGTGGTGGCGTATGCGAACGAGGCCAAGGTGCGGCAGTTGCGCGTCCCGCCCGAGGCCATCGAGCAGGAGGGGGCCGTCAGCGCCCGGGTGGCCGAGGCCATGGCCGAGGGGGCGTGCCGCGCCGCCGGGGCCGACCTCGGCATAAGCACCACGGGCATAGCGGGGCCGACGGGCGGCTCGCCCCAAAAGCCGGTGGGGCTGGTATTTTTGGGGTTGTGCCTGGAGGGCCGCACGAGGGCGAAGCGCCTTCAACTGACCGGCGACCGCCGGCGCATAAGGGACCGCGCGGCCAAGCACGCCCTCAACCTGGCGCGGCTGGCCTTGCAGGAGAGGGCAGGTGCGCCGGAGGCTGCCGGGGAGGCCCGCCGGCCGGGGGGATGAATTCCGCCCGAGGAACGCCTACAATATGGTGGCTGCGGCCCCCGAGTGCAGAAAGGATGGAGAGATGGCTGAGAAAAGCGACGGCTACATCCGCTTCCGCTGCAAAAGGTGCAACCGGCGCCTGAAGGTCCGGGAGACCTACGAGGGCGGCAACGTGATCAAGTGCCCCACCTGCGGGGCGCCGGTCACTGTGCCGCTGCTCAACATCGAGGCCATCGCCGAAGCCACCGACATGGAGGAGACGGGCAACCCGGGGCAGATGCAGCTCGACGCGGAGCGCCTCATCGAACAGTTGCAGCAGAAGACCGGCGGCGCCAAAGACGGGCCGGGCTCGGAGGGCTCGACCCCGTCCCTGCGGGAGGGGCCCTGGAGCCCGGAGGCGCGGCTCGGCCGGTTGGAGGAGCTTGACGAGTTGCTCGACGGTATCCACAAGCTCCACCAGGAGACGGTCGGCGCCGTGCAGCGCTTGTACCGGGACAAGAAGGCCTCGCCGGGGCGGCGCGCCGATTACGTCAGGGATGCCGCCGAGCACATGCACGAGAGGCTCGAAAAGCTGGTCAACGGACGCCTGGAGACCCTGCGGCAGAAGATCTCGCCCATGGAAGCGCGCCACGAGCGGCTGCGGGCGGATGAACTCGACTACCTTGAGAAGCTGCAACGCGCCCGGGAGGCCGTGCGGTTTTACGCGCGTTTCGTTCTGAAACTCGACGTCTGAGCGGCCCGATGCTGCCCCTGGTGGGCAGTTGTGCCCGGCTGCGTTGTGGCGCCGCCGGTTTTGCGCTAATATCACGAGGTCCCCTGAGTGGACGGGGGGCTTTTTCCTGCAACTGCCTTGGGAGCCGAACATGCAGACATGGAACTACATAGTGCACCTGCACGAGACGGGTGACTGGCGGACGCTGATGGTTTTCTGGGGCTCCATCGGGGCGTTCGTCTTGCTGGTGCTGCTGCTCTTCCTGCTGGCCCGCAGCCGGGTGCTGGCCGTCAAAGCGATCAGAACGGTTCGCGCGCTGGCCGACGATATGGCCGGTGCGATGCGCGAACTCGATGAACTGGAGCGGCGCATGGAGAAGCGCCTCGACTCACGCTCCAGTGAGCTGGACGAGAGGATGACCCGCAAACTCGACCAGAAAGGCGACCTGATACAGGAGCGGCTCGAGCAGCGCGCGGCCGCGC
>PUMJ01000180.1 GCA_003551305.1 Candidatus Brocadiaceae bacterium
CGTGCGCATCCTGGGGCTGCGCGTCGTAAACGCTGAGCGACGGAGCCAGTCCGGCATCTTCCTGCGCGGTGCGCACCACGTGAGCGTCCGCCACTGCGCCACTTTGAACACCCAGTCCTCCGGCATCAAGCTCATCGAGAGCGCGGACATCCTGCTGGAGGGCAATGAGATAGAGCGCGCCTGCCTGGGCGGGTCGGAGGAGTGCATCACCGTCAAGATCGAGTCCGATCGCGTCGAGGTCCGCAGCAACCACATCCACCACTGCGAGAAGGAAGGCATTGACATCAAAGAGGGCGCCTGCAATGTCCGCGTCCACGGCAACCGCATCCATCACGTCCGGCGGCAGGGCCTCTACGCCGACGCCTGGGACCGGGACACATGCAACATCGAGTTCAGCGGCAACATCGTCCACGACTGCGGGTTCGGCATGGCCTTCTGCACGGAGAACAACGGCCTGCTGCGGGAGGTGCGGGCCTTCAACAACCTCATATACGACAACGGCGGCCCCGGCCTGGTAGTGGCCGACTGGGGCAAGGGGCAGACGCACCAGATATGCGGCCTCTACCTGGTCAACAACACCGTCGTCAACAACGGCACCACGCGCCGATGGGGCGGCGGCATGCGGTTCGAGAACCCGGAGGCCCGCAAAGTCGTGGTGCGCAACAACATCTTCAGCCGCAACTGGCCCGGTCAGATGGTCATCATCAAGGACGTCGCCGACCGCACCGTGGACCACGACCTCATCCACGGCGAGACCGAGGTCGCGGGGGAAGACGCCGTGCCCGGCGCCCCGCGATTCGCGGACGGGGCGGCGGGCGACTTCCGCCTGCGGGCCGGTTCGCCCGCCGTCGGCGCGGGCCGCGTAGAAGAAGCCCCGGAAGAGGACTTCGAGGGGCATGAACGGTATCCGGATGCCCCGGCCATCGGGGCCTTCGAGCGCCGCTCCGGATGAACGGCCGGGCGTGAGCAGGGCGGCCGGCGTTTGCCGGCCGCCCTGGCTATCGCCGACAATGGTACGCTGGGGGGTTGTGCCCCGCCGAAGCGCTCTGCACACATCACGGAGGATGACGTGGCCAAACACCAATGGCTCACGCCGCACCAGAAGGGCATCGTGCGGCGCTACTACGAGCACAAGGACGACATCGCCCACCAGAAGCTCTCCGAGATCGTCTCAGACCTCTACCTCTGCACCGACGAGGGGCGGGCGAAGGGGCTGTGGAAGCAGGTCCGCACGGCGCTGGTGAACGCCGGAGTGCACGAACACAAGGCGGATCGCGTTACACAGGAACGCAACCTGGACGAGCTGGCCCGCATCGTGAGCGAGATCTTCTGAGACGGTACTCGTCCGGCACCTCCGGGGGGGCGGGGCAGTTCGTCTTCTGCGGGCGGACGGCGGCGCAACAGAGGTTGCCGGGGCGCGGCGCTCAGGCCGGCCTGCGGAAGTCCATCAGACCCAGCCGAAGCGAGGGGGACTCTGGCTTGAGACAGCATCTCTCGTCGTCCCAGTCGGACTCCACCGTCTGGGGGTAGCGTGACGGCCGGATGGGGCACCGGTGGCAGGGTGGATGTCCCGCACGGCCCTCGGCCAGCATCCGGCCCAGGGCGTTGAAGCAGTCGGAGAGTCGGAAGAGGGTGACGGTGCTGCGGCCGATGCGCCGGCGGGCGTGCAGGGCGCGTTGCTCCATCTCCCGTTCGGCGTGACGGTTCGGGTCCATTATGGGGCACCGCTCGTTGCGGAAGGACCAGGTGCGCAGTCCCACACGGCGGCCGTCCGGCAGGCGCACGGTCAGCTCCCGCGTCCGCCGCCCCAGGCACGGCGAGCCGAGCGTCGTCTCCACCACGTGCTTGAAGGTATTCGTGTGGTAGTCGGTCCCGAGAAACAGGCCGTAGCCACCGTCCCGCCACAAGCGCCCCAGCGGCGATTCCGGGCCCATGGTCAGGGTCAGGTGGTGGCTGCGGGTGTAGCGCGCGGCGCCGTAGCCCCAGGCGGCCACGGGGTGAGTGGGGTTCAGGCTGCGTCGGACGCCGGGCATCTTGCGGAATGTCTCGGGGATGGTGCCGTTGCTGGTGGGCGTCTCGGCGGGGTCGTAATAGCCGGTCCCGCCCTCCTGCCACGGCGCCCCGTGGTTGAAGGACGGCATCAGCAGCGTTCCCCGCGCGGTCAGAACCCGCATGAGGGCGTGTATGACCGCCGGCGCCCCGCCGGCCACGTGGCCGAAGCTGCTGAGCGAGGAGTGGACGATGACCCTGTGGCCGGCCCGCAGGCCGAGCGCGCGCAGTCCCGTGGCCAGCTCTTCACAGTTCACTTCGCAGACATCGGTCATGGTCGCAACGCCATCGAGCTTCCGGCAAGGGGTTCGGGCAATACCGCGCTCTGCTCCAGGATAGACCCGCCGTCCGGGGCTGTCAATGAGCGCGCTGCTCCGCTTACCAGCAGCCCTGTGAGAGTCTCCCTCGCGTCTCCCCGGCCGAACCGTGCTCATCGTGGTGTGTGCCCTCCGTGGCCGTGGCTGACGCCTTCTCTTGACATTCCGTCGCTGCGGTCGCATAAATGACCGGCCGATTGCCTGTTGCAGAGGGAGGACAGAATGGCGGAGACGGACGGGCCGGGCGGTTTCGACGCCCTTATCGGGGAGCAGGTGGTGCTCGACGTGAAGGCCGACCTCGTCTACATCGGCACCCTGCAGGAGGTGCGGGACGACCTTCTGGTCCTGCACGACGCGGACGTGCACTTTTTCAGTGACACCCAGACCACGCAGGAGTTCTACGTGCTCCAGACGAAGAAGAACGGCATTCGCGTCAATCGTTCGGTGGTGTACGTGATGCGCGAGGAGGTCGTCAGCCTCTCGCGCCTGGCCGACGTGATGGATTACTGATCCGCTGCACGGTGGGCGTACCGGGTGACGGCGGCGAGCAACCCCTCATCCCCTGCCCATCCGGCGTATTCCTCCAGGAATGCGTCGCGCTCTGCCGGCCGGTCCGCCAGGTGGCGTACGACGGCGTGGACGGCGGGCAGGTATCCGGGGTCCAGCCGGGCGGCGTGCCGGTAGGTCGGCGCCGCTTCCTCCGGCAGACCCAATCCGTGTTCCCGCCACAGGCCCAGCAAAAAGTAGGCGCGCCCGGAGTCCGGGAAGCTCGCCAGGTGCTCTGCGAACCCGGCCCGCACCTGCTGGGGCTCGCCGTGGGCCATCTCGGCCAGCAGTTCGGCCAGGCCGCGCATCTCCGGCGGCAGCTCGTCCCCCGCCGGCACAGGCCGCGAGCCGAAGGCGCCCGTCTCCCGTGCCCCGCGAACGGTGCGGTAGAGGGCCAGCAGCAAGGCCCCCGGGGGGCTGCTCGGCTCGACGTCGGCAAGGGTCTGTTCGGCCTCCTCGAAGGCGTCGCGCCGTTCGGCCTCGAGGGCGGCGCCGATGGCGGCCCATTCTGCGGGGTCGGCCCCGGTGAGGTGGTCTGCGCCCGGGGCGGGCTCGAGCCCCAGCCGCAGACCTGCCTCGGCCAGCAGGTCGCGCACCGTCTGCTCGAATGCGGTCCAGTCGGGGTTATCCCGTTCTACGCTGACTTCACGGCGCAGGACCCAATCTTCGCGGGCGCGATTGGCGAACATCCACGTCCAGTTCCTGCGCCCGAGCCCCGCCGCGTGGCTGACCAGCACCAAGTGCCCGGCGCCCAGGCGCTCGCGCACCTGTTCGATGTCCATACCGGACTCCAGCAGGCGCTCGACCTCGGTCTGGTCCGCCAGGCTCAGAGCCGGGTAGTAGGCCATCCGATACGCCAGCAGGGCGCGCGCGGCCCGGGCCGTTTCCGGGGGGAGTTCGTCGGGCGACAGGCGGTCAGGGCGGCTTATGTAGATGGTCGTGTGGGGTATGGGCCTTGCTGCCTCCTCCTGCTGGTGATGCCGGGTGATCATCATGAAAGGGACGATGGAGGCCACGGCCAGCACGACGGCCACGATGGTCCAGCCCATCCTCAAGGACAGCCGGGCGGCGGGGGCGGGCCGGGCGCTCTCCCACAGGTCGGCCTCCTTGAGTTCCTGCACGCATGCAGCCAGGGCTTCCAGGGCTTCCCGCGCGCTGCCGGGGCGGTCTTCGGGGTCGGTGGCCATCAGCCGCATCAGCAGTCTCGCCAGCGCCTCGGGCACCTCGGGCCGTTCGTTGCGCGGGTCGGGCGGGGGGCCTTCCAGGGCGGCCGTCATCACTTCCAGACCGCTCTCGCCCACGAACGGCGCTCGCCCCGTCACAAGGTGCCACGCGACGGCGCCGGCGGCGTAGATATCCGAACGAATGTCGGCCAGGCGTTCGTCGCGCGCGCGCTCCGGGGCGAGGTAGAGGGCGGGCCCGGCGAGTGTGCCCCCTTCACGGACGAGCAGCTTGTTCAGCCGAGCGGGGGGCGGCAGTGCGCCGGGGTGGTCGAGTCGCGCCTCGCCGTCGTATCCGATCAGGATGCTGTCGGGATCCAGGTTGCCGTGGATGGCGCCGGCTTCCTCCAGGTCGGCCAGGCCCTGGAGGATGTCCTCAAGCAAGGCGAGGGTCCGTCGCACGCCGAGGGGCAGCCCCCGCGCCATCATCTGGCGCAGGGTGTCGGGCACGCGCTCGGTCATGACGAAGTAGCCGTCTTTCAGCCGTCCCATCTCCAGGACGGTGACCACGTTGGGGCTGCGCAGGGTGCGCGCGGCGGCGGCACGCCGGAAGAGCCGCTCGATGCTGGGCGGGCGCTCGCGTTCGGCCGAGGTCGGCCATACCTTCACGCGCACGTCCGTGCGCAGGCCGGAGTGAGGGGCCTCGTAAACGGTGTGGTCGGGCCGCAGGGCCGTGCGTTTGCTCAGCTTCGCCCGGCCGATCACGAAGCCTTTGTGCTCATCCGGAGGCTGGTCGGCGTCCGCGGGCGGCAATTCCGCTTTCAGCGGACCGGCGCAATCCCCGCAGCAAAGAGCACTTGTGCTGATGCCCTCGGGCGGGCGGAAGCGCCGTCCGCAGTGCTGGCAGTAGAGATATTCCTCCATAACATCCAGTGTACCGCAGACCTGCGCACATCACAAGCAATGCAGCCGCCCCGGGCCGCCCGGCAACCCCCACGTGGCGCCGGCGGAGTCCTCCACGCCCGCTCACCCGCCGAAGCGGCGGCCGACGGCGGCTTTGAACTCGGCGCCCGCCCGGTTGATGGCTTCCACGGCCTGCTCCGATGTCTTGCCGGCGGAGGCGCGGGTGGCCGCGATGGTGGTGCGGCACTCCTGGGAGTCCATGAAGCGGACGGCCTCCAGCAGTCCCTGCTGGTCTTCCTCGGGGATGACCAGGAAGCCGTGTTTGTCGGCGTGGATTAGCTGCCCCGGCTGGACCGTTCGGCCGAAGACCTCGACCTCGCAGCCCCATCGCACGGGGAAGGAGTGTGCATGGCCGACGCAGAGCCGGCGGGCCAGTGCCTTGAACCCGACGTCGGTCATCTCGTCCAGATCGCGGATGGCGCCGTCGGTGACGGTGCCCACGCAGCCGAGGGCGCGGTGGATGCTGCTGTTGACCTCGCCCCAGAACGAGCCGACCGTGTGCGGCTTGTCCAGGTCCTGCAGCACGACGATCTTCGGCCCGGGCACCTCGGCCACGTAGCGGCGGTAGTCCGCCCAGCCCTCGGGGTTGGCGCGGGGGTGTTCGGAGTTGCTCGGCTCGAACTGGACGGTGACCGCGTAGCCGACCATCGGGCCCATGTGGGGCATAAAGTCGGTGACCGGTTCCAGGTTGAAACAGTCGGCAGCCGAGTCACGCGAGGTCACCTGCTCCCAGCCGTTATATGCGGCCGGAGTATTCCATCGCTTCAGCTCCAGCAGCTCCGCATCGCTCAGTCGTCGGTTCATGGTCGTTCCTTTCAGATTGGCGCACAACGTGGTGAGGGTGCCTGTTCCCGTTCTTGCGCCATCAAGGCGCCGCAAGAGCAGGCAAGCCCCTGAAACAGCGATCATCCGGCCCTTTTTCGGCTGTGGTTGTGCCCTCTTGTTCTCCGTGTCTTCTCCGTGTTTCCGAGGCGCCAGGTTTTTCTTTACAGTGCTGGCCCTCACGAGCGGTCCGCCCCCTCGGTCAGCCAGTCCAGGTCGAAGTGTGCGACCGTGAGGAAGCGGTTGTGAGAGGTGTGGCCGCCCTCGATGCGACCGCGCTCGTAGATGCACAGGACGCTCTTGTCGGGCAGGACGGCCAGATCGCTGTAGCCGCTGGGGCCTTCCTGCAGGCGGCGGCTGACGGGCCAGCTTTCGCACTCGTCGTAGCTGAGCCGCACGGTCACGTCGCGGCGTTCGCCCCAGCCGGTGCCGCTGCCGTCCAGGGTGTCCCAGACGTCCGGGTTGCTGAACAGGACGCGGTTGCGGTCGTCGTCCCGCCCGGTGGTCAGCCGGCAGATGCTGCCGAAGCAGCGGGGCTCGGGCAGCTCGTCGTCGTACCACGGTTCGGGCCAGTCGTGGACGCCGTCGTCGCTGATGGTGACGGCGCGGCGCCGGGCCTCGCCCGTGTTGCGCATGTTGAGCAGCACCCGGCCGTCGGCAAGCTGGACGGCCTCGGTCTCGTTACAGCAGGGGATGGTGTCCGGCACCATGTCCCCGCGCCGCCAGCTCGCGCCGTGGTCGTCGCTGTAGATGACGGCCGCGCGGTTGGGGCCATGGGCTTTCGTGTGGGACTCGGATATCCAGATCGGCGCCAGCAGTCTGCCGTCGTCAAGCTGGATGCCGTGGCCGGGTCCGACGGCGCAGACGCCCCAGTCGTACTCCGAACGAAACTCCGCCAGCACGTCGGTTATCTCGACGGGGTCGCTGAAGGTGGCCCCGTCGTCGTCGCTGACGCGGTAGAAGACGCGGGCGTAGTTGTGGCAGTGCAGGGCGTGCACGCGGCCCGCGTCGCGGTCGGGGATGGTGACGAAGTTATTGGCGGGGCCGGGGCCGAAGTCCGCGTGGTCCACCACCTTGACGGGGGGTTCCCAGGTCCGGCCGCCGTCGAGGCTGCGACGCATCAGGATGTCAATGTCGGCCCAGTCGCTCGGGGTCTCCAGGCGCGCCTCCGCGTAGGCCAGCACAACTCCGGCGGGCGTGACGGAGATGCCCGGCACGCGGTATACGTGGTATCCGCCGTCGCCGGCTTCGAACAGGTCGGTCTTCTCCAGCATGGCAGGAAATCCTTTCTTCGATGGCTTCTTCTGGCTGTTCGGGGAACGGGCGGGTCCGGAACGCGGTCGGGTAAGCCCACCAAAGGGCACCTGACGTCCTATTGCCGCTCAATCCCTCTCCAAGACCTCGATCTCTTTGACATAAGAAGCACCAGGGAGCCCGCTCCGCCCAAGGCAAACGGCTCCGACGCGGTCTGCCGGCCACGGTGTGCTGTCTTCCCACCGTCGGCATCGAATCTTCAGCTGTTCTGCGCTTCACCGGCCGGGGCCGTCGCCCCAGTCGTACATGGCCACCATGTAGGGGTTGTCGGGGTCGAACTCGGTCAGGGGTCTGGGGTCGTCCACGCGGCCGGCCGGGCGGCAGTTGCGGCCCCGCGTTTCGGTCACGCCGTCGCCGATGTCGCGGCGGCACTCCTCGGCCCTGGCCTCCAGGGCCTTGACCACGTCCGCGTGGTCGGCGGCCACGTCATTCTGCTCCCCGACGTCGGCCTCCAGGTCATAGAGCTTACCGGTCTTGAGATGGAGCTTCCATCGTCCGGAGCGGACGGCCTCCAGCTCGTCGCGCAGGTAGTAGAAGAACGCGTCGTAGGGGGACTCAGCCCCATCCTCGCACATGACCAGGGGCCGGATATCGTGTCCGTCAATGATGCAATCGGTGGGGGGCTCCGCCCCGGCCAGGCGGGCCAGGGTGGGCAGGAAGTCCATGGCCGTGGTGATCTCGCCGCAGGTGCCGCCGGCGGGCACGACACCGGGCCAGCGCACGATGCAGGGCAGCCTCTGGCCGCCTTCCCACGTGGTGCCCTTGGTGCCGCGCAGGGGGGCGTTGCTGCCGCCCCCGTCGCGGGCGCGGCTGCCGTTGTCCGAGGTGAATATGACCAGCGTGTTCTCCCCCAGCCCCAGCCGGCGCAACTCGTGCAGCAACACGCCGGTGCTCCAGTCGATGCACTCGACGGCAGCCCCGTAGGCGCCGTTCTCGGACTGCGCCAGGAAGCGCTTCGGCGCGTAGAGCGGCAGGTGCACGTACATGTGCGCGAAGTAGAGGAAGAACGGCCGGTCGCGGTTGGCGCGCATGAAGCGGACGCACTGCTCCACGTAGCGCTCGGTCAGGGACGCCTGGTCAGGCTGCTCCTGGATGACCTCCTCGTCGCTCAGCAGCGGCAGCGGCGGATAGCCCTCGCGCCACTCCATGATACCCATGTCGTTGCTGTAGGGCAGGCCGTAGTAGGAGTCGAAGCCGTGGCGCCTGGGCAGGAACTCCGGCTGGTCACCCAGGTGCCACTTGCCGACCATGGCGGTGCTGTAACCCTGCTGCTTGAGCAGGTCGGCGATGGTGGTCTCCTCCGGGTTCAGGCCGACGGCATTGCCGGGGAACAGCACCCAGCCGCCGTGCTCGTTGGTGGCCAGGCCGACGCGGCTGGGGTAGCAGCCGGTCATCATCGCCGCCCGGGAGGGCGAGCAGACGGGGGCGGCCTGGTAGAAGTCCGTGAAGCGGACCCCCTCGGCCGCCAGGCGGTCCAGGTGCGGCGTCTCGTTGACTGTCGAGCCGTAGCAGCCCAGGTCTCCGTAGCCTAAGTCGTCGCAGTTGATCAGTATGACGTTGGGGCGGTCTTCAGGGGGGCGCATCGTCGCAACCTTCCGTTGAACCAGTGTTTGCAGATGGGCCGTTCTCTGCGGGTCAGGCGGCCCGGCCCGAGCAGGATAAGTGTCCCCGCTGCCTCCGTCAACGCGCGCCTCAGGTGTCCCACTCGGGGGCGGCGCTGCCGCCTATGTAGCGCTCGCCGTGATGCAGCTCGAAGATGCGCTGCATCTCCTCTTCGCTCAGCTCGAAGTCGAAGACGTCAAAGTTCTCGTGGATGTGCTCGGCCGAGCCGGAGCGCGGGATGGCGCCAACCCCCGGCTGCTGCAACAGCCAGCGCAGCGTCACCTGGCCGGCCGTCTTGCCGTGCCCCTGACCTATCTCTTGCAGGACGGTGTCCTGGAAGACCCGCCCGCGTGCCAGCGGGCAGTAGGCAACCAGCAGGATGCCACCCGCCCGGCAGCACTCCAGCACCGGCTGCTGCGAGAGGTAGGGGTGGTACTCGACCTGGTTGCAGAAGATGGGCACGGGGGAGACCCGCTGCGCCTCCTCCAGCAGGGCGACGGTGAAATTGCTGACGCCGACGTGCCGGACGCGCCCCTCGGCCCGAAGCTCCGCCATCGTCCCAAGCGTTTCGGCCAGCGGCACCCCCGTGGTGCTGGGCCAGTGGATGAGCAGCAGGTCCACGTAGTCGGTCTGGAGCCGGTCGAGGCTGCCCCGCAGGGCGTGCCGCACGCCGGAGGCGTCCAGGTGATCCTGCGAGACCTTGGTGACCAGGAAGACGTCTTCCCGGGGCACGTCGCTCCGGCGCAGGGCGTCGCCGACGGGTTTCTCGTTGCCGTACATCTCCGCCGTGTCCACGTGGCGGTAGCCGGTCTCCAGCGCGCAGAGCACGGCGCGCCGGCCGGCGTCATCCCGCAGCGCCCAGGTGCCGAAGCCGAGCGCCGGCATCGTGCCATCCGGGCCGCGCAGGACGCGAACGTCGCTTTCGTCCGCCGTCATAGTGGGGTCTCCTTTGTGAAGTTACCTTTGTGTTCGAGGAACGCGGGGAAGAACCCGCCCACAGCATTAACGCTCCTGGTGCGCTCAACGACCCGGCCTCGGGCCGCGCCATTCCGTCACGGCCGTTCTGCCGCGTCGTCGGCCGGGTGCTCGAACGCCCCGATGTCGTGGGCCCGCCCCTGGGGACGGCGCCGGCCCTCGTGGTCCACGAACACCGGCGCCTCCGCCCCGGCGTCCACGGCCGCGCTGCCGGGCATGAGCCGAAGGAAATCGGCGCTGTCGGGGTCCGTCGAGCGCAGCCCGGGGTCGGCCGTCAGGGTGCCCCGGCCGAAGCCCATCTCGCGCCACCGGGCCGGCGCTATCTCCTCGCTTCCCACGCGGAACAGTCCCCTTTCGGTGTCCCACGCCGGCGCCCACAGCAGGTTGTGGTCCGAGGTAAGCGTCTCCACCGCGCCCTCGCTGACGCGCCAGATGGCCACCCACGGGTCGGGCGTCGTCGTGACGTCGCTGTAGACCAGGTTATTGCGCACGTTGACCAGCCGGCCGTCGTGGATGTCCCCCAGCCGACCGTGGTGCTTGCCGCCGACATCGTCGGCGTAGATCGTGTTGTTGTAAACGTGGATGTTGACCGACCCTCCGACCAGCGGATGGCCGCCCACGCCGAACAGGCGCATGTAGTTCACCGTCACGTTGTTGCGGATGACCAGGTGGCGGGCGTTGACGTTGACGGCCGTGCCCGCGGCGGCGAAGCCCGTCAGGTCCTCGTAGGCGGGTTCGTAGAGGAAGCGGTTTGCCTCCCAGACGATGTGGTGGACGTATTCCTCGCTGGTGCGGTTCTGCGGGTTGGCGCTGGAGGTGCGGCCGATGATGTCGTTGTCGTATATGACCATCTGGCTGCTGGCGCCGCGCACCTGCACGTTGCTCTTGGCCTTCTTCGAGCGGAGCTTGTTGCCGGCGATGTAGCCCTTGTGGCCGCCCTGGAAGCGCAGGACGTGCTCGTCGTGCTCGCTCTCTATCTCGACGTCGTTGTCGATGATGGCGAAACGCCGGGGCGAGCCGTAAACGAAGTAGGGCCCCACGTCCCGGGCGGTGCAGTCGTGGATGACGTTGCCGTCGCCACCCAGGATGAAGGCGTTGGTGCCGATGCGCGTGAAGTGCACGCCGGAGATGAGGTTGTCCCGGCCGTCCAGTTGCATGGCGCCGGGCTCGCGGGGGTTGCTGTAGCTGTTGGAGCCGGCGCGGATGACAAGGTCCGTCACGCGCCAGTCGCTGCCGGTGACGGGCAGCATGCGCCAGGCGCCGTCGGTCCACGTCGCCCGGATGACGGGTCGCTGCTCGGACGGACGCTCGGGGTCGGAGTAGGAGTCCACCAGCACCGGCCCCTCGGTCGCCAGCGTCACGGGGTTGTCCAGTCGCCACGTGTCGCCGCGCCGCAGGCGGATGCGCACGCGCGGGCCGGCCAGCTCGCCCAGGCCGTGCTCCAGCGTCCGCTTCGGCGCCTCGATGGTGCCGGGGTTCTCATCGTCGCCGTCGGTTGAGAAGTGGTAGGTCGTCCAGGTCTCGTCCAGGGGGTGGACCTCGACCACAACTTCATCCGTAACGGTCTCTCCGGAGACGTCGGTGACTTCCAGGGTGACGCGGTAAGTGCCGGGCTCCTGGAAGACGTGTGCCGCCACGAAGCCCTCGCCGCTGTGGGCGTGCCCCTGAGGGTCGGCATCGTTGGCATCGAAGTTCCAGGCGAAGCGGCAGTTAACCAGGTCGGCCTCGGTCAGCCCCTCGGTCTCGGTGGCGTCGAAGATGACCTGCAGCGGCGCCACGCCGGATGACCTGTTCGTCCGGATGACGGGGCGGAGTGCGTCGCTGAGAGCGATACGCAGTGTGCGCGGGTCGGAGCGGTTCCCGTGTTCGTCCACCACCGTGAGGCTCGCCTCGTGGAGACCCGGTTCGCGGTAGGTGTGGCGCGCGGTCGACTCTTCGCCCGCGGCGCTCGCGCCGTCGCCGAAGGCCCACTCGTAGCGGGCGACCTCCCCCTCCACGGCGACGCTGGAGGCCGCGTCGAACTCAACTTCGTAAGGCGTGCGGGCGCGGATGACGTTCCCCTGCGGCGCCTGGTAGGGCGAGAGGGCATTGAGCTCGAACTGCGCCAGCGGCGGCACAGCGCCCTCGCCGGCGTACCAGCTCCAGGACTCGATCTCCTGCACCAGACGCCGGTCGGCCACCGAGCCGGTGCCCGCGCCGAAGCCGGCCCATGCCGTCCGGCCGCCCACCATCTCCGGGATGTCTATCTCGTAGTGGAGGTAGTAGCTGTCGCCGGTCTCGCGGTCGGTGACCACCAGGTGCAGCACCTCGCCGTCGTAGGTGAGCAGGAACTCGTAGGGGCGCCCGTCGGCGAAGGTGCCCATCTCCGGGCGGAGGGGTTCGCTCTTGATGCGCCGGACGCTGCCGTCGGGCGCTCCGGCGTGCAGGGAGATGCGGCGCCCCAGGTCCATCAGCAGTGCCACGCCGCCGTCGGCGGGGTCGTAGCCGTGCGTGCCGGTGCTCTGTCCCGGCGTTACGGCCTCGAGGTCATGGTTCTGCAGCACGAAGGCCCAGCCTCCCACGGGGGAGGGACCGACCTGGCGGGCGCGGTAGGTGAACCGGGTGACGAAGCGGTCAACCCGGAGCTTCTCGCGCAGGAAGGCCGTGCGGGACTGGCTGCCGCTGGTGGTGTCGGTCAGGCGCAAGCGGCCCTCCACGACGGCAGCGCCCGCGTTCAGCGCCATTTGGCCCTCCTCGAAGCCGCCCGACAGGTCCACTGCAGGTACAACGCGCCCGGCCTCAGCGGCCGCCGCCGGGCCGGCGACCAGCACGGCCGCCAGGGCCAGCAGCAGCCCGCCCCGCAGTGAATTCCTAGCCAGAGCAGATACCGCAACCAGACGTCTCATGGTCGTCCTCCCTCGTGCCGCAGGGTCCCTCCCGCAGGATAGAACGCCCGGCCGAGCGGCGCAAGCGCCGGCAGCGGTGCCCGGAGCGCGCGGCAGCCCGGCGGGGCCGGGGGCCGCCGGACCTTTTCGGTCTCTGCCCGGCCGCTGCCGGTCACAGCAGGGCGTCCAGGTCGAGGTTGTAGCGGTCGTTCAGGCGGGTCAGGTCCAGTCGGTTGGAGAGGTCGTCGGCGAGGGCGATGTTCATGGCCACCTCCCGCTCGTTGCGCATGCCGATGAGCGCGCAGTCAACCTCCGGCGTCGAGAGGGCGAACCGGATAGCCAGGGCCGTCACCTCCTCGGTCGGCACCTGCGGAAACTCCTGCTTCATGACGCGCTGCAGGAAGCCGCTGGTGGCCGTCCGCATGCTCAGGATGCCCAGGCCCTGCTCCCGCGCGAAGGGGATGACGCCCTTCGGGCCGCGCTGATAGTCGCAGTGCGACTGGTAGATGAAGCTGTAGGCGACCTGGAGCACGTCGAATCGGCCGCTCTCAAGCAGCCGCTCCAACGGGCCGGAGGCGGTTTCTGCGGTCAGCCCGAGGTAGCGGCAGCGCCCGCGCTCCAGCTCGCTCTGCGCCCACTCCATCACGCCCCCTTCCAGCAGCACGGCGGCGTCCTCCTGCCGGTAGTAGCCCCCGTGCACCTGCAGAAGGTCCACGTGGTCGGTGCGCAGGCGGCGGAGGCTCTCTGTGAGCTGCCGTTCCAGCGCGGCCGCCTCGCCCCGCTGCCATCCCCCGAACTTCGTGGCCAGCACCACGCCGTCCCGCCGTCCCTCGAGTGCCCGGCCCATTATCTCCTCGGACCTGCCGTCCCCATAGCCCGGCGCGGTGTCGAAGAGGGTGATGCCGCCCTCGAGCGCCGCCCTGACAGCACGGCGGGCGCGGCGCTCGAACTCGTCGGAGGACTTGTCCTCGCCGTCCAGGTAGCCCTGCAGGCCCAGCGGCGCCCCGCCGAAGCCGATACGCGAGACCTCCAGGTCGGTGGTGCCCAGCCGTCGGTAATCCATCGGTTCTTGCTCCCGGTTCCGCGAAAGTGACTGCGCGCTTTGGTCCCGTTGACCGGCTATGAGCAACGAGCAACAAGCAACTGACAACGTGCCTTCTACCGCCCCCGCCGCCCTTTACTCTGCGCCACCCGCCTGCCCTGTGGCTTGCTCCGCCTCACAGTTGCTCCAGCGCCTGCACAACCTGCCGGTTGGCCGACGGCATGGGGTAGTCATCCAGTTCCTCCAGGGGCACCCAGCGGTGGGTGGAATCCAGGGGCAGGCCCTCGGGCGGCGGGCAGAGGAAGGCGTGCAGCCGCACCTGGAAGACGGTGTAGTAGTGGGTCAGTTCGGCCAGCTTCCGCCCGGGGGCGCAGTCCACTCCCAGTTCCTCGCGGCACTCGCGGCGCAGCGCCTGGCGGGGCGTCTCGTCCGGGTGTGCCTTGCCGCCGGGAAACTCCCACAGCCCGGCGAAAAGCCCGCCCGTGGGCCGTTGCTGGATGTAGACCCGGTCGTCCTGCACGAGCACGGCGACGGCCGTCCGGATGGCGGTCAGTTTGCGGCGCGTCGGCTTCGGGATGTCATACTGCATGCCGCGCCGGAATGCCTCGCACTCCTCTCTCAGCAGGCACTCTTCGCACAGGGGCGCGCGCGGGCGGCACACGAGGCTGCCGAAGTCCATGAGCGCCTGGTTGTAGGCCGCCGCGCGCCCCGGGGGCAGGCCGGCCCGGGCGCGATCGCGGACGCGCCGTCGCACCCCCGCCTCGGTGCCGCGGCCGGGGGTGGCCGTCAGGCGCATGAAGACGCGCACCACGTTGGCGTCCAGCGCCACTACGTCCTGCCCGAACGCGATGCTCAGGATGGCGGCGGCGATGTAGGGGCCGACGCCGGGCAGTCTGCGCAGGGCCGCTTCGCTCGCCGGCAGCCGGCCCTCGTGTTCCCACATCAGGCGCCGGGCGGCCCGGTGCAGCCGGCGGGCGCGCTGGTAGTAGCCGAGCCCCTCCCATGCGGCCAGCACCTCGCGCTCGTCGGCGCGCGCCACCGACTCCACGTCAGGGAAGCGCTCCATCCACCGCTCGAAGTAAGGTATGACCGTGGCGACCACGGTCTGCTGGAGCATGACCTCGCTGACCCAGACCCGGTAGGGCGTGGGATGGCGTCGCCAGGGCAGGTCGCGGCCGTGCCGCTCGTACCAGCCCAGCAGGCGCCGCGCTATGCGCTGTGCCGTTGCATCATCCATCGGCGGGGCAGCATAGTGGGCGAAGGGGGCGCGTAGCAAGTTGACAGCCCTGCGGCGCTGTGGTATAAAGGTTGGCTACGTAGCACCGCAGGCAATCCGCACAAAGAAACCTGCCTCCCGCCCCGTGAGTTTTGTTTTTGCGCCGCCGCGCCCGGGTGGGCGCATCTCGCGGGGACCTCATAGCCGGGGGCGGGCCGACAATCCTATCAGATAAGAACGTAGAGCCATGGAGATAACGGAGATCAAAGCCCGGCCGCGTGACGAACGCGGAAGCCGAGCCTGCAGTCGGCTGCGCAACCAGAACCTCATCCCCGCCGTCCTGTACGGGCGGGGCGCCCCCAACGTGCTGCTCACTCTGCGCCGGGCCGACGTGCGCCGGCTCGTCGAAGAGAACGCCGTCCTCGTCCAGGTCATCTGGGACGGGCAGGCCGACAACGCCCAGATCAAGGAGATCCAGTACGATGCGCTGGGCGACGTCATCCAGCACGTGGACCTGGCGCGCATCTCCCTGACCGAAACCGTCACGGTGAACGTGCCGGTTGAGACACACGGCGAGGCGGCGGGCGAGGCCGCTGGAGGGGTGCTGGAGCTGGTGATGCGCAGCATCGAGGTCGAGTGCCTGCCCACCGCCATCCCCGATCAGATTGATGTCGAAGTCGAGGCGTTGGAGATCGGCGACAACCTGACTGTCGGAGAGCTTTCCTTCCCTGAAGGCGTCACCCCGGTGACCGACGCCGGCACTGTGGTCGTGACCGTGGTGCCGCCGCTGGAGCTGACCGAAGAGGAAGAGGAGCCCGAGGAGTTGGTGCTGGAGCCGGAGCTGATAGGCCGCGAGGTTGAAGAGCCAGAGGTGCCCCCGGAGGAAGGAGAGGCTCCACCGCGGGAGCCGCAGCAGGGGTAGCCGCCCGGCAAGAGCGTAGTGGGAGCGGCGCAGGTGAAGATCATAGCCGGCCTGGGCAATCCCGGCTCGCGCTACAGCCGCACACGCCACAACGCGGGCTGGATGGCGCTGGACGCGGCGTTCCGCAGGTCCGGCGCCTGCGTCGAACGCTACCGCGGCAACGGTGAGCTGGCCCGCGCCGATGGGCTGCTGCTGTTCAGGCCTCTGGGCTACATGAACCGGTCCGGACCACCCGTGCTCAGATTGATGGAGCGGGAGGGCGCCGGGCCGGAGCAACTGTTGGTGCTGGTTGACGACGTGAACCTGACGCTGGGCACGCTCCGCCTGCGGCCGGGCGGCTCCAGCGGAGGGCACAACGGGCTGGCCTCCGTGGAGCACGCCCTGGGCACCGACCGGTTCGCGCGGCTCCGGATGGGGGTGGGCCCCTGTCCTCCGGGCGCCGACCTGGCCCAATACGTGCTGAGCCCGTTCTATGAGGAGGAGCGGGACGTGGTGGTGCGGATGGTGGGTCGGGCGGCCGACGCCGCGCTTTGCTGGGCCGCTGAGGGAGTGGAGGCGGCCATGAACAAGTTCAACGGGCCACTGGAAAACGGACCGGTTTCGTGATACAAACAGGACCCCGATACGCGTAGTGAAAGTGACGCCGACAGGAAACGGAGACATAATCTTGGCAGAAAACCTCTACGAAGCAATGTTCCTCGTTGACTCCTCCAGGGGCGGAGCCGGGTTCGAGGAGATCATCCGGCACATCGCCAACATCCTGGAGCGGGCGGGCGCCCGGATAGAGCGCATCGAGCAGTGGGAGGAGCGCAAGCTCGCCTACCGCATCCAGCGCGCCAAGCGCGGCATATACGTACTCGTGTACTTCCGCGCGCCGGGCACGGCGATAGACGAGATACGCCACGACGTGCAACTTTCCGAGCAACTGCTGCGCGTGCTGGTGCTGAGGGCGGAGGAACAGAGCCCCGTGCAGGGCGATCTTTACGACTCCGAGGGCCGTCTCATCCAGGAGGCCGCTTCCAGGGCGGAGGCGCCCGAAGAAGACGAGGAAGAAGAGGACGAGGAGGTCGTCGAGACGGCCGAGCAGGATTGAGCGGCCTCATCTGCTCCCCGGCGTCGGCTCGTCACCCCCCCGCCCCGCGGCCAGGTGCGGCGGCCGGGCCGCCCGGACACCGGAAAAGGAGGCTACGAAGATGGCGAGTCTGAACCGCGTTTTCCTGATGGGCAACCTGACCCGCGACCCGGAGCTGCGCTACACCCCCAGCGGCACAGCCGTCTGCGAGTTTGGGCTGGCCGTCAACCGCACCTATACCACGCGCGACGGTGAAAAGCGCGAAGACACCTGTTTCGTGGACATCACCGTGTGGCAGCGGCGCGGGGTCGTCGTCAGTGAATACTTCAAGAAAGGGGATCCCATTTTCGTAGAAGGCCGCCTCAAGTATGACAGTTGGGACAGCCCGGACGGCCGGCGCAGCAAACTGTCGGTCACGGCGACTAACTTCGAGTTCATCGGCCGCGGCGGCTCGGGAGGCCAGGGCGGCGGCCGAGCCCGCTCCGGAGCCGACCAGGGGGCCCCCGCCCGGGATTCGCGCCAGGCCCCGGCCGCGCGCAGAAGCCGGCAAGAGCCCGACGAGCCCTCCGAGGAGGGCTTTGACGTATCCGATGATGAGATCCCGTTCTGACACAACCCTCGCGGAGGACGCGAGGCCAGCTGTCGCCGCAGAGGGAGGAAGGAAGAGAGATGGAAGTTCTGCTTCGCCGAGACGTAGAGAACCTGGGCCACCTGGGTGACGTAGTCGAAGTGGCCGACGGCTACGCGCGCAACTACCTGTTGCCCAAAGAGATAGCCGTGCCCGTTACGCCGCAGAACCTCCAGCAGATCGAGGCTGCCCGCGAGGCTCGCCGCCAGCGGGAACGGGAAGAGCTGGACCGCGTCAGCCGCCAGGCCGAACTGCTGGAGGGCTTTCTCTGCTTTATCACGGCGCGCGCCACCGAGCAGGGCCACCTGTTCGGCTCGGTCGGTGCCGAGAACATCGCCACCGAGTTGGTGGACAGCGGCTTCGACGGAATCCGTCCCAGCAACATCAGTCTGGCCAGACCGATCGAAGAAGTGGGCGACTACGAGGTCGAGGTGATGCTCCACCCGGAGGTGCGCGTCACCATCACCGTCCGGGTCGCGCCGTTAGAAGAAGAGGAGTGAAAACACCGCTGACCTTTGCGCGACGCGTACCGATGTCTGAGATGTCGGATACCATGTCTGCCGCGCGTGTGCCCCCGCATGACGTCCAGGCGGAGATGGGCGTCATAGGCTCGATGCTGTTGAACGCGGAGGCCCTGCACCTGGCCCGCCAGCGGCTCTCCGAGGAGAGCTTCTACAAGCTGGCGCACCAGGATATCTTCTCGGCCGTCCTGCAACTGGCCGACCAGCACAACGCCGTTGACCTCATTCTGCTCAGGGACGAACTGGCCCGGCGGGAAAAACTGGAAAAAGTCGGCGGCCAGGCATACCTTCTGGAGCTGATGGAGTCGGTGCCCACCAGCGCCAACGCCGAGCACTATGTCGAGATAGTCCGCGAGCATGCCATCCGCCGCCACCTCATAGAGACGGCCACCCGCATCCAGAAGACATCCTACGAGAATTCGGCCAATGTCGAGGAGTTGCTCGACGAGGCCGAATCCCACATCCTGGCCGTGCGCCATCAGCGGGACTCGGACCGGGTGCGGGAGGTCAACGAAGTGCTCCAGAACATCGTCGAGCGCCTGGAGGTCCTCCACCAGAACCCCGGCCAGCTCACCGGCGTCTCCTCCGGCTACTACGACCTGGACGACCTGACCGGCGGCTTCCAGCCGGGCCAGTTCATCGTCATCGCCGCCCGGCCCAGCATGGGCAAGACCAGCTTCGCCCTGAACGTCCTGCACAACGTGTGTGCCGTCCAGCGCCGCCCGGCCGCCCTCTACAGCCTGGAGATGCCCGCCGAGCAGATCGTCAGCAACTTCCTGTGCATCCACAACACTCTGGACACGCATGACTTCCGACGTGGAACGCTGGACCGGCGGCAGTGGAGCCGCCTGGAGGAATCGCTCGATGACCTGGTCGGCCTGCCCCTTTTCGTCACCGACGCCCCCACCATCCGCATCATGGACCTGCGCGCCATGGCCCGCCGCCTCGTGCACCGCCACGAAGTGGAACTGATCGTCGTGGATTACATGCAGCTTTTGCAGGCCAACCGCGACCACCAGAACCGGGCGACCGAGGTGGCCGAGATAAGCGCCGGCCTCAAAGCCCTGGCTCGCGAGCTGGAAGTCCCCCTCATAGCGATCGCTCAACTGAACCGCCGCGTCGAACAGGAACAGCGCCGCCCCCGCATGAGCGACCTGCGCGAGTCCGGCGCCATCGAGCAGGACGCCGACGTCATCCTGCTGCTGCACCGCCCCTTCATGCCCGGCGAGGAGGATGACGAGATGGAAGAAGTCCCCGGCAGCAAGGCCGACCTCATTGTCGCCAAACAGCGCAACGGCCCCACGGACGTAGTAAGGCTGGTCTTCCGCAGGCGTTACCTGCGTTTCGAGTCGCGCGCCTCCGAGTCCAACTTTCAATAACGGCAAATCCATGACCCCACAGCCCTGCGCCCCCCCCGGGGTGAGCCGCCTGGTCGTCGTCATCTGCCTGCTGCTGGCGATGGGACCGGCGGTTTTCGCCGACACCGACCGCCCCCCCATCGCCGGCATCACAGTGCGCAACAACCTGTTGCTCAGCAGTGATTACCTCACCGAGGCCCTCGGTCTGCGCGAGGGACAGGAGTTCGACAACGAGGCCCTGCGCCGGACGGTGCGGGACTGGAACGAAACGGCCGGCCTCGGCACCATCTCCTACCGGATCGAGCCGGCCTCCGGGGGAGCCGTAGAGTTGTTGCTCGACGTGGATGAGCGGGTCCGCATCACAAGCGTCTCTTTTGAAGGCAACAGGCGCATCTCCGCCAGGCGGCTGCGCCGGGTGGTCGGCCTGCAGCCGGGCGATACCGTGGGACGTTACGAACTCAGGGCGGCCGAGCAGGCCATCGAGGACGCCTACCGGCAGCGCGGCTTCCCCATCGTTTCGGTGAGTACCTCGCTGGAGGTCGTCGAGCAGGAACGCCGGCTCCTGTTCCGCGTGGAGGAAGGGCCTCGCGCCCACGTCAGGAGCATCGTCTTCGAGGGTAACGAGCACATCTCCGACGGGACCCTCAGGCGCCAGATGGAAAGCAGAAGACGCCGCTGGCCGCGGCTTTTCTGGCCCGGCTGGTTCGAGCGCGCCACCTTCGAGGCGGACATCCTGCGCGTGCGCACTTACTACCGCAACCAGGGTTTCCTGGACGCGGAAGTGACGGGGGAGGCCCTCTTTGACGAGGAGGGAGAACGGGTGACCCTGCAGTTGCGGGTCGAAGAAGGCCCCCTCTACACCGTCGGCGACGTCGAGATAACGGGCAACCGGCTTTTCCGCACGGAAGAACTGCTGGAGGCCATCCCCCTCGAGGTGGGCGGCCCGTACCGTCCCCCGCTGATGGAACAGACGGTCGAGACCGTCACTGACCTGTATGCCCGGCAGGGCCACATGGACGTGACCCTGCGCAAAGGCAACCTGGCGGTGGAGCCTGTCTTCCCTCCGGTGGGCACCGAGGTGACCGTCAACATCCGCATCACAGAGGGCGAGGCGGTTTACATCCGGCGGGTCGAGATCCGGGGTCTGACCAAGACGCGGGAGGACGTCGTCCGCCGGGAGATACTCATGCACCCCGGCGAGCGTGCCAGCAGCGAGAAGCTGCGGGAGAGCGAGCGGCGCCTCCTGAACACGGGTTTTTTCGACCGCGAGGCGCCCCAGCCGGTGCGCATAGACCTGGAGCCGGATGAGGGCACCCTGCGCGACGCCGTCGTGCGGGTGCAGGAGGGCCCCACCGGCCGCCTCATGATGGGGGCCGGCTGGGGCAGCGAGGCCGGCCTGATAGGCGAGATCGCCATGACCGAGGACAACTTCGACATCACCAACTGGCCCTCCAGCTGGAACGACCTGTGGCGCGGCAACGCTTTCCGCGGCGGCGGCCAGCAACTCATGCTCATGCTCCGGATCGGAACCGAGCGGTCCTACTACTCGCTCTCCTGGCGCAATCCGGCCGTTTTCAACACGGATTACAGCTTCGGCGCAAGCCTCTACAGGACGGGCATCGCCCGGATCGCCTTTGACGAAACCCGCAGCGGCTTAACTGTCGAGGGCGGGCAGGAGCTCAGCCCGTACGTGCGCCGGGACGTGACCCTCGGCTACGAGACCATTGACATCAGTGGCATCTCCCCGACCTCCTCAGCGGAAATCCTTCGCGACAGGGGCACCCACCGCAAGCCGTTCGTGCGCTTGGGCGCCTCCGTGGACCGGCGGGACAATCGCTTCGTGCCCAAAGAGGGATACCTCGTCCGCGGCGAACTGGAACTCGCCGCCCGGGACGTGCAGACCGCGAAACTGGAACTGGAAGGTCGCAAATACTGGACCGTCTACGAGCCGGAAGAAGACCACAAGCACGTGGTCGGCGTGCGCGGCAAGATCGGCATGATGGACGCCTACAGCGGCCGGCGCATCCCCGTGTTCGAGCGCTACTACGCCGGCGGGTTGGGGACCCTGAGGGGTTTCGAGTTCGAGGGTGTGGCCCCTGTGGACCCCGTCACCGGGGAGCAGATTGGCGGGGAAGCCAAGCTGCTGGGCAGCGTCGAATACAGCCTGCCGCTGGTGCCGCCGGACCGGCTGCGCCTGATCACCTTCGCCGACGGCGGCTACGTGACCGAGGAGCTCAAGGACGTGCTGAGCGGCTGGGACGAGCTTCGCCTCTCGGCCGGGCTCGGTCTGCGCTGGCAGATTCCCGCGCTCGGCGCGGTGCTGGATGTGAGCCTGGGCTGGCCGTTGCGCAAAGAGCGCGACGACGTCACACAGACCCTCCACTTCTCCCTGGGGGCCGAGCGCAGGTTTTGACGTCGTCCCCCCCGTTGCTTTACAGTATCTGAACCCGGAAACACGATATGAGAGGGCAAGCGCTATGAGGGACAGGCACGGGTTGGTCTGGCTGGGCGGTGTTCTGATTGCGGCCTTCGTGCTGGTCGGCGTCAGGGCCGGCCTGGCTCAGGAAGAGGCCCCCGCCCTCGCGCAGGGCGGCCTCACCGTGGCCGTGGTGGACGTCTCAGACGTCATGCGCCGGAGCGTTGACTGGCAGAACGCCACGCAGAAACGCATGGACATGATGGAGCAGATGCGGCGCACCCTGGAGCGCCAGAGCCGCCAGGCCCAGGTGCTGCGCAACGAGTACGAAGCCCTGCCGCCGGGCACCGAGGAGAGGCTCAGCAAAGAAGACGAGCTGCGCCGCGCCCTGGCCGAACTGCAGCAGGCCCGCCACGAGTTCGAAGAAGAGCTCATCACCCATCACGAGCAGGCCGTCCGCAGCTTCTACGCCCGCCTACGGCAAGCCGTCGCCGACCATGCTCGCCAGGGCGGGCTCGACCTCGTTTTCAAAACAGAGGGCACGGACCTGAGCGGTCCGGTTACCCCGGAGCAGAGCCTGCAACTGGCCACTGCCGAGGTGCTCTACGCCCGGCCGGAACTGGACATCAGCGACGCCATAGTGGAACGGCTCAACGCGGACCTGGCCGAACCGATGGAAGTGAAATAAGGCATGAGCCGCCTGCAGACCACAATCCAGGACTCGACCGAGCTGTCGGGCAAGGCGCTCTTCAGTGGGCAACAGGTGCACGTGCGGCTGGCCCCCGCCGACGCCCACACCGGCTTCCTGTTCGTGCGCGCCGACCTGCCCGACAGCCCCGTCGTGCCGGCCACGGTCGAAGCGCTCGGCAGCGGGTTCCGCTGCACCACGTTGAGCTGGAACAACGTCGAGGTCAAGGCCGTCGAGCACCTGCTGAGCGCCTGCGTCGGGCTCGGGGTTGACAACCTGATCATCGAAGTGAACGGCGACGAGGTGCCCGCCCTGGGCGGCTGTCCCATGGACTATGCCGAGGCCCTCCAGGCCGCCGGCATCGTCGAGCTCAACACCGAGCGCCGCGTGCTGCGCATCGAGGAGACCATCTCCGTGCCCGAAGGCCGGGCCACCATCGTCGCCATGCCCCAGGAGGAAGGGTTCACCGTCAGCTACGTCCTCGACTTCGACGAAGGCTACCACCCCACAGAGGCCTTCACCATAACGGTGGAGCCGGAATCCTACATGCGCGAGCTGGCCCCGGCCCGCACCTTCGGGCTGGGGGAGGACTACGAGCAGTTCGAACGCCTCTCGGTCGGCGGCGGCATCACCGAGGAGAACGCCTTCGTGCTCTGCAAGGACGGCTCGGTCAAGAAACCCCTCAGCGGCTGCCCCGCCCAGTTGCGCTTCCCCGACGAGGCCGTCCGCCATAAAGTGGTGGACCTGCTGGGCGACCTGGCCCTGGTCAAGGCCGACCTGCAGACCCGCCTGGTCGCCGTCCGCAGCGGTCACAGGCTCAACATCGCCCTGGCCCGCAGGTTCCAACGCCTCCTTGAAGGCGAGGCCGGCCCGGAAGAATACCTCGACGTGCTCGACATCCGCCGCGTCCTCCCGCACCGATATCCTTTCCTCATGGTGGACCGCGTGCTGCGCGTGGAGGGCGACAACAAGATAGTTGCCGTCAAGAACGTGACCATCAACGAGCCGTTCTTCCAGGGCCACTACCCCGAATACCCCATCCTGCCCGGTGTGCTGCAGCTGGAGGCCCTCTCCCAGACTGCGGGCCTGCTGCTGCTGCGCAAGCTGGAGCACACCGGCAAGGTCTGCCTGCTGGTCAGGCTCGACGGGGTGCGCCTGCGCCGGCCGGTAACCCCCGGCGACCAGCTGCTGCTCGAGGTCGAGGCCACGCGCGTGCGCTCGCGCACCGCCGTCGTGCGCGGCCGGGGAACGGTCAACGGCCAGCTCGCCTGCGAGGCCGAGATGAGCTTCATGCTGGTGGACGCCGACGCCCTCTGACTACTATGGCGCACACAGTGGAGCGAAAGACCCCATGAGAATACACCCCACAGCCGTTGTGGACAGCAAGGCCGAGATCGGCAAGAACGTTGAAATAGGTCCTCACGCCTGCATCGGCCCCCACGTGACCATCGGCGACGACTGCGTCATCGGCCACGGCTCGCACATCGAGGGGCGCGTCACCATCGGCAGCAACAACATCATCGGCCCCCAGGCCGCCCTCGGCACACCGCCCCAGGACCTCACCTTCCACGGCCAGAGCACCGAGCTGATAATCGGTGACGACAACGTCATCCGCGAGTTCGTCACCATCAACATCGGCACCATCCACGGCGGCGGCGCCACCCGCATCGGCAACCGCAACTTCCTGATGATCTGCTCCCACGTCGGCCACGACTGCCGACTGGAGCACGACATCCTGCTGGTCAACGGCGTGCTGCTGGGCGGGCACTGCCACGTCGAGACCGGCGCCAAGCTGATGGGCTCGGCCGCCTGCCACCAGTTCGTCACCATAGGCAAGCAGGCCTACGTCGGCGGGCTGAGCCGCATCGTGCGGGACGTCCCCCCCTTCATGATCGTCGAGGGCAACCCCGCCCGCGTGCGCGGCATCAACGAAATCGGCCTCCAGAGGGCCGGCTACTCCCAGGAGGTCATTGACGAACTCTGGGACGTCTACAAGGCCATCTACCGCACCCGCGAACTCAACCGCGCCCGCATCTACGAAGAGATCGAAAACAACGAGAACACCCACCCCGAGGCCATATACCTCGTCGAGTTCCTGCGCAGGGCCCAGAACGGCGTGCACGGGCGACACCTGGAAGGGCAGAAACAGAAAAGCTGAGGTCCCAAACCCCATGAGAAGCGAACGAAACAGGACCGCCGGCCGGCGCATCGCCGTCTTCGGGCTCGGGCGCTTCGGCTTCGGCCTGGCCGTGCGCCTGGCTGAACTCGGCGCCGATGTGCTCGCCGTCGACTCCGACAAAGACCTGGTTGAGCAGGTGGACACGCGCGTCTCCCGCGCCGTCTGCCTCGACGCGACCAACGAGTTCGCCATGAAAAAGCTCAACCTCTCGGATGTGGACCTGGCCATCGTCTGCATCGGCCGCAACATCGAGGCCGGGCTCCTGATAACCGCCGTCCTCCAGCGCCTGGGCGTGCAGCAGATATGGGTGCGCGCCATTGACCACAACCAGGCCCAGATACTCGAAGCCATGGGCGTCACACGCATCATCAGCCTGGAAAAAGAAATGGCCCGCGAGGTCGCCCAGGAACTCATGATGCCCGGCATCCAGCTCATCGCCCCCATCACCACCGACCACGTCCTGGCCGAGGTCCAGGCCCAGAAGTCCTTCGTCGGCAAAACCCTGCGACAGCTCGACTTCCGCAACCGCTTCGGGCTCAACATCGTCGCCATCAAGCAACGCAAGGTCACCGCCGCCTCCGAGAATGGCGAAAAGGTCGAATACCAGGTCAACGACCTTCCCCACGCCGACGACGTCATACGCGATGGCGACATCCTGGTCGTCATCGGCTCCGACGAGCGGGTCAAGAACCTCCAGGCCGACTACTGATACCGCCCGTTGACACCCGGAAGCGGGCAAGCATGTCTCCTCTCAAGCCGTTCTTTACTAACGCCTTACGACTGAATGGATTCGTTTCGCAGAAACGCCGTTTCGCGCCGCCCCTCCTGCCTCACGTGCACCGGCAACGCACCGGTAGCCTATACCATAGAATAGTCGGCATCTTCCGCGATGTCAAGGGCGCGCGGAGACCCAGGGCTTCGCCCTGGGCTGGTATGTGGCGCTCTGAAAGAGCGGCGCCCGTTGGGGCGCCGGCCCACAGCCCGCGTAGCGGGCGTCTCAGACGTAGCCCCGGGCGACCAGTGGGAGCCCGGGGGGATCAAGGTCCGCTGCTGCCCCGGTCCGGAGCCCCTTCGGGGCGATTCAAGGGTTGCGGGATTGAGTCGCCCCCTTGCGGGGGCTCTTTTCCCTTCTGTCGCATCCCGTTCTCCCGGGGTTTGCGCGCCGGGGGCGCGCTTCACCCCGGGCTATGTCTGAGTCGGCCCTGCCGGTCCTTCCCGCCGTTGCCGTTCTCTGCGTCCTCGGCGCCCTCGGCGGTGAGTGCCGTCCCCGTCGTTGCGTCGTCAGAAACCCTCCGGGTGCGCGCTGTGCCAGCGCCAGGCCGTCTCCACTATCTGTTCCAGCTCCGGGTAGCGCGGCTGCCAGCCCAGCTCCTGCCGGACCTTCGCCGAGGAGCCCACCAGCGCCGGGGGGTCGCCCGGGCGGCGCTCCGCCTCCACCACGGCGAACTCCCGCCCGCTCACCCGCCGCACCGTCTCTATCACCTCCCGCACCGAGTGCCCCCGCCCGGTGCTCAGGTTGTAGACCATCACCGGCCGCTCATCCAGCGCCTCCATCGCCGCCACGTGCGCCGTGGCCAGGTCCAGCACGTGCACGTAGTCCCGGATGCACGTGCCGTCCGGCGTCGGGTAGTCGGCGCCGTAGATCGAGATGCTCTCCCGCTGGCCCAGCGCCGCCCGGATGACCAGCGGTATCAGGTGCGTCTCCGGCTCGTGGTCCTCCCCGATGCTGCCGTCCGGCATGGCGCCGGCCGCGTTGAAGTAGCGCAGGCTCGCGTAGCGCAGCCCGTAGGCCGCCGCGTAGTCGCTCAGCGCCGCCTCCACGGCCGCCTTCGTGCGCCCGTAGGGGTTTATCGGCTGCACAGGGAACTCCTCGGTGATCGGCACCCGCTCGGGCACCCCGTACAGGGTGCAGGAGCTTGAGAAGACCAGCCGCTCAACCCCCGCCCCCCGCATCGCGCGCAGCAGCCGCAGCGAGTTCACCACGTTATTAAAGTAGTACTTCTCCGGGTCCTCGACCGACTCCCCCACGTAGGCGCTCGCGGCGAAGTGCATCACGGCCTCCGCACGCGTCTCCCGCAGCGCGCCCCTCACCTGCTCCTCGTCTGCCAGGTCTCCTGTTATCAGGCGGCACTCGCCCACGGCCGGCGCGTGGCCTTCGCTCAGGTTGTCGAACACGACCGGCTCGTGGCCGGCCTCCCTCAGTTCCACCAGGGCATGGCTGCCCACGTAGCCCGCGCCGCCTGTCACCAGCACTCTCATGGTCCTTTCCTCCTCCGCAGTCGGGGGCGCGGATTATACGGGCCCCGCGCCGCCGCCTGCAAAGGAGCGCCGCTCCCCAGAGTCCGCCGTTGGCGCATGTCGCACAACTCAACGTCGTCCGGGCCGCGCCCTCTGGAGTGCGGTGCCTTGCGTGCTCGTAGAGCACGGCACCGCCTTCTGCGACTGCCGGCTTGCCGGCAGCGGTTCTCTGCGCCGTGGCCGTCGTGGTTTGCAGAGTCGGCCCCGCCGGGCTCCCCGCCGTTGCCGTTCTCTGCGGTGAGATCCGTCGTTTTCGGGCTTGCACCGGGCGGCGGGCGGATGTATAATCCCCTCAGAAAGAGCGGTCGGGGCCGGGCCGCTGGCCCGCCCGCCGGGGTGTTTTCTGGTATTATCTGCAAGGAGAGACGCCGCATGGACAAGCGAGTTGTCGGGGCCATAGTGGCCGTGCTGGTGGTTCTGGTTCTGGCCTTTGCCGTGGTCGGGCGTCGCGGGCGCGGGGTTCAGCCGCGCGTGGACGTTGACCCGGTGAACGCTGCCGTCGAAGACGCCATCCGGCAGATCCCCGCCCAGGCCTGGGAGGCGATGTCGGAAGAAGAGCGGGAGCAGCGCCGCGAGCAGATTCGCGAGCAGGTCAAGGAGGCGATGGAGGACGAGTAGACGTAGACGTGGCAGCGGGGCGCGAGTTTTTTCTTGACAAGCCGAATTCCCGCTGGTAACATGGCGCCGGTTCGAGAACGCAAACAGTCCGATTCTCAAGGGACCAGCCTGGAAAGGAGGTGAGGGAGGGGGCGGTCCGGGAAGGTTTGGCACAAACAGTGGCCGTTTCGACAGAAGGCCCGGCACAAAGTGCATAGTGGGAGGATGTGAAGATGAAGAAGGCTTTTACATTGATTGAACTGTTGGTGGTCATATCCATCATAGCTATCCTGGCCGCCCTGCTGATGCCCGCCCTCGCGGGGGCGCGCCGGCAGGCCGTCGCGTCCAACTGCCGCGGCAACCTGCGCAACCAGGGGCTGGCCATGTCCATGCTCCTCAACGACAGGGACCATCGTTACCCCGGATGGGTCGGCTACGACGCCGTGGACGACGCCCACGAGGGTGTTTACCTGGGCGAGGCCAACGGCATGGAGCCGGAAAGGTGGGTGGAGCCCGTCGAGAAGTGGGCGCTCCTCCTGGAGTACACCGAGAGCATTGATGTGTTCGCGGACCCGGCCTGGACGATGGGCGAGCACGGGCCGTGGGGAAATCCTGTTTTCACCGAGGATCCTTCGCGTTCACCGGGCGATGCTCCCCCCTCCGTGGTGAACGTCGAGTATCTGCACGACTTCGGGCGGATCGACATGAACTCGCGGCCCGGCCGCGTCATCACCGGCTGCGCGCCCCGCCTGCAGAATTACGATACCGGCGAACTGCTGGAGCACGCCCACGCCGAGGGGTCCAACGTCCTCTTCGTGGACGGCGCCACCCAGATGGCGCCCCGGCAGCATCCGCAGGCCATCTGGAGCATCAACGCGATGGGCGGCATCCACGCGTTCTTGGACGGTTACACGCCCAACCCGAGGCTGCACCAGTCGGCCTACCTCGCCACGGACGAGGAGCAGCGTGCCCTCTGGGAAGCCACGCACCTGCATGACGTCTACAGCCATCAGGTGGTGGAGGACCAGTGGTGGGCCCATCCCAGCGGCGGCCCCGATACGTCGGACCCGGCGCCTTACGGGGCCACCTGGGACCGCGACTGGCGACGCGCTGACGCTATCGAGGAATACCGCGACACCGGCTCCGCAGACTGGGCGCCGGAGGCCGGTCCAGGCCATTACTTCTCGCCCTGGGCCACGACTGAGAACAACCAGTCCCCCTGGCGTTTTGCCCGCGCGAACAGGCCGGCGTACCTCTACGAGCAGCGCGGCATCTTCGCGACCGAGCCGCGGTGGAACCGGTACGACACTCGCCTCGCGCCGACGACCCCGTATGGCGATCTGAGCGCCGCCGGGACACGTTTTGCCCCCGTGCCTGACTTCTGATCGGGGGAGACAAGGGGCGTTACGACGCAGAACAACGGGCCGGCACCAGCCGGCCCGTTTTTTTCGTCGGCCTCCCCACGGGCGCCCCGGTGTGGCACGGGGGTCGGGGGGGGCGCCCGGCGGCAAGCCGCCGGGTATGAGGGCGGCGCCAAGGCGCCGCACTCCAGAAATCGCCGTTCGTGCATGTCGCACAACTCAACATCGTCCGGGCCGCGCCCTCTGGAGTGCGGTGCCTTGCGTGCTCGTAGAGCACGGCACCGCCTTCTGCGACTGCCGGCTTGCCGGCAGCGGCCTTCACAGTCGTAGCCCCGGGCGACCAGCGGGAGCCCGGGGGGACCAAGGTCCGAACCCCCGATCCGGAGCCCCGTAGGGGCGATTCAAGGGTTGCGGGATTGAGTCGCCCCCTTGCGGGGGTTCTTTTCTTTTCTGTCGCATCCTGTTCTCCGGGGTTTGCGCGCGGGGCGCGCTTCACCCCGGGCTATGTCTGATTCGGCTTAGTCGGGCCTCCCCGGGGGCGCCGCCCACAGCCCGCGTAGCGGGCGCCTCAGACGTAGCCCCGGGTGACCAGCGGGAGCCCGGGGGATCAAGGTTCGCGCCCCCGATCCGGAGCCCCGTAGGGGCGATTCAACGGTTGCGGGATTGAGCAACGGGCCGCCGCCCACAGCTCGCGTAGCGGGCGCCTCACAGGTAGCCCGGGGTAGCCCTCCTGGAGCCCCTCCGGCGGCAAGCCGCCGGGTATGAGGGCGGCGCCAAGGCGCCGCACTCCAGAAATCGCCGTTCGTGCATGTCGCAGAACTCAACGTCGTCCGGGCCGCGCCCTCTGCAGTCGTGGCCGTTGTCGTTAGCGCTGCCAAGCAGCGCCGCCCCGAAGGGGCGCCGCTCTTTCAGAGCGCCACATATGAAGCCCGGGGTGCCGCCAGGCACCCCGGGAAACCGGCATCCGGCAACAAGACCGCGCCCTGAAAGGGCGCTCCAACGGGGACGGAGAACACAACACGACCGGGCCTGCCCCGTCGTTGCCGTTTTCTGCGTTCCCGGCGTCTTCTGCGGTTATGCTTTTGCCGTTGTGGTCAGCCTCCGGGCGGCGCTTTTTTTCTTGACAGCCCGAAATGGCTGTGGTAGGATACCCGCGATTTCTGAGGAGATGAACCGACGTCACTCTCAACGCGCCAGGGGTGAAAGGAGGTGAGACGCGCTTCAGGGGCGAGTTTAGCCGGAGACGACCAGACCTCGCAGGTCGAGGTGGTGTGCACAATTTTTGTGGGAGGATGTGACGATGAAGAAGGCTTTTACACTGATTGAACTCTTGGTCGTAATAGCTATTATTGCTATCCTGGCATCCATGTTGATGCCCGCGTTGGCCCGGGCACGCGAGGAGGCCCGCAGGTCCAACTGCCGGTCCAACGTCCGGCAGATCGGCTTTGCACTCTCCATGCAGCGCAGCCTGCGCGAGGAAGCGTGGCCGCGCAACTTCGAGCCCGAAGATGCCGCCGACCAGTACGTCAACGTCTGGGGTCGGCTGGTGGAGCAGGGATTTATCGATGACCAGAGGGTGTTTGTCTGCCCGAGCGCGAGCGACTTCCTGGTCATGCGACGCCACGTGCCGGAGTGGCTGATAGACGAGATGCCCGACTGGGGCGATGCCGAGGACATGCCGGGCGCGATGAGGTCGCTGCTGAACGCCGCTTACGGCTACGACAACGGCCGCATCTCCAAGGATTCCCATCCCGGCCGCGTGGTCGCCGCCGACATCATCCACTCCCGATGGTCGGATGACTATCCCGCCAGGGAGCGGTACGTGTCGCCTAACCACGCGGACGGCGCTATCGCGCTCTTCGCTGACGGTTCCGGGCAGTTCACCCCGATCGAGATGCCTCACGTCATCTGGCAGCCGGACGACGCGGACTTCTCCAACCTCTACCGCAGGGGTTTCATGAAGAACCCGCGCATTAACACCAACCCGGTGGCGGACGATCTGCCCGCTCCGGCTTCCGAGTTGGATGACTTCTATGCCATCGCCTCAACCGAGCCGGAGACGCAGACGATCGACGGGTTCGAATACCCGCGGTTTCGCCTGCTGCTGAACGAGCGCTTCCAGGCTTTCCCGTACAATCCCTGGAACATCGACGAGATGCAGACGGACGCGGAAAGGCGCAGGAGAGACGCCAACGTCCAGCCTGAGTGGATGATGCATCACCAGACGGGCTGGCCGGAGGACGACCTCTAAGACGCACTTGCCGTCTACTGCACGGCGGGACGGCGCCCGACGGGCGCCGTCCCGTCTTTTTTTCCCGTCCGCGCCCCGTGGGGCGGCACAGTTCCGGGCGGAACGGAGCGCCACCCCTCTGGAGTGCGGCGGCCCACAGCCCGCGTAGCGGGCGCCTGAGACGTAGCCCCGGGTGACCAGCGGGAGCCCGGGGGATCAAGGTCCGCTCGCCCATCCGGAGCCCTGTAGGTGCGATTCAAGCGCTGCGGGATTGAGTCGCCCCCTTGCGGGGGCTCTTTTCTCTTCTGTCGCATCCGGTTCTCCGGGGTTTGCGCGCAGGGCGCGCTTCACCCCGGGCTATGTCTGATTCGGCCCAGCCGGGCCTCTCCGGGGGGCGCCGCCCCCAGCCCGCGTAGCGGGCGCCTCAGACGTAGCCCCGGGTGACCAGCGGGAGCCCGGGGGATCAAGGTTCGCTCGCCCGATCCGGAGCCCCGGAGGGGCGATTCAACGGTTGCGGGATTGAGCAACGGGGCGCCGCCCACAGCTCGCGTAGCGGGCGCCTCACAGGTAGCCCGGGGTAGCCCCTCCGGCGGCAAGCCGCCGGGTATGAGGGCGGCGCCAAGGCGCCGCACTCCAGAAATCGCCGTTCGTGCATGTCGCACAACTCAAC
>PUMJ01000055.1 GCA_003551305.1 Candidatus Brocadiaceae bacterium
CGTTCAGTCGTTTTGGCGGTCGGCCTTGTCGAAAAAGGCGCGCAGGTCGATCGTGCAATCATCACAAAGGGGACCGTGGACGAGCCGGTCCCTGGTGAGGCGTTCCCAGTCTTCGGGGGCGTCACGGGCGGGGCGCAGGATGCAGACGTTACGGCACCGGGGGCTGTTACCCTCCAGGGTCACGTCATCGCGGCCGAGGTCCGGCACGCCGAACATAAAACACAACTGGCGCATGACTTCCGTTTTCAGGTAGCTGTAGGGCATGCCCCAGATGTGGTCAATGCGGTGGGTGCTGATGACGGCGGCGGTGAGCCGCTGCGCCTTGCCGACCACGTATTCCCTCTCCGGCTCGCCGTTTTCGGAGGGGCTGAACATGTCCTCTTCCATGATGAACAGGTCGTAATGGTCGCCGAGCATGTCCTCGTTGCGCCACGGTTCGGAGGCGAAGGATTCGAGGATGCGTTCGGAGTTGACCTGCATGCGCCGCTCGTCAAGGGCGTCGTAGACGTACCAGTCCACGCTGCGGTACGGGACGAGTTCGTCGTCCTGTCCGCGCCATTCCTGGTCACGATAGCGGCCGTAGTCACGCACGGGCATGGGGGAGCGACACTTGCCGAGGGTGAGCACTTCCTTCAGGGCGTCAACAATCGCCACCTTTTCGGGCCAGAAGCCCTTGTCGTTCATCAGGTTCAGTGGCTTGAACGTTTTCATCGGTATTCAACTATCTCATTCAGGTCCTTGCGGCTCCTGGCGGCCGGTTCCTCATCCGGGTAGCCCAGGGGGGTCATGGCCACCGGTTCAAGTTCCTCCGGTATGCCGAGGATGCGGCGTACCGGTTCCGGCTTGAAGGCGCCTATCCAGCACGTGCCGAGCCCTTCGGCCGTGGCCGCCAAAATGAGGTGGTCCATGGCGATGGCCAGGTCAACGTCGGCGTAGCTTTTCAGGTCGGTTCGGCGCCATGCCTCCCCGGGCCGGTGACACGCGCAGAGGATGACCGGGGCGTCCACGAACCACTGCTGGGAATATGCCTCGAGCAGGGCGGCGCGGGTCTCTTCGTCCCGGATGACGTAGAAAAGCAGGGGCTGCCGGTTGGCGGCGCTCGGAGCCAGCCGGGCGGCTTCCAGCACGCGCTCCAGCTTCTCCTGCTCCACCGGCACGCTGCGGTAAGCCCGGATGCTTCGCCGTGAACGGATGACGTCGTAGAATTCCATGTCTGCCTCCCCGCAGTCCACATACATTATCCGACACGCCGCCGGCTTTCGCAAGGCGAGCAACGCCGAGGACGGGGATCTCGCCGTCGTGGCCGGGATTTTGAGCGGAAAAACCGGGGTAACCACCACGGCACGCCGGGCACGACGACGGGACCGAGAACGATTGCCGGCGTGCCTCAGCCCCAGCGCTCACAAGCGGACCGGGCCTACGGCTGCGGGATGGGCGGGCACTCCCACTGCTGGATGGGGAAGTAGGGGCTCTCCTCGGGGATGAAGGCGACCCCGAAGGGCGCCCGGTTCAGGCTGTCGAGCTGAATGCGGCCCTCGCGCACGTCCAGGGCGGCGTAGCCGTCCGCGTGGCGGTGGTAGAGGTCGCCGTGGTGCTCCAGCATCCGCTCCTGCAGCCCGTCGCTGAACATGGACAGGCCGCGGAAGTAGTGATGCCCGTTGCGCTCCACGTGGGAGATGCCGAGTTTGGCCATGGCGGCCAGATCCTGCAGCAGGGCGACCGGGCCTATGTTCACCAGGTCCTCCCCGCTCATGACGTAGCGCTCGGTGCCGGCCTTCCGGTTGGCATCCTCGATGTAGGCGGCGTTGATGATGCCCTTGAAGACGCCCTTGCAGTTCTTGTGGCTGGTGCCGGCCCAGCCCCCCTCCAGCGCCCGGGGCAGGGCCTCCAGGTCACCGTCGGACTCGTCAATGATCATCGGCGGGGCCTCTTCCCAGGCCCTCAGGTCCCGTGCCAGTTCGTCTGAGAGGGCGATCTTGCGGGAAAAAGGCTGCTCGATGAAGATGAGCCGGTCGAAGAAGGCGGACAGCTCCTCGTCGCCGCGGATGCTGTCCCAGAAGGCGCCGAAAGTCCCCACATCGTGAAACTGCTCGTTGCCGTCGAGCGTGAAGCGGTAGTCGGCCAGGCCCAGGGAGCGGAACAGCCCGGCGATGCGCCGCAGGCGCTCCACATCCGCCTCCACGTCGCCCCGCACCTTGATCTTGAAGTAACTCAGCCCGTAGGTCTTGATGTCCTCCTCCAGGCTCTCGGGCAGTCCGTCGTCCATCCGGTCTTCCACGTCCTCGGCCAGGATGGCGTCCGACATCCCCACCGTGTGCCGCAGGTGAACGGTGCCCAGGGGTTTGCGGTTCAGGACAGCGGCTATGGCGTCCTGACCGATGTGCGGGTGGATCGAGTTGATGTCGAGGCCGAACCGGTTCTCGGCCAGGGCCTGATGGAAGGGCACGCCCCAGTTGCGGCAGAGGGCGTCAATGACGGCCCGCTCGATCATGGAGACGCCGAAGTGCCACAGGAGCGCTTCCAGGTTCTGCCCGGCCGCCCACTCCGCCTGGGCGTCGTAGAGCTTTTTCCAGAAGGTGAACGCATCGTCGAAACCCTGCATCCGGAGCGCCGTCTGTCCCGCCCGCACTATGACGCGGTGCATGTTGGCCAGATCCTGCTCCGGGGTGGTGTCGGGATGCTTCTCGAACCACTTGGGCAGCAGCCCCTCGGCGGCCACGCCGTCGGAACTCCTGCCGCTCTCCCTGTCCGTCACCCTCGCCTTGAGGAAGATGTGGGGCAAGGCTTCAAGCTTAGCGATGCCGTACCGAAAGGGCATCCTGGTGCGCATCGGGACGGTGGAGACGTCTATGGCGACGAGGTCGAACTTCATGAGCGGGGCTCTCCTTGCACATTCGAACGGATGGTATGTGGCGTGTTTATAAGCGGGCGCGAGGGCGGTGTCAATCCGGCGCGGAGGTATCCGGCGCGCGTTCCTGTTGCTTCAGGCGGCGCCAGACGCGTTCGGCCGTCAGGGGCAGTTCGGTGAACGAGGCGCCCGTGGCCTGCGCCACGGCTGAGGCGATGGCGGGTGCGACGGCGGTGGCGCCGCTCTCCCCGACACCCTTGGCGCCGAAGGGGCCGGGGCCGTCCGCGTTCTCCACCAGCAGGGACTCCGTGCGAAGGGGGATGTCCTGCGTGGTGGGGATGCGGTAGTCGAGGGCGCCGAGGTTCACCGGCCGGCCGCGCTCGTCAAGGATGAACTGCTCCATCATGGCTTGTCCGACGCTCATCAGGGAGCCGCCCTCGTCCTGACCCTTGACGGCGGCCGGGTTGATGGCCTTGCCGATATCGGCGACCGTGACAAGCTTCGTCAGCCGGTACTGCCCGGTTTCCCGGTCCACATCCACCTCAGTGGCGAAGAAGATGATCTCCCAGAACGGCGCCGGGCCGCCGAGGGGGTGTTCGGGGTCGCGGGGCAGGCGGAACTCGCCCAGCCCCATCACCTCCCCCTCGCCCGGGCCGTAGGAGGAGCAGATCGCCTCCGCGTAGTTCAGCACGGTCTCGGGCAGGTGGACCATGCCGTCGGAAACGCTGACCCGGTCGGCCGACACGCCGTGCGCGTCCGCGGCCAGTGCGGCCGTCTTGCGCTTGATCTCCTCGCAGGCGGCCAGGATGGCGTTGCCCATGCAGACGGTTGAGCGGCTGGAGGCCGTGACGGCGTCGAAGGGCACGCGCCCGGTGTCCCCGCAGACCACTTTGATCTTCTCGAAGGGGATGCCCAGGGCCCGGGCGGCTATCTGGCTGAACGCCGTCTTGGACCCCTGGCCCATTTCGGTCGTGCCGACCATCAAGGTGGCGCTGCCGTCGTGGTGCAGCCGCGCCAGTGCCTGAGATGCGGCTCCCGGGCGGGGACTCTTGACGCCTATGGCGAGCCCGCGTCCGTGGCCGGGTGGCAGGGGTTCATGCCATCCGACGGCCTCGGCGGCCAGGCTCAACCCCTGCTTCCAGTCGCCGTCCACGGGTGTGTCGCCGGGTATCAGTTCCTCTCCCCTGTCGGGTATGTTGCGCAGCCGCATCTGCAGCCGTTCTATGCCCAGCCGTCGGGCGGCGCGGTCGATCTGGGCCTCGAGGGCCCAGAGGTACTGGGGCGCGCCGAAGCCGCGATAGGCCGTGGCCGGAGGGGTGTGAGAGAACACCGCCCGGGCGGTGACCTCCAGGTTGGGGATGCGGTAAGCGCCGCAGCCGATGTAGGCGGCTTTGCTGACGATGCTCGAGGTGATGTCCGCATAAGCGCCTATCAGGTAGTCGGCGCGGCTGCGGTTGAAGACGAAGCGGCCGTCGCGGCTGAACCCGCTCCGCATGGTGACCACGCCCGCCGCGCGGCGCCCGGCGAGGAAGGACTCCGCCAGTGAGAGCGCCAGCCGCACCGGCCGGCCCGTGCGCAGGGCCAGGAACGCCATGAGGGGTTCGAACTTGGGATACCCCTTCCCGCCAAAGGCGCCGCCCATCTCTGTAGCGACCACCCGGACCTTCGCCGCCGGCAGGCCCAGTGACTCAGCGACCGCGCGGCGCAGGGGGAAGGGGTGCTGCACCGTGCTCCAGATGACCACGCCGTCCGGCTCGTCCGGCGCGGCCGCAAAGACGTGCGGCTCGATGGCGAAGTGCACCTGCATCGGGAAGCGGTATGTTTCCTCGATGACGAGGTCCGCCTCGTCCGCCTCGGCCTCGCCCCATGCGTAATGCCACTCGTTGTAGACGTTGCTGTCGCGGTGGGGGCTGTCCGGCCGGAGCGAGGGCTCTTGCACCAGGGGGGCGCCGGGGGCGAGCGCGTCCTCAACGGTGTAGACACCGGGCAACTCTTCGTGTTGCACGCGCACCCGTTCGGCGGCGGCAGCGGCGATCTGTTCCGTCTCGGCGGCCACCACGGCCACAGGGTCACCGTAGTACTTCGTCTCCCCGTCGGCCAGGACGGGGCGGTCGTCCTCGACCGGCCCGTAACGGGGCATCGGCCGGGGCAGGTCGGCAGGCGTCAGCACGCAGTGGACGCCCTCCACCTGCTCGGCTGCGGCCGCGTGGATGGACAGTATGCGGGCACGGGCGCAGTCCAGCGTCACCAGTTTGGCGTGCAGGAGGCCGGGCATCTGCATGTCGGCCGCGAACTGAAGCGCGCCGGTGACACGCTCCCGGCCGCCGCTCTTCTTGACGGACTGTCCCACGTGTTCCGGCATGCTCGCCTCCCCGGCTATCCGGTGACCTCGTCCACGATCGCCCTGAACTCCTCGTCGGTGACCAGGCCCTTCTTGCGGATGCCGAGCTCCTTGACCTCCAGCAGGATGGCCGCCTGCTGCTCCTCGGAGACGGCGGTCAGGCCGAGGTCTTCCAGCTTCATGCTGACGGACCCCATGCCGCTCTTTTTGCCCAGGACGTACTCGGGCTCGCGGCCGACGAAGTGCGGGTGCAGGCCGAACAGCACCATCGGGTGCTCCTTGACCAGGTCAACACCCATGCCCGATTCGCGGGTGAAGCAGCGTTCACCGACGACCGGCTTATTCGGCGCCAGCGGAAAGCCGCTTATCTCCCGCACCGCCGCCCCCACCTCGGCCAGCTTGTCGAACCGGATATTGCTGTCCAGTCCGTAGAGGGCCTTAGCGGCGACGGCCACCTCCTCCAGGGGCGTGTTGCCGGACCGCTCGCCCAAGCCGCACGCGCTGGCGTGTATGACCTCCGCCCCCGCTGCCACGGCTGCCAGGGGCACGGCCACGCCCATGCCGAAGTCGTTGTGCGTGTGGATCTCGAGCGGCTTGCCGGTTATGTCCTTCAGTCGGCGGATCAGGACGCCGGCGGCGTGCGGGGACAGGCTGCCCGTGGTGTCCACCAGACCGATGCTGTCAATCTCCGGCAGCACGCCGACCTCCTCCATCAGGCGGAACAGGAAGTCCGGCCGGGCCCGGGTGCTGTCCAGCGGGAACATCACGACCTCCAGCCCCTGGTCTCTGGCGTACTTCGCCGAGTCGGTGGTCAGCCGGATGATGTCGTCCTCGTCCCACTTGGCGAACTGGTGCTTCATGCGGGGCTCGCCGCACGGGAACTCCAGGATGATGCCGTCAACGCCGCATTCGAGCGCCAGGTCTATGTCGTCCCGGCGGGCGCGGCTGAAGACGAAAACGCCGGCCCGGGGCCCCATCTCGACAACGCCCTTGACGGCGCGGACGTCCTCGTCGGAGACGGCGGGCATGGCGACCTCGATGCGGTCCACCCCGGCTTCGTCCAGCAGTCGGGCGATGCGCACCTTCTCCTCGGCGCGGAAGACGAGACCCGGCGTCTGCTCCCCGTCACGCAGCGTCACGTCGTGGAACAGAACCTTGTCGGGCAGCTCGAGCTTCTCTTGCACCTCCGGCTCGTAGTTGAAGGAGCTGACCCAGTAGTTCTCATTGTGCCATGCCGATTCATCCATCGCTTCGCTCCTGCTGTGGAAAACACATCGAGGACAAGGTCAAGAACGAGGACGGTTCTTGCAGGTCCGCCGGTCGGCCTATCCTCTGCCTTTCTTCGTGCCCTGCGCGTGCTTCGTAGTTATGTAGCTTCTGGTTAGTCTTCGATGATGGCCACGGCCCGTGTCCAGCCCGCGGAGGCGTTCTCGAACTTGACCGGGAACGCGCAGACCGTGAAGCCGCAGGGCGCGGGCAGCTTGTCCAGGTTCGCCATCTTCTCGATCTGGAGGTACTCCTTCTCACGGCCGTAGAAGTGGGCCGGCCAGAGAGCATCCGCGTCGCCCTGGCGGTAGGCTTCGGCCATCTCCCTGGCGGGCCGGTCCAGGCCCCA
Organism: Candidatus Brocadiaceae bacterium; assembly: GCA_003551305.1. Taxonomy (GTDB): domain Bacteria; phylum Planctomycetota; class Brocadiia; order SM23-32; family SM23-32; genus B1Sed10-231. The sequence goes on from PUMJ01000055.1 coordinate 6,805, forward strand.
GGCGTCTATGCCGATCACTCGCACGCCCTGCTCCAGTATCCAGGCCGTGGCTGCCCTGCCGAGGCCGGGCTGGTGGGACAGGTAGCCGGGCGTGTTCCAGTACCTGTCCGTTCCCGTCTGGATGAGCACGATGTCGCCGGTCTCCAGCGTGTAATCTATGTGCCGGAGAGCCCCCCGCACGTCCTCAACGGTTATCTCGGCGCCGGGTTCCTTGTGGCGCATGTCCAGCACAACCCCGGGGCCGTAGCACCATTCCAGGGGCACCTGATCCACGGTCCGCGCGGGCTTGCCTTCGCAGGTCGGCCCGTAGTGCCAGGGGGCGTCCACGTGGGTGCCGGAGTGGGCCGAGCCGCTGATCTGGTCCGAGGCGAGCGCTATGCCGTCCTCGAAGTCCGCGGGCGAGACGCCGGCCAGCGGCGCCAGGCGTCGGGCGCCTTCGCGGTGGTCGGTGTGGTGCAGCGTGGGCGGGAACGGCTCACTGGCGAAGTTCTGGTGCGGCAGGCTCAGGTCAATGATTCTCGGCATAGCCGGTCTCCTCGCGGGGTTTACCCGGTGATCAGTTGTGCGTCCCGTTTCCGACGGGCCGCATCCGGGGGGCGGCATCGAGCACGGCGCGGATGATCCGCACGTAGCCGGTGCAGCGGCAGAGGCTGCCGCAGAGGGCTTCCTTTGCCTCGGCCGGCGTGGGGTCGGGATTCGTGGCGAGCAGCGCCACCGCCGACATGATCATCCCGGGCGTGCAGAATCCGCACTGGACGGCGCCGGCCTCCAGGAACGCCTCCTGGAGCGGGTGCAGTTCGTCGCCGGAGGCGAGTCCCTCGATGGTGAGGACATCCCGGCCGTCGGCCTCGACCGCGAGCATGAGGCAGGAGTTCACGGCCCGCCCGTCCACCAGCACCGTGCAGGCGCCGCACTCGCCCTCGCCGCAGCTCTTCTTGGTGCCGGTCAGCGATAGGCGCTCCCGCAGCACGGCCAGCAGGGTCTCGTTGGGAGCCACGTCCAGACGTCGCTCCCGCCCGTTCACGGTGACGGTTATGGGTAGTGAGGAACTCATGGCTCATTCGCTTTCCGGCAATCGTCGGCGGGCGGTGTTCAGGGCGCGGCGGCTCAGCACACGAAGCATCGCCCGTCGGTAGTCCTCCCCCGCGCGCACGTCGCTTATCGGGCGGGTGGCTTCGGCCATCTGCTCCAGTCGCGCACCGAGGGCGTCTGTCGCTTCGTCTTTCAGGAACACCTCGCCTTCGTCCTGCACCAGGATGGGCGTGGGCCCGGCCGCGCCGAAGGCAAGCCGCAGTTCGCCCGCGGCGCTCAGCCGGCACGCGACATTCACCGAGGCGAGGTCCATACCGCGCCTGCGCGCCAGGCGGCAGAAAGCGGACCCGGTCGGCCCGTTGGGCAGGGGCAGGTCAACCGATTCGGTCAGCTCCCCGGCCTCCAGCGCCGTGCGGCCCGGCCCGAGGAAGAACTCCTCGATCGGCACGCTCCGGCGTCCCCGGGGGCCGAAGAGGTTCACCTGCGCCCCGTAGACCAGCAGCGGTGGCGCCGTGTCCGCCGCGGGCGAGGCGTTGCAGATGTTGCCCGCCAGCGTGGCGCGGTTACGTATCTGCACTGACCCGATGACACCGGCGGCTTCGGCCAGCGCGGGGAAGCCCTCTCGCACTCTCGCGTCTCGCGCCACGTCCTCCAGGCAAGCCAGGGCGCCGATGCGGAGCGCGCCGTCGCGCCTCTCAATGCCGTCGCCCAGGTCCGCCACACGTTTCAGGTCCACCACGAGCGCGGGCGCGCGGGCACCTTTCTCCATCTGGACGATGAGGTCCGTGCCCCCGGCCAGTGCGGCCGCATCATCCCCGCGCCGCACCAACAGCTCCGATGCGTCGGCGAGCGAGGACGGCCGAGCGTAGTCGAACGACTGCATGGGGCTCCCGTCGGGCAATTCTGCGGAAGGGCCGGTGCTTTCCGTCGCGTAACGTAAGATGATATCATGGCGATCATGAACCGGCAAGAAGAGGGAGTGAGGATGCACTCAACTGCCCCGTCTGCGCGAACAGGGGACAACTCTTTAGGCAAGGTGCACCTTTGCCGGACAAGTCCGCTTGGCCGATCCTGCTGCGGCAGGAGCAGGCGGGATGCCGGCGCTGCGACAGCTAAAGGCCCACGGGTTGCCGTCGTAGCGCCACCTTCCAGGCGGCCGGCCGCTGGCATCCGTGCCCGCGGGCATCATTCTCTGCGCGATGAAGCAGTCAGCAGTGCACAGACGGGTGAAAGAAGCTGACCGAGCATGACTGAAAGACAGGACATCGGGGCGGTCATCGTTGCGGCGGGGGCCTCCCGGCGCATGGGCC
>PUMJ01000242.1 GCA_003551305.1 Candidatus Brocadiaceae bacterium
CATGGCGGCCCAACTGATACTGCGCCGTTACATGGGGCGGCGCAGGTCGCAGGGGGAGGGTGAGGAACGCTGATCGGCGCTCAGGCCAGCATCAGGCACCGGGCGGCCCCGATGATGCCGGCGTCTTCCGGCAGCTCCGCGAAGCATATCTTCACGTCCCTGCGCGGGGCTTCCATCGTGCGCCAGTCCGCCTCTTCGAGCAGGGGGTCCATGAGCATCCGGCCCGCCCCCGTCATGCCGCCGCTGAAGGCGATGACCTCCGGGTTCAGGATGTGCATCAGGTTGGAGACGCCGATGCCCAGGTAGCGGCCGGTCATCTGGACGGTCCGGCGAGCCGCCTGGTCGCCGGCCTCGGCGGCCTCGTGGATGCGCCGGGCGGTCAGGGTCTCCGCCTGGTCGGCCAGGGATGTTTTTTCGCCTTTTTCGATGGCCTCCTTCATGCGGCGTACCATACCCGTGGCGCTGGCGAAGGCCTCCAGGCAGCCCCGGTTGCCGCAGCCGCACTCGGGCCCGTCGGGGTCTATGCTCATGTGGCCTATCTCCCCGGCCACGCCGTTGCCGCCGTGCCAGATGCGGCCGTCCAGCACGATGCCGCCGCCGATGCCGGTGCCCAGCGTCAGCAGGATCAGGGAGGATTTCCCGCGACCGGCACCGACCCATGACTCCGCCAGGGCCGCCGCGTTCGCGTCGTTGTCGAGCACGCAGCCCAGCTCCGTGCCCTCCTCGACGAGCCGGCGCAGCGGGACGTCATGCCAGCCCGGCAGGTTCGGGGAGAAGGTGACCACGCCGGCCTGCAGGTCTATAGTGCCGGGGCTGCCGATGCCGACGCCGGCCACGGCCCGGCGGTCCAGTCCGGCGCGGGCCAGCAGGCCGAGCACGGCGTCGCATATTCGTCCGGCCACCGCCTCGGGGCCCCGCTCGGCCCGGGTCTCGGTGCTGTTGCGCTCCAGGACCTCGCCGTCGGGGCTTATAAGCCCCAGCTTGATGTTCGTGCCGCCCAGGTCAACGCCGACAACGGGCTTATTCATGGCATGCTCCGCTTCAGGTGCTCAGTCAGCCGGTGGGGGGTATTCGTTGCACAGGTAGTAGAGCGGCGGTTCGTCCTCCTCGATCTCCGGGAACCGGCCCACGGGGTCGGCGAAGCGGTTGTCGGCCGCGTCGTCATTGACGGCGGAGACTTCCCCGATGAGGGTCGGCTCGCCCTCGGCCCAGAATTCGTGGTACATCCCCGGCTCCAGGCAGATGCTCTCGCCGTTGCCCAGCCGCACCACCCCTCCGGCCGGCACCTCGGTGCGGACGCCGTCCAGGCTCACCGCCAGGGGCGTGGAGCGGTCCACCTGCTCGGTCTCGTCCGAGCCGTAGAGCCGCATCGCCAGGACGCCGCCGGCCCGGTTGATGATGTCCTCCACCTTCTGCCAGTGAAAGTGCAGCAGGCAGCGCTGCCCGGGTTTGGAGACGATGATCTTCTCGCAGTAGGGCTTGGAGCCCTCCGGGTCGGCGGGGTTGCCGTTGCGGATGGTGAACAACAGCACTCCGTTGCTCTCGAACTCGCCCAGGCCGAAGTCCGTGATGTCCCAGCCGAGGGCGTTGCGGCGGATCTCGTCGCACTCCGGTCCCTTGCCTCTCCAATCGTCCGGGCTCCAGAAGGCGAAAGGCGGCAGGGCGAAATTCCACCGTTGCAGCAGGGCCACCGCTTCTTCCATAAGGCGGTTGATGGTCGAGCGTTTCATGGGCGCGGCGTTCCTCGCACGGTTGCGGGCAACGGGCAGCAGGCGTTACGTTGGTGACACGGGGCTGATTCTACGTAACGGCCCGCCGGAGTGTCAAGGCGGGCCACACCCTCGCAGGCGGGCGGCGCGACCGTGAAAGCCGAAGGCAACAGGTGCTGGGCGCTGGTGGGCCCGACGGCCAGCGGTAAGAGCGCCGTCGCGCTCGAACTGGCGCCCCGGCACGAGGCCGAGATCGTGTCCGTTGACTCGATGCAGGTCTACCGGGGAATGGACGTCGGCACGGCGAAGCCGACGGGGCGCGAGCGCGCCCTTGTGCCCCACCACATGATAGACGTGCTCGAGCCGGAGGAGCGCTGCAACGTGGCCAGGTTCCGGCGCATGGCCGCGGGGTGCATCCGCGACATACAGGAGCGCGGCCGCCGGCCCCTGCTGGTGGGCGGCGGTGCCATGTACTTGAAAGGGTTGTTGTGGGGGCTGATGGACGCCCCGCCGCGCGACCCCGAGCTTCGCCGGCGTCTGCGGCGGGAGTATGAGACCCTGGGTAAGGCGGCGCTGCATGCCAGGCTGGCCCGCCTGGACAGTGAGGCAGCGGAGCGGATTCATCCCAACGATGTACAACGTCTGGTGCGCGCGCTGGAGGTCTGCGAGCTGACCGGAGAGCCGATGAGCCGGCGTCAGGGGCAGTTCGACGGCGAGCCGGCCGTGGACCATGTCATGGTCGGCTTGAGGCGGCCGCGCCAACAGCTCTATGAGCGGATCAACCAGCGGGTGGACCGCATGATGGAGCAGGGCCTGCTGGAGGAGGTCCGGCGGCTGCGGCCCCGGCTGGGGCCCCAGGCCGCTCAGGCCGTTGGCTACAAGGAGCTTGTGGGCGCTCTGGAGGGCCGGATGAGCCTGGAGGAGGCCGTCCGGCTCATCAAGCGCAACAGCCGGCGCTATGCTCGGCACCAGATGACGTGGTTTCGGCACTTCCCCCGGCTGCGGTGGATTGCGGTGGAGGCAGAGGACACGCCGGCGGCCGTCGCCGCCCGCTGCGAGCGGGTTTTCCGCCAATCACCTGCTTGACACATCGCCCTGCTTGGGCTAAGATACCGGTAGAGCGTGGGAAAGGAGGGAATGACTGTCATGGTGAAGACGATATGGGGGTTGGACTTTGGCTCCTGGAGCTTGAAGGCGGTCCGCGGGAGCTACGACAACAAGACCGACGTGCTGACTGTCGGGTTATTCGACGAGATCCGCTACGGGGAGTTGCCCTGCGGATATGACGCCTCGTCGCTCGAGAAACAGCGGGAGGCGGTTATCGAGTTCCGCAGAAGGCACGATATCGGGTCGGGGGACGACCTGTGCGTGTCGGTGACCGGCAGCGAGGTCTTCAGCCGGTTCATCAACCTGCCGCCCGTGCCGGAGAGCATGGACGAGATCATCCGCTACGAGGCACGCCAGCAAATACCCTTCAACATTGACGACGTCATCTGGGATTACCAGCCGGTCAAGCCCCAGGAAGAGCTGGAGATCGGAGAGGAGATCGAGTGCGGGCTGTTCGCGCTGAAAAAAGAGCGCGTGGCCGAGTTGCTCGACGTGCTTGCCCCCTGGAAGGGCAACCTGCGCATAGTGCAGAACGCCCCGCTGGCGCTCTACAATCTGCTTCACTACGAGGGCCTTGTGGGCGAGTCCTGCGTGGTGCTGGACCTGGGCGCCTCCACCACCGACGTGCTCGTGCTCAATCCGCCCCGCTTCTGGGTGCGTTCGTTGCTGATGGCCGGCAATGATCTGACCACCGCCCTGGTGGAGAAGTTCGGCGTCAGCCAGGAGGAAGCGGAGAAGATAAAGCAGCGTATCAGCCGCAGCCGGCACCGCGAGCAGATCATGAACATTCTGGAGCCGGTTTACGACGAACTCACCAACGAAATCCAGCGCTCCCTGGGCTACTACAAGAGCCTGGTGCGGCAGGCCCAGTTCGACAAGGCGGTGCTGATGGGCAGCACCCTCCGGATGGCGGGCACCAGAGAAATGCTCGGGCGCAGGCTGCAGTACGATGTGCAGGTGTTGGACAAGCTTAAGCGCCTGCAATTCGAGCCGGACCTGAATGCGGAGAAGCTTCACGCCGCCCTGCCCGGTTTCGGAGCCGCCCTCGGGCTGCTTGTGCAGGGGGCCGGCAAGGGGCGGGTCCACATCAACATGGTGCCCGAGGATATTGCCCTGGCCGGCGCGCTCTCGGAGAAGAAGCCCTGGGTGCTGGCCGCGGCCATCGGTCTGCTGGTGCTGGTCGGCGTGGTGTTCGGGTTCGAGAGGGCCTACGGCGCCCGGCTGGAGAGCGTCGAGCGCCAGGTGGACTGGGGCCTCATAGACAGCCTGGAGCAACTGGAGCGGGACTACAGGGCCGCCCAGAGCGATATCGAGAGCCTGAGGGACGACCCGGTGGCGCAGCTGGCCACGCCCGGCGTGGAGCGGGACGTCTACCTGGAACTGCTGCCGGTGCTGGGCCGCGCCCTGCCGAGAGACGTTTACCTGGTCTCGATGAATTGGAGTTGGCAGGAGCCCGACGAGATCGAACGGTTCGTGCAGGAGGGCACGGTGCAGGAGCAGCAGCCGCGCGCGCGGGATACTCGGCGGCAGCGGGACCTTGGAGTTGATGATGTGCCGGATTGGGTCCGAGAGATGGAGCGACGCGCCGAAGAGCAGATGCCGCCGGCTGTTATGCAACAGCGGCCAGAGCGGCGGCCTGTTCGGAGAGACCCGGACCGCGTGGGTTTGCCCATCGAGGAGGAGGTCGTTCCCCTCAAGTCGGACGGCTCGGAGCTGGTTGTGCGCTTCTCGGCGGAATCCCGCGTCGTGCGCCGGGGTCGGGCTTTTATCGAGGAACAGGTGCTCGGTGCTCTGCGAACAGCCACAATCGATGATGAAGTACCTGCCTTCAAGAGGGTGGGACTCCTCGGAGAGCTGAGAGACGTGCACCGGCACGCTGTTGACGGCGAGCTGGTCTCTGACCCCGTCCCCGGGGAGACGGAGCACTTCGTGGCTTTCGACGCCTATGCCGTGGTGAACGTCGAGCGCCGCTTGGCGGAAGAACTGGAGCAGGAGCGAGAGGGCATGGAGAGGTGAAGCCCCTTCAGCCGAGTATCGGCTATAGCAGCATCCAATAGGAGGTAGCCATGGATTTCGTCAAGAGGAACGTTTTCTGGATTGTGGTCGCGCTGGTGGTGGTGGTGGCCGGCGTGGCCTTCGGGGCGTTATTCGTACCCGAACGGGCGGATAATACACGGTTTGAGGAAGAGATTCGGCAGCGTGCAGATTCCGTGGCCACGCACAGGCAGAGTCCGCGTGTGGTAAATGAGCAATGGATTCAGCAGGCTGAACAGCAGGCTGACATGTGGCGCGAGGAGATCGAGCGGATTCGTGGCCAACTCCAGCAGGAGGCGGGCACTATTCGCCAGTTGTTCAGGGACGAGGGCCATCCGGACGATGAGCCTCTTGAGGCCGGCATGTGGAAGATGGTCTATCGGGAGAAGGTTCGCGAACTCACGCAGCTGGGCGAGGAGTCCTTCAAGGTGTTCAACCCCGACGGCCTGGTCGTCACGGAGTACGGCGATGAATGGCCCCCGGATGAAGAGATGCGACAGCAAGAGTTGAAATACTGGATACAAAGGCATCTGGTGGGTGCTCTCGCCGATTTGAACATCGACAAGGGCCGCCCGGTGGTGGCGGCTTTCGACGAGTTCCAGTTCTTCGAAAGCCCCGACCGCCTGCTGCATCCCAGTCACGGCGACATCTTCCGGCCGATACCTTTCAGGATCCGTGTGGCCACCACATTCCCGAACTTGCCTCTCGTAATCCATAGCCTTTTGACCAGTGAGGCGAACTGTAGCATTACCAGCGTCGAGGTTGAGCGGTCAGCCCGGGCCGGCCCCAGGCGCCACATGGCCCTTGCGCAACGCCTGGAGATTGAAGCGGCCGAGGCAGCGCCCGCGGAGAGGCCCCAGCAGGTCGCGCAACGACGCCCCCGACCGCCTGTTGACGATCTGGACGAAACGCCGGCCTGGGTCGAGGAGATGATGCGGCGTCCCGATCTCCAGGGGCCGCCACCGGAAGTGCTCAGAGGCATGGAGCAGCCGGAGCGGCGAGACACACGGCGGGATCCCCGCAGGGCGCCGCAGCGGCAAGAGCCCGAACCGGATGTCGAGTTACCGGAGAATCTGGTCGAAGTCACGCTGAGAGGCTATGTGCTGGACTACAGAGAGCAACAGGACCAGCAGCAGTGAAACAACCGGCCCGCTTCCGTCGGGCGCGCAACCGCTAAGGAGGAGAGATAAAGATGCCGGTCCAGAGTCAGGGATTTGCCTTCCGCTATTTCGATAAGATCCTTTGTGCGGTGGTCGGTCTTGGTCTCCTGGTGGGCATCGGCTACGGGCTGGCGCGCAACGCGGCTTTTGCCGAACGAGTCAATCCCGAAGAGATCGCCCGGGACTTGACGGAACTGAGAAGACGTCAGGATGAGTCCCCCCCGGCCGCCGATGAACCCCGGCTGGGCGAGGAGGTTCTCGGCGCACTCCGGCGGGTTGAATCCCCCCGGCCGGTGCGGGATACCATGCTGCCGCCCCTGCCCTACGTCTACTCCGAGCAGAGGGTGCCGCCCGAAGAGAGCTTCGAGCTGCGGTTCGATTCCCCGCTCGCTCCCGGCAGCGTTCTGGTCGAGGGCAACGAGTTCGCGCTGGACATCCTCGACCATCCCGTGGACGGTGATTACCGGCGTGTGCGGGTGGCCAGCAAACGCTGGGAAGAAAGGGCCAGCGTCGTGGGCATGGACGGCGACGTCAAGCACATCCATCCGGTGGTGATTGATAGTGAGGTGGGCAGGCCCCCCTATCCTCCCGTAGAGGTGCGCATCGCGGAGCGGCGCGAGGCGGTCCGCCTTGAGTTCGAACCCGACCCTCGTGTGGCGCAGGAGGAGGTGGCCATCCGAAACTACGAGGTCTGGCGTCGCGACTGGAGCGACCCGGTGGGCGACTATGCCCTGGTGGCCGCCGTGGCCCCCGCGGCGCGGGCCGAGCCGGACACTCTCAGGCGCCAGCCTGGCGTACCGACGGACCTGCCCCCCGGCGTGCCAGAGGAGGTGCTGCGTGAGATGCGCCGGCGCCAGCAGCCCGTTCGGCAACCGGTGCGCCCCCAGCCCCAGGAAGCTGAACCGGACGAGGACGACTTGGTCGTTTCGTGGATGGACCGCGACGTCGAGCCCGGCAGGCGCTACGCCTACAAAGTGCGCACCGTCGGGCACAACACGTTCCCGACCGCGGGGGAGTTCACCGACCCCCTCACAGCCGAGATCTTGCCGAACATCGACTTCAGGTTCACCATGCCGGGTGTGGACGGCGTGCGGGTTGAAGTGGCCAGACAGACCGAGGACGGTCGCACCCTGACCGAGAGGTTCTGGGTGGCGGTGGGCGACGAAATTGGCGGCGTCCGGCGGGACCGGCGCACCGGCGACGTGCAGGATTTCACCACCGGCTACACGCTGGTTGATTTCCACGCCCGCGCCACCGTGCCCGGAACGGGCGTCCCGTCCAGCCGCATCATCTACGCCGACCGCGACGGCGTTCTGCGTGAAAGATATCGCAACGAAACCCGCATTGAAGAGTTCTGGGCAACGCGCTCCCGCTGACGTAACCCGTCCCGAATGCGCTGCTGCTCCGTAGAGCCGAACGCGCGGACAGTGCAACTGAGCAGACCGACTGCGGCCACCCGACGGGATGTGTCTTGTCGGCACCCAAAGCATCCTTGCCACGAGGAGTTGTCATGCATCGAGGGAAGTGTCGCACGCTGATTGTGGTTGCTGTTGCGTTTGTTGGTGTCGGCCTTTTGGCGGGTTGCGCGCCTGACGCCCGACCGACGGCGCCCGAGGCCACCGCCCCCGCTCCCGTTGACGTGGAAGAGGTGCTGCAGCGGGCCGAGGATGCCTTCGCGGCGGAGGAATATGAACAGGCAAGAGCCCTGTTCGAAGCGCTGGGGGATGTGCCCGAGCACCTTTCGGAGCAGCAGTGGGAGCTTGTGCACGCCAGGATTCAGCGCATTGACAGCATTCTGCACGAGCGCGCCGTCGCCGAACGAGAACCCGTAGACGAAGAGCCCCCCGTAGAGGAGGTTGAGCCGCCGGCGGTCGAGGAACCGACCGAGCCCAGGGACGTGCTGAGCGAGCAGGAGCGAGTCCGGCTGGCTCAAGAGCATTTCGAACTCGGCATGGGCGCCTACGAGCGGAACGAGTACCCCCTTGCCGCCGAGCATCTGCGCGCGGCCCGCGACCTGGATGTCAGCCTCGGATGGCGCAGAAACCGCCGCCTGCCCAGAACCCTCGAGCATGTCGAGGATGAACTGAGCAGCCTGCGTGCCGCTTACCAGGAGGGCAAGGCCGCTTTCGAGAACGAGCAGTTCGAGGAGGCGGTGCGGCGCCTGGGCAAGGTTGCCGAAAGCGATGTGCGGCTCGAACCGGAAGTGCAGCAGGATGTCAGCAGTATGCTGGCCGAATCCCGCCGCCTGCTGGCTGCCCGCCGCGTTGAGGAACTGGCCGCCGCCGAGCGAGAGGCGCTCGAGCTGGCCCAGCGCGCAGAGACCATCCGCCGCATCCACCAGCGCGTTGCCGACGCGCTGCAGGAAGCTGATCGGGCGATGGAGGCCGGCCGCATGCAGCGGGCCGAGGAGCTTCTGAACGAGGCCGCCGAGGTGCTTCAGCGGCCCGAGGCCGAGGGCGTGCCCGTGCTGGCCGGCCAGGCCGAGGAGGTGCAGAGCCGCCTGGCGACTATCCGGCAGTGGCACGCCGAACAGGAACGGCAGGACGCCGTCCGCCGGCGCGTGGACGAGAAACTGGCCGAGGCGGAATCTCTGCTCGAGACGGACGCCCTGGCCGCCGAGCAGAAAGCCGAAGAGGCGGCCTCCCTGGCGGCCGAACAAGACGTTCCCCTGACCGAACAGCAACGGCGGACCCATGATGCCGTCATGGCGGATGTGGAAGCCGAATTCGGCCTGCCGCGTAGGGTCGTGCGCTCCCAGAGCGAACAACTTCTGGCGATGAGCGCCCAGTATCAGGCCGCCGGCGAGTTCTCCAAGGCCGTCGGTGTGCTGTCCCTTGTCCGCCAGGCGCCGGCCGCCCTGGCCCCCGATGAGCTGCGCGCGCAGGCGGCCGAGGAGCTGGAGACAGTCAGCCGGCAGGCCGACGAACAGGAGCAACTCGCCGATTCCGTCATCAGCAAACTCCAGAGGGCCCGCCGGTTGCTTGATCATGGCGATTTGCAGGCGGCCCGTCAGACCTTCCAGGAGACCCTCGCCGAGGCGCGCGCGGCCGACCTGAGCGGTCAGCCGGCGATCAGTGCCGGCTC
>PUMJ01000077.1 GCA_003551305.1 Candidatus Brocadiaceae bacterium
CCGGTCAGCTCGATGCGTTCCCGCACAGGGGAGGGGGCCTCCTCCTCAGCCAGACAGGTCAGGGCGAAAGCCGGGCAGACCAGCAGCAGGAGGGCTGTCAGGCTGACGCGTGTGCTCAGGCTCATGGGGCTTCAGACCGCCGGCAGGCAGGGGGGGGAAGAAACGCCCGACCGTGCGCGGGGGCACACGGCCGGAGGTGAATCCCCTGATGACGTACCGTTTGGCGCGTATTCAGACCGGCAAATCGCGGGGGCATGCCAAACACGCACCTGATGATCCTTGTTCGACTACGGCTGAGGGTCCTGCGTGCCGCCGAAGACGCCCATCACGACATTATCGGGAGCCCCCAGTCGCCACATACCGCCCAGTTCCTCGGCCTCGGGGCCATAGAACTCACCTCCGAACCGTCCATCGTCGGCGCCCTCGCTGAAGCTGAAGCGGCTGTCTCCGGGCTCTCCGGCGCTGACGTCGCCTTCAAAGGCAGCCGTGTCTTCGACGATGCTCCCCTCCAGGAAGATATCGTTAAAGGACTCCCACACCGGGTCCTCGCCCTCGATGGCGGCCTCGATCAGGCCCAGGCCTTGCTCAGCGGCGATGACGCCTCCGATGGTCCCGCTCAGGTCGCCCGTTGCGAAATCAACCTCGATGTTCAGGCTATCGGCCATCAGGTCATAGACGCCGTGGTCGGTATGGTTCCCCTGCCCGTACATGGCCATGCGGCCGGCCGAGCTATAGGTGGCCTCGCCGGTCTCGGGTGTGTTGTCCGGGTGCGTCATCAGACCGAGCCGGAACAAGCCCACGTAGACCTCCTCCGGAGGGTCTTCCGGAACCGCATAAACCCAGGCGCCGAAGTGGACATAATCGTGATATGTGGAGAGCATGGCGCCGAAGGCATCACCCGGCTGCGGCCCGCCGACCACGCCGCAATGTCCCTCCTCCGGCCCCCAGTCGCGTATGAAGTGGTGCTCATCTTCCTCCCGCACGACCATCCGACGCTGAGCGGTCTCCATGGTGATGATACGCTGCCCGTCCTCGTCAACCTCGAAGGTGAAGTTCGTTTGCCGATAACCCCTTATCCTCGGGTCCGATGCCAGCTGGCTCTCTTCCCAATCTTCGAAGCTGTATTCGATGCCGTAGCTCCGCGCCGCGAGTTGCCTGATACCCCCCGGTCCCAGATCGTCATAGTCGAGTGTCACCGTGCTGCCGGGCGCTATGTACTTCTCGACAAACGGAGTGAAGCCGTTCCCGTTACCTCCGCTGCTGCCGCAGCCGACGAGCAACATGGCCAGCATCGCAACAGCCATCAACCCGCCAGGAAGTCCGGCTCTCGCAGGCAAGTCGCTCAGCAACAACCGTCCGCTCCATCTATTCCCGAACATCGTCCTTCTCTCCTGTCATGACGGTACATCACTCACCGCGACTCGCCCGCGTCGTCACAGTTCCCGAGTCGGGATGCAAGCCTGAAAGCCTGCTGAACAGCGGGGCTCGGGGCGGCACTCCCAATGCGGCCAGGTCCGGCCTCTTAACCTGTTAGCGCGGGCCCACCTGCATCGGTCCTGCAAGATCGGGCGAGAGCAGCACGGCCTCAGGGGGATGATCACTGCTCGGGGGCCCCGAAAACGCCGATGGCCCAGTTCGGGCCGTCTTTCAGGTGCCACATCCCTCCGATCTCCTCGGCCGCAGGGCCATAGAACTCGCCCCAGAGGTCGCCTTCTCTGCCCGAACCGAAGCTGACCGGACTCTCTCTCCGCGCGCCGGTCTTTGCGTGGCCGGAGAACGTGGCGTCCTGCCTCCAGACATCGCCCTTCAGCTCAATGTCGTTGAACGAGAGGAACTCCGGGATAGCACCGCCGTCCACCAATCCGATGACCGGCAACACCTCGGCGGCCCAGACCTCCGTGATCTCACCATCCAGCTCTCCGGTGCCGAAGTCCACGCTGATCTCAAGGCTATCGGCCGTCAGTTCAAAAGGTCCGTAAACCGAATGGTAACCCTCGCCGATCATAACCTGGTCCGTTGCGCTATAGACGGCCGTTGTGTTCTGCGGCAAGCCGGCGGGGCGAGTCCTCAGGCCTTGACGAAACCGCATGGTGTAGCCGTCAGTGGGCCAGGGCGTATCTCCGCTCCAGTCCATACCATACACTGCCCAGCCGCCGAACTGCACATAGTCGAAATGCCGCGCCGCCAGGATGCCTAACGAGTCGTCCGGCTGAATTGCCTCCAGGTAAGACCAGGGGCCATCGGTCCACATCTCGTGACCGTCCTGCCCTTCCCGGAACTCGAACCGCCGGTCATCGTTCTCCAGAGTGACCCGCGTGCGCCCCTGCTCGTCTATCTCGAAGGTGAAGTTGGTCGGTGCTTCACCGAGCAGCGTCATCGAGTCCAACTTACCCTGGTCTGCGAATTCGTAGCGGATTGCGTACCCGTCGGCACGCAGTTCCACCGGATCATCACCCGGCTGCATCTCGTCGTAGGGCAGCTTGTCATCCTCATCTTCGGCGTATCGCGGGGGAAACACGTCGGGCGCTCGTCTTCGGCGAGTTCCGCTGCTGCAACCCACCAGCAATGCTGCCACCAGAAGCGCCACACAGAGCCCGGCGCCGAGACGCACGCCCATCATCCCAGCAGGCGAGAACCGCCGCACCCACGTTCTCCGCATCAGCTCACACATGGTCCGTCTCTCCCATCCTCACATGACCGCCCCGATAAAGGCGGCAGCACCTCTTACCAACCATGTACTTCTTTGCATTTCTTTACCGGATAAATCTAACGCGGGGTAGCCTTTCTGTCAAACGAAATGGTTAAACGCCCGGCCGTGCGCGGGGGGGCACACGGCCGGGCGCTGACGTCATGGCTGCGATGGTGGCTCAGTCGCGCGGAGCGCCGAAACTGCCCAGAGCCACGTTATTGTCCGCCTCGAGAATCCACAGGCCTCCCAGCTCCTCGGCCTCGGGGCCGTAGAACTCGCCTTCCACGATGCCGCCGGCGCCCTCGGTGAAGCTGAAGGGACTGTCGCCCGACTCACAGGCCTCCGCCAGACCGGCGAAGGAGGCGTCCTCGGAGATATCGGCAGCGAGGTAGATGTTGTTGAATGACTCAAGCCAGGGCTCCGGGTCGCCCAGCTCGATGGCCTCGCTGATTATCATCCAGTCGGGCGCCGCATGGACGTCCTCGATGACGCCCTCGAGCTCACCCGTCCCGAAGTCCACCTCGATGTGGAGACCGACGCCCACCAGGTCATAGGGGCCGTGCTCCATGTGAAGCCCCTGGCCGTAGGTGACGATGCCGTCCTCGCTGTAGGTGGCCGTGCCGTCCTGGGGCAGGCCGGCGGGCTCCGTCATCAGACCCAGACGGAAGAACCCGGTGTAGGCCTGTTCCGTCGGCCGTGAGTGGACCCAGGCCCCGAAGTGGACGTAGTCATAAAAGCGCGAGAGCGCGACGCCTATGGCATCTCCCGGCTGGTCCGCCGCGAACACGAGGGACTCCTCGTCCGGCCCCCAGTCACCGATGACGTTCTGCCACTCGCCCTCCCTGACGACCATCCGCTGCCTGGCCGTCTCCATCGTGATGATGGCCATGTCGTCGTCATCTATTTCGATCGTCAGGTTCGTCGGCTCATAGCCCAAGGGGTTCATGAAATCCGGCGACTCGCCCACCGTGAAGTCGTAATCGACCCCGAAGCTGCGCGCCGCCAGCTCAACCTTGTCCCCCGGCTCAAGGTCATCGTAACCCAGCGTCTCGGTGTCGCCGGGTGAGACGAACTGCTCCTCAAACGCCCTGAAACGGCGACTGCTGCTACTGCTGCAGCCCGCCAGCAGAACCACCGCCACGGCAACTGCCGTCACGCCACACAAACGACGCATGCCTAACTCCCTCCAGCCAAGATGAGCGTAGACCAACAGTACGGCGGGGGCCGAGCTTCGCCCGCGGCGTTTTCTCCTACCAAGCCGGGCCGGCTCCACGCGCCGTTAGGGTTCCTCATTTGGTCCGGCCTGTTTCAGGCCGCCCCCCTTATAGCAGACTGCGGACTCCGGTTTCAAACACCATCCGTTACTTCGTCACGACAGGGCACCCACCGACGGGAATTACCGATCGTGTAGATTCAGAGGGCGGCGTCGGTAACGCCGGGGATGGCCCTGTGCCGCTGTCCCAGGTTCATGCCGTCGGCCAGCAACTGCCTCTGCAGCTCGACGCGGTCCACGCGGCGGGGCGGGACATCGCGCCGGAGCGAGAGCGCCGCGGCGGTGCCGGCGGCCTGGCCCATGTTGAGGCAGGCCATGATCAGGCGGCAGCCGCTCTGGGCCATGAAGTCGGCGCTCAGGCAGCGGCCGGCCACCAGCAGGTTCTCCACCCCCACCGGCACCAGGCTGCGGTAGGGGATGTCGTAGAAGGGGCGCTCCGGGAACTGCACCTCATCGCCGGTGCGGCCCTTGTGGTCGCAGAGGGCGTCCCGGCCCCCCGGCGGCAGGTGGCTGGAGCCGTAGCCGCTGGGTCCGCCCATCACGTAGCGCGTGCGGCCGTCTATCTCGTGTTCGATCCACTTGATGTTGCCCACGTGGTCGGGGCCGTGCACGTCGTAGCCGTGGGCGCTGATGGTCACCACGTCGTCGAAGGCGGCGTGGCGGGCCAGGTCCCAGCCCTTCATCACGTATTCGCCCAGCACGCGGCGGCTGTCCCGCACGCCCAGCAGGGCGCCGGTGTCTATGAGCCAGCAGTCCTCGAAGCCGGGCACGCAGTTGCGGATGAAGCGCCACAGCATGTCGGCCTGCTCGCGGCCCTCGCCGTACATGCGCGTCAGGTCGCGGTTATCCAGCGGACGGCAGTTGCGCGAGTGGCTGAAGCAGATGCTCACTTCGTCCATGCCGCAGTGCTCGGGGCGGCCCGGCACGTGGGTCATCCAGTTCAGATGGTTGTCCACCTCCTCCGGCAGATCGCCGGACCGCAGGGCCCGCCGGATGAGTTCGATCCACTTCGGGTCCTCGGCCTTCAGGTCCGAGTTCTGGTAGGCGTCCCAGTCCACGCCGCCCAGCCGGAACTCCAGCGAGCAGGCCTGCGTCAGCCCGTCGGCGGGCCGCCCCACGGCGAACTCACACCCGGCGAAGGCGGCCGCGTCCGCGTCCCCGCTGCAGTCAATCACCCGCTCGGCCATCACTGCCGCGTATCCGCTCTTGCTGTGGACGACCACGCCGCGCACCGCACCGTCCCGGACGATCGTGTCCACCACCGTGGTCACCAGCAGCACGTCGCAGCCGGCGTCCTCGACCATCCGGTCCAGCACCAGCTTGTGCTTCTCCGGGTCGGAGTTGCGGTGCCAGAGCCCGTCCACGGCCTTCAGCTCCTCGAACATCTCCTCCCCGATGCCGCAGACGAAGTCGAGGGGGATGTTGACCAGCCCCATCGTGGCGAGCCCGCCCAGGGCGGAGAGGGACTCGATGATCAGGGTGCGGCAGCCCGTGCGGGCGGCGGCCACGCCGGCCCCGAACCCCGCCACGCCGCCTCCCACCACCACGACGTCGTAGCGGTCTTCCACATCCACCCGGTGTTCGGGGCGGACCAGCTTGCCGTCCTGCACGTTCAGTTCAATCATCACTCTCTCCAGTGTCATGGGCGGCCTCGGCGGGCACGATGGCCTCCGAGGCGCAGTTCTCGCGGCAGGCGCCGCAGCCGGTGCAGGCCTGGTGGTCTATGCGCGCGCCGTCCTGCCGGAGGGTTATCGCCCCGACGGGGCACTCCAGCACGCACGTGCCGCAGTAGGTGCACCCCCGGCTCACTGAGAATCTCATCTTTCGCCTCTCCAGCCGACGCCCTTTGTCGCGGCTATATCCTGTTTAGAAAAGGCTTTACGACGCATTGGATTCGTTTCGCAATAAACGCTTCGCCGGCTTGGTCGCTCCTGTGCCGGCCGCACGCGGACATTTCGATCCTGAAGCTGTGCCTTTCGGCATGACCCCGCAGCTCGTAGGTCTCAAGTCGACTCGGCGACTGCTGTGTCAAGGACGCTAACAGAAACGCGGTTGCGGACACGAAATCAAACTTCCCTTTATGGCCTAACGGAGTTGCATCCGAGCGGACACTGATGCACAACCTCTGGCGGTTAGCGAGATCGGCCCCTCATCACAAAGGGCCAGACGTCAAGTGGCTTCCGGAGTGCAAGCTTCAGAAGAGAGAAGAACGGATGATCTGGTATTCGACAGAAAAACTTCATGACAAACATGTTAACCCAAATATAGAAGCCGATTGCCAACACACAGAGTGCTGCGAGACGCCACACAGAACCTATCTGACCGAGACGGTAGTTGACCAACAGGAATAATAGACCGAAATCAAGCGCAAAGACCCATCCGACAACGTCAATTACTGGCAAACGAGAGTTGAGTATGCCGTCCAAACTCCCGGGGACAAACCGCACGTCTGCGTTGGCTGAACTACCGGTAATGCTGGAGCCATCACCCATGGAGCCCACCAGGCCACCTACATCAAACCGTTCGGGGTCACCCTCAATCGTTATCTTCACATCCGAATGACAATTGACGATCCGGCCACCGTTCATACGACCGACAAGGCCCCCAATGCTGGCCCTTTCCTCTGATTGTGGCGGTGTTAGCCGACGGGGCTTGGGGACGAGGGCCACGATGACGTATAGAATCAGCTCAATGGCAGCCAACGAGATTTCATGCATGGCTAAATGCCTCCTTGAAGCATCGTACCTCGGCTATCGACCAAGCGGATTCAAGCAAGGCCCTGGAGTTCTCTTAGAACACAGAGCTGGCTACTCCCGTTCTCGATGCCGCCGCATACCACACGCAACAGAGCACACAGTTCACTGCCCCAGCGCACCCACACACCGAAATACTGTCACAACAAGACGTTACGACGCATTGGGTTCGTTTCGCAAAAAACGCTTCGCCGGCCCGGTCGCTCCTGTGCCGGCAGCACGCCGGCGGCATGATACGTAAGTATAGACGTTATCCCCCCGGAGTGCAACCGCGTGTCGTTATCTGCGCTTCGCGGTGATAGCTTCCGGGGGCTCACCGCCGGTGGGACAGGGCGGAGCGGCCGGGCCGGGCGTCCATTGGTACTGCGCCCTGGCATCGCCCCAACGGGACGCGGCGCTGAAAGAGCGCCGCCCGGGGTCCCCCGAACGCCCCCCGCAAGCCCGCGCCCTGAAGGGGCGCCACGGGACGCGTTGTGCCGTCCTATTCCGCATGACAGGCTTGACACCTTCCTTTGCCGGGCTACAATAGCCTTTGCCGGGTAGCCGAGGGAGAAGGCGCCGAAAACAGGGACCGTCCCGCGGGCTTTCCCGCCGACCGGGAAGGACGGGGCAGGAGGCATGCCATGCGGGGGAAGAAGGTGTTTTTCTGGCTCGTCCTTGTCTGGGCGGCCGCGCCCCGGTGGCCCTACACGCACAGCACCCCGAACTACGACATCCACACCGACACCAGCCCGGAGTTCGCGCGCCTCATCGGGATGCACATGGAGACGATGCACCGCGAGTACGCGCGGCTGTTCGCCCGGCACGGCGAGGTAGACGTGCGGTCTCGGGTTTACGTCTTCGCCCGCAGGGACGACCTGGCCGAACTCCACGGGCAGATGGGAGGTACCGGTCATGTGGCGGGGTTCTACTCGGGCCGGCGCAACCTCATAGCCGCCCACGCTGACGGATACACCCGCGAAGACGTCCTGCGCACCCTCTACCACGAGGGGCTCCACCTGTTCGTCCACCACGCGCTGGACCCGTGGTTCCCCCTCTGGCTCAACGAGGGCATGGCCGTCTACTTCCAGTACTCCACGTGGGACGGGCAGCGATTCGTTGTCGGGGAGGTGCCCACCCACCGGCTCACCGCCGTGCAGCGGGCCATACGCGAGGGCACCTACATCCCGTTCGAAAAGCTGTTCGTGATGGAGAACGCGGAGTGGCGGGCCCGCGGCTGCTACAGCGAGGCGTGGTCGGTCGTCCACTTCCTGGCCCACGGCCAGGGTGGGCGCTACGCCCAAACGTTAGACGAGTTCCTGCGCCAGTCGGCCCGCCGCATCAGCGCCGCCAGTGCATTCCGCAACGCCTTCGGCCGGCGCGGCCCCAGCCTGGGGGAGCTGGAGCGCCAGTGGGTCCACTACGTCATGAACCTCCAGCCCACCCCCAAGTACCGCTGCCGCCAGAACCTGCGCGACATCATGTTCCGTGCCGGACGGATGGGCCGGGTGCGCCGGGATGCCGCCGGCATCGATGAGCTTCGCCGCGCCATGATCGAGTACTATGGACAGCAGCAGACCGCGGAGATAAACCGGCTCTTCCGCTGCCCCTTCGACCACAGCCCGCGCGGGGCCAGCTACGTGCTGGCCAGGCGGCCGCAGGACGGGGATCTGATGCTCGTCTGCCTCCATCGCCCCGGCACCATCACCACGGCCTACACGGAGTCCGGGCGGCTCTCCCTCATCCGAATCGAGGAAGAAGCCAGGGAACTCGTCTCCCCCGAGACGTGGGAAGCCATCCGAAAAGCCGCCACCCCCCCGCAATAGGCCCCCCGTGCCCGGGAGGGGCGCCACAGGGGTTTCAGGCACAATGCGTGGTTCCCGCTGCCGGCAAGCCGGCAGTCGGAGAAGGCGGCGGCAAGCAGCGCGCTCACAGAGCGCGCCGCACTCCAGGGGACGCGGCCCGGACGATGTTGAGCTGTGCGCCATGCACGAACGGTGATTTCTGGAGTGCGGTGCCTTGCGCGCTCGCAGAGCGCGGCGCCGCCCTCATACCCGGCGGCTCGCCGCCGGGGGAAAGGCCGGAGAACGTGTGGATGGACGGGCGCACCCGGGCGTCGAACCGCGCTCCGTGAAAAGACAAGAGCGGGGCAAGCCCCGCAACGGCAGGGCGCCGGCGAGCAGCGCGCTCATAGAGCGCGCCGCACTCCAGGGTCCGCCTGGCGGCGGACGTGCGGACTGCGCGCTGTCCGCCGCCGCACTCCAAGGGACGCGGCCCGGACGATGTGGGGTTGCGCGACAGGCACGAATGGTGATCCCTGGAGTGGGGCCGGCAGCTGGAAGAGCCGCCCCAACGGGGCGCAATATACCAGCCCGGGGCGCAGCCCCGGGTATCCGAG
>PUMJ01000289.1 GCA_003551305.1 Candidatus Brocadiaceae bacterium
CCTTGACAGATGGCGCTCCGGGGGCGTACTTTAGCAAGAGAGACGGGATTTCGATGCCCGGAGTTCGTGCTCCAGAAACAGGCTGACGGGGGAGGGATGAACGCCGAAGAGACGGTTGCTGCCATAAGGCGGCTTGCCGCCGAGGTGGGCTACGTGGACTGCGGCATAGCTTCGGCCGTTGCGTTTGAGAAGTTTGCTGAAGCTATCGAACAGAGGATTGCCGCTTTCCCCGCGGCGGCGTCTCTCTATCGCTCGCTCCTGCCCAACGCCCGCCCGCAGGAGAGTGATCCCGACGTGCGGTCGATCATCGTCTGCGTGTTGTGGTACGGCAAGTACGAAATGCCCGAGGGTGTGTCCCGCGGCATCGGCCGAAACTACCTCTTCGACCACCGATACCCCGCCTGCCCCGACCACGGCACGGGGGACCGCTTTCGCGCGGGCCTGGGCGAGCTGGGGCTCCGGGTGCTGGACGTCCCCGTGCCCGACCGGTGGGCGGGTGTCCGGGCCGGCGTCGTGCGTTTCGGACGCAACAACTTCGCCTACGCGGGCGGCTACGGTTCGTGGATAAACGTGGTGACGTTCTGCGTGGACCGGGAACTGCCTGCCGGCGCGCCCACCCGCGAGCTTGCCTGTCCGAACTCCTGCCGCCGGTGCATCGAAGCATGCCCCACGGACGCCTTGACGGAGCCTCTCTGCATGCGGTGGGACCACTGCGTCGCGCATCTGACCTACCGGGCGCCCCATCCGATACCGCAGGAGCTATGGCGGCGGATGGGGCACTGGGTGTACGGCTGCGACGAATGCCAGCTTGTCTGCCCCTTGAACGAGGGGAGGTGGCGGGAGCTGCAACCGGCGCCGTGGCTGGAAGAGATGGCGCCGCATCTCTCCGATGAAGCCCTGCGCACCATGGACGAGGAGACTTACCATAACATCGTGCACCCGGCCTTCTGGTACATCCCGAAGGACGACCTGGCCCGCTGGCACCGCAACGCCGAGCGTGCCTTGCGCGTCCGGGCCGGCCGGGGCCCTTCGTAGCCCGGCCCCTATTCGGCGATCTCGGGCAGGTCGCAGAACTCGGCCGGGACCTGCCATGCTTCGCTTTCGTCCACCTCCACGCTGCGGCCCCACTCCTGGATGATGCGGAAGTGGGCCTTCTTCTCAGCATGGCGGGCGCGCAGGCGCTCCGGCTCCCAGCCCTCGCGGGCCGCCTCGCGCAACCGGGAGGCGGTCCCGGGCCGGGTCTCGGCCAGGTTGCTCAATTCGTCGGGGTCTTCCTGCACGTCGAACAGCAGGTCGGCGCCCTCCAGGCCGTCGAAGGTTATTAACTTCCATCGGTCCCGCCTCAGCATCCGCCCGGGCAGCAGGCGGCCGTCGTGTTCCTGCATCCACTCGCTCAGCACCGCGCGGCCGGCGGGGCAGGCGTCGCCGCCCAGAGCCGGCAGCAGGCTGCGGCCGTCCTGCGCGGGCGGGGGCTCCACGCCCGCCATTTCGCACAGTGTCGGGCCCACGTCCATGATGCTGACCGGGTCGTCCGGCGTGGCACCGGCCCTGACGCCGGGGCCCTCGAACACGAGCGGTATGGCGGCCGAGCCCTCGTAGAACGTCTGCTTGCCGAAGATGCCGTGCTCGCCGCATGTGTCCCCGTGGTCGGAGACGTAGACGAAGACGCCGTCCCGGCCGGACGCCTGCAGGTAGTCGGCCCACGCCTGCCGCACGGCGGCGTCAGCTCCGTTCGGAAAGGCGCTCGCGGGGCTTGACAGCACGTGCACAATCTGTTCATATTGCATGACGTTCGCTCAACAGGGAGGCAAGCCCGAGTAACGCACTTCGACGTTTCGCCGGAGCGCTGGACAACGGAGGTGCACCATGTCGGCAAGGCTCTTACTGTCGGTCCTGGCACTGGTGGTCGTTACGGCCGCATCCACTGTAGAGGCTCGTGAGTTCTCCATCTACCCGGAAGACGCGACCAGTTACACCGTCTTGTCCGGCCAGCGGATATACTTCCGGTTCGGCGTGGACGCTTGGGCGCCGAACTGGCGCGGCTTCAGGCTGCGTGGCGAGGAGCAGACCGTCGGGGGCCGCCGGCTCGTGGCCGGAGACACCCCCGTGCCTGGCGCCGCAACGTCCATCGCCATGCAACACGAAATGCGGCGCGCAGACGAGCGGACTGTGGAAGTGGTGTACGAACTGACGGCCGACCGCGACGTCGAGTTGACCCAGATTGTGCTCCGTCTCGACGCCCTGCGCACGTTCTTCGCTGGCACGCAGTGTGTCGTCGGCCATGCGGACGGCACGCGCACGGAGGCGCCAATCCCCCTGGGACGCGGCAGCATCGGGAGCAGCGTGGACAACCTGACCTTCACCGACCATGCAGGCCGGCAGGTGCACGTAAGCATCTCTCCGGCGCGAGAGGTGGCCATGGACGGCGTGGGAAGGGTTGTGCTAACGGGCAGTTCCCTGCAGGCCGGCATACCGAGGAAGACCACCTTCGCCTTCACGTTCACAGAGCCCGTCGAGCCGATTCTCACCATCGCCGCCGCCGGGCGTTCGGACGACACTAGCGACTGGTTCCCCTACGAGGTCGGCCCCAAGGGAGTGCCTATCGATCTGAGCTTCCTGAACAAGGACGCCGACGGCAACTACATCCCCGCCGGCGCGCACGGCTTCGTCACCGTGCGGGACGGCCATTTCGTCTTCGAGGACGGCACGCCGGTGCGCTTCTGGGGCACCAACCTCACAGCCTGGGCCGTGCTCACCGAGGACCCCCACCGGGCGGGGCAACTGGCCGAACGCCTGGCAAGGCTCGGCGTCAACGTGGTGCGCCTGCACCACCTGGACAGCTGGGCCAACCCCATCATCGACTACAACCATCCCGACGGCACCACTCAGCACCTGAACCCGCGCGGCATGCGGGCGCTCGACCGCACCATCTACGAGCTGAAGAAACGCGGCATATACGTCATGCTCGACCCGTGGGTGCAGCGGCACTTCACGGAGGCTGACGGCGTGGTCGAGTACAACTGGACGGGGCCGAAGAATTTCAACCTGCATCCCTACATCTACTTCGACCAGCGCATGCAGGAGCTGATCCGCAAGCAGTGGCAACAGGTCTGGACGCACGTCAACGAGTTCACCGGCGTGGCCTACAAGGACGAGCCGGCCATAGCCAACACGGAGATCATCAACGAGGGCCTGCTGGTCAGCTTCGCCTCAGTGCAGGAGGAGCACTACATCAACGTGCTGCGCAAGCGCTACGAAGACTGGGCCTGGAAGACCAACGGCCTGCCGTGGGAGGAGGCCAACGTCCTGACCCAGAACCACGGTGAGAACAACATCCGCTTCATGATGCACCTGCACGAGCGCTTCTATCGCGAGTCGCAGGCCTTTCTCAGAGGGATGGGCGTGCGCGTTCCAATTACCTTCAACAACTGGGCTCGCTGGACATGGGAAGTGGTGCCGCAGGCGGGCGCCGACTTCATGGACATGCACCTCTACTACGGCGGCGACCAGCTCGGCCCCGGCTCGGGGCTCGGGGGTTCGTGGATAGAGCATCCCCCTCATGTGCCTGGCGGCCCGTTCGGGAAGATAGGCGGCGTCGCCTTGGCCGGCAAGGCGGTCGCCTCCAGCGAACTGGGCAACAACCCGCCCAAGTATCACCGCGCGCCCTACCTGCTGGGGCTGGCGGCGGTGTCGGCGCTGCAGGGATGGGACTGTCTGAACGCCTATGCCTTCAGCCAGAGCGCGTCGCCGGCGCGCACCCTCGGAGCCTTCGAACACGAGAGCGACCCGCTGAGCATAGGCGGCATGGCGGCCGGCGCGCTGATATACCGCCGTGGCGACGTGGCTCCGGCACGCGAGACTGTTGTCCTGCATATTCCGGAAGAGGAGGTCTTCCACCTGCGCTTCGCCGACGGATTCGCCATGCAGTACTGGAATACGGCCGGCTTCTGCGCCGACCTGGAGAGGCATCGGGTCATGGTTCTGCTTCCCGGCTTCGAGCCGCCGGCGGGCGCACCTATCAAGCGGGAATGGGACGTGGAGAGTTCCTACGCCTACCGTCCCGCCTCCAGCGAACTGCGCAGCGACACGGGCGAACTCTACCGCGACTGGAAGAAGGGCGTCGGCAGCATCAACACTCCGCGCAGCCAGGCGGCCTATGGCCGCCTCGGGGAGCTGGCACAGCCCATGCAGACCAGCGACTGCACCTTCGAGATTCAGACGCCCTTCGCCGCCGTCTCCCTGCACAGCCTTACTGATGACCCCATCGCCGAATCCGCCAGCCTGCTGCTGGTCGCCATGGCGCGCTGCCAGAACACGGGCATGGTCTACAACCCCCCCATGACCAGATTCCTTGATGGGGGTGGCCCGCCGGTCATCTGCGAACCGGTCACCGGACGCGTCAGCTTCGCCGCCCGGGGCAGGGTCGTCAACGCCTACCCGGTGCGCGCTGACGGAAGCCGCGGCCCGGCCATCCGCCTGGTCTCTCGCGACGGCAGGTTCCACCTGGACCTGAAATCGGAGCACCAGACTATCTTCTACGCCATCGAAGCCGCCCGTTAGCCACGGCTACGCGAGAAACGGTATCGGCCCGCGCACCGGCGAGCGGCGAGGTCCTTCGGCCTCCCAGCTATGGCCGGACTGGCTCAGGATGGCACCCTGCGGGAGTGGAGGCGAAGCATGACGGCGCTTCTTCGCCCCAGGTGGGGCTACCAGGCGGATACGCGTCCTCCGATGGGGTTGCGGTGCACCAGCAAGTGCTCCTTCACCAGGTGGCGCATGGCTTCGCACCTTGCGCGGTGCGCGGGGTCCGAAGCGAGGTTGCGGCATTCGCCGGGGTCGGCCTGGTGGTCGAAAAGTTCTTCGCGCCCCTGGCAGGGGTAGATGGTATAGCGGTATCGGTCGTCGTACACGCTGCAGTTGTTCGAGGCGGGCGCACCGCGGCTGCAGTATACGGCCGCCCGGTGCTCATGTCCGCCAGCGATGACCTGGAAGATGTCCCGACCGTGCAGGTACTCGGGGCAGTCCAGCCCGGCCTGCGCGAGCACAGTGGGCATCAGGTCGCAGTTGCTCATGACCCGGTCGACGTGGCTCGGCGCGTGCTTCATCCAGGGGATGCGCGCCATGAAGGGCACGTGCAGCAGGGAGTTCGCCGCCCCAATGCCCTTGCGCAGGAAGTTATGGTCGCCCAGGAAGTCGCCATGATCGCTGGTGAAAACGACCAGCGTATTCTCCCACAGCCCCCTGCTCTGAAGCGCATCGCAGATAGCACCCACCGCCAGGTCTATCTGGTAGACCTGCGCCAGCGTGTAGCGGCGCACGATGCGCTTCTGTTCCTCTGTCCAGCCGACGAGAGGTCCGCCAGCACTGTCGAACACGTACCCCTCCCAGTCCGTGCCCTCCACATCGTGAGGCGCCAGCACGTCACTGTCGACGAACAGTTCCAGCGCCTCGCGCGTGGGCTCCCAGGGGTGGTGGGGATCCGGGAAGCCGACGAAGGCCATGAACGGCCGCTCGTCCGTCACCTGCCGCCTGAGGTACCGCACGAAACGGTCGGCCAGCCAGGTAGTCGGGTGCAGTTCCAACGGCACTTCGGCCGGTCTGAGGTCATGAAGGCCAGGTATCACGTCGCCGGGCGGGCTTGCCCGTGCGCGCCGATACACCTCGGGGTGGTTCTGCTGCAGCCAGACACGGTAATGCCCCTCGGCAATCTGTCCATGGTTGAAGGCCAGCTCAACGTGCTGGAAGCCGTAGTAGGGCCCATGCCAGTCGAGCAGGTCGTGAGGGTCCTGCCCCCACCAGACCTGCGACTCGGGGAAGCGGTAATCCGCCGGAGAAAGAAAAGGCGTCAGATGCATCTTACCGAAGCAAGCCGTACGGTAATTGGCTTGAGAGCACAAGTCGGCAATCGTGACCGGCTCCACCACCGTTCCTTCCCCGTGTCGTACGCGACTGTAATCGATGTACTCTCGGCGGTTGAGCGCCACGCCGTTATCCCACACGCCGTGCGCCGGCGGATAGAGTCCGGTCATCATCGTCGCGCGTGATGGCATACAGACGGAATTGGCGACGATGTGACGTGTGAAGACAGTGCCCTCGGCGGCGAGGGCGTCGATGCTAGGCGTGCGGGCATGGGGGTTGCCAGTGCAGCCCAGGCTGCCGTAGCGTTGCTGGTCGGTGTGCAGAATCAGGATGTTCGGCCGCAGTCCCGGCGTGCGCGCTTCGGGCGGATTGGTGGCCATGGAATCTGCGCTCATCGTATCATCCCTCGCCTCACTGCTCGAAGCAAGCCGTCATGATGTCTTGCAGCTTACCGGTGGCCAAGCACTCCACGTAGTCGGCGGCGTCGTAGTGGATCTTCACCGTGCCGTCGTCTTGGGCGATGAGAGACTGCGGGAAGACCACGTGCGGCACCTGGCCGATCATCCCGCAGGTCTCCTGCACGAACAGCAGCGCCGTGGCGCGTGGGGCTCTATCTGCTTGATCCTTCTCGGCAGCAGGGGTATACTCCGGGCCCATCGCCACGTCAAGCGAATGGAGAGAACCGATGCATCCGACACGACGCCAGTTTCTGCGCACGGCGACCGCTTCCACACGCCCGTTATAGACGGCCTGCGGCAGGCGGCATGCGCTTCGACGACGTCTACTGCACGCTCGTCTGCGGTCCGACGCGGGCTCAGTCGATGACGGGGCAGTACCCGTTCCGCAACGACGCCATCGACATAGACCGCACCATGCGCGCCGACACGCCGGACAACCCCTGGGTGTGTGAGCTGGGGCACAGCGGCCGGTGGCCGTCCTTCGACGCGTTCTGCCGCGCCGTCCTGGCCGCCCGCTGTGACTACAGCGACAGCGTTACGACCTACGCCTCACCGTCCCTCGGCACAATGAAGATGGGCTGGGAGGGCCCCCTCACGCTCCGAAGGGCGCCCGGTCGCCATGCGCTTCAAGCCCCGCTACCAGGCCCCCTTCCTCGCGTCTGACGAACACGGCCACCTCCTCATCGAAAAAGACATCCAAAGCCTGTGCCTGCCCGGGTAGCGGCGCCCCACCGGCGGGCCGGCCGTGAGGGGCGGATTCCCTCTGTCTGCGTCTTGTGCACAGAGGCTGCCGGCCGGCGTGGCCGTCTTTGGCCCCGACCATCTGGAGCGCCTGCGCAGGACCATTAAACTCCAGCACGAGGGGCTGACTCTGCGCGAGATCGCGCGGGAGCTTGACGCACCCAGGCCGCGCCCGAAGACCAGCGCCGGCAGGCTATGAGTCCCCTTTGCTCACCCCATAGGCCGCCGAGGCGCCCTCCTCGGCATCTGGATTGCCCCGAGCACCCGCCGGATGGGGCAATGGGATGTCCAGTGTTTCGGAATCCCGGTAACCAGTCGACCTCACGTTATCATGTGTACACGAAGTCACGCCCGGCAGGCAGAGCATAACAGCGAGGTATCCACGCTCCGCGTTTTCACCACCGACGGGCTGAGCTCGACTTTCGACGTTATGCGGCGCGGTTCTTGCCGTAGCGGTGCGTCATGGCTCTCAGGGCATCGAGGGGCCAGAGTTTTCGCCGACAGATGGCTATGTCGGGCCTCCCAAAAGTGCCTCGGCCACGGTGTCGGCCCACGCCGCCGCGAGCATGTCGCTGAAGGGCACACGCGGCTTCTCATACCAAGGACGCTCGATGCGGAACTGTTCGGGCTCTTCGACGTAAAGCGCAAACCAAACCACCACCAGCGAGTAGAGCCCCAGAAGAAGCGGCACCGACCTTTTGACCGCCTTCTCACTCCAGTTGCGCAGGCTCCCCAGCGCCAGGTGCCGATGGGCCTGCTGGAATGTCGTCTCCAGCGACCAGCGCCGCACATAGGTCTGGGCCGGCCCGAGGCCGGGGTCGGTGGTGAAGAAGACCTCGTCCCGACGCTCGCCCTCCGGCTCGCGCACCACCACCCAGCGAATCCCTTCAGCCCTTCGGGCGCCTTATACCAGAACTCGGTGCAGCAGCAGAGCCACACCGCCTTGCTCTGCGCCCCGTCCACTGCACCACAGCCCGCTCCCAGTCGGCGGGTTCCGGCTGCCGGATCACCAGCATGCAGAACTGTGCCCTGCGCAGGACATTCTCGTAGGCCTGCCGGCCTTTTCTGACCCACGGCCAGGCGGCCACCAGGCAGGCGGTCACGGCGCGCTCACGGGTGCTGAGGACGGCCCCACGCAGAAGCACCGCCCGGCTGGCAGCAGTGCGGGAGGTCAAAGCCGGATCGAAACTTGCCATCAGCCCCACCAGCGTCGATACTTTAGCCATAATCTGGCTCTCCATCCTGGGTGCTATGTGTCAGACATCAACCTACCCAAGATGGGATCGGGCTTTCCTCTCTAACGTCGAAAGTCGAGTTAAGCTATTTCGGTGGAAATACTGAATCATCTTACCTTTTCGGTTTACGCCCCTGAAGGAGACCATCGTGAGCCCAGCGAATGAAGCACTGTACGATCGCATGCCCGACCCGGAGAAGACTTACGATGTCGTCGTGGCTGGCGGCGGTCCTGCGGCCATCGGGGCTGCACTCGGGTCGGCAGTCAACGCCGCCCAGACGCTGATCCTGGAAGCGCGCAGCCAGTTTGGCGGCACCGCAACCGCAGCCATGTGGATGGAGATCAACTTCCTGTTCAAGGACAACCAGGAAGCCGACCGCGGCGGTGTTCACCGAATTCTGATTGATGCCATCCGGTCGTGGGGCGAAGATGCCTCCCGACCCGGCAGCCGGAACCCTAATGCACCGGGGAGCGGGGGTAACCTGAACGTACACCCCGAGTACCTCAAAAAGGTTCTTTTTGACCTGTTCGAGCAGTATGAAATCGACTATCAGCTCTACAGCCCCGTCGCGGACGTGATCAAGGAGAAAAAACGCGTGACCGGCGTGGTTGTTGCCGCCAAAGAAGGAAACGTGACGTTCCACGGCAAGACTGTCATCGATGCCACCGGCGACGGGGATGTGGCCTACCGCGCGGGGTGCGAGATGGAAACGGAAGGGGATGCCGAAACAGGCTGGCGTCCGTGCGCTACCGTTGCCTGGGCTCTCTGCAACGTGGACTGCGACCGGCTGTTC